>CAKNLK010000036.1 GCA_930989535.1 uncultured Clostridia bacterium | reverse complement strand
AACGGCGGCCGCCCCGCCACCGCGAAGCGCGTGCTCCTCGGTATCACCAAGGCGGCGCTGTCCACCGATTCGTTCCTGTCCGCCGCGTCCTTCCAGGAGACGGCGCGCGTGCTCACCGAAGCCGCTATCAAGAGCAAGGTCGACCCGCTCATCGGCTTGAAGGAGAACGTCATCATCGGTAAGCTCATCCCCGCAGGCACGGGCGTGCGCGACTACAAGAACATGAGCCCGCAGCTCGTCACCGGCCACCGCGAGAGCGACAGCCTCATCGAGGAGACGAAAGAGGAGTTCGGCATCGAAATTCCCGCCGCGGAAAATTGATGTGCGCGCCGTAAAAAATTAAATATCCGTACGATTATAGAGAGGCATTCCCGTTGGGAGTGCCTCTTTGCTCTTTTTCAGGCGATTGGGGAACAGCAATTCAATTTGCGGCAGGAATCGTAAAAATAATTTAAAAAACTGACTGAAAGTCATTGACTTTCAGTCAGTTTTATGTTACAATGAGGGCGCAAAAGGAGGAGGGGACATGACGAATCGGCAGAGCGCCGCGCTGAAAACCAAGCAGAAAATCGTGGAAGCGGGCGAAAAACTCATCGCGGAAAAGGGGTTCGACAACGTATCCGTCGAGGACATCACGCGGGCGAGCGGGGTTGCAAAGGGCACGTTTTACACCTATTTTAAGCGGAAAGAGGACGTCGTTCTGGAAATCAGCAAGGATTCCTTCCGCGAATTGGAGGAAGAGGTGCGCAATATGGCGGGCGTCGGCATCGTCGAGCGCCTGCGCCGCTTTTCGCGCAAGTTCATGCAGTGCATCGAGCGCTACGGCATCATGATTTGCCGCCAGTGGGTGGCGAACGTGGTCGGGCCGGAGCCGCTGCCCGAAAACACGGGCAAGGGCAAGCTCGCGTTCGACCTCGAATCGCTGCAATCAATTTTGCGCGCGGCGATTGAGGAAGGGCAGCTTATCGAGGATGCGCCCGTGGAGGAACTTGCCGAGCTGTTGATGAGCCGCCTGTACGGCATGATGATTTTTTGGTGCATGTCCGACGGCAGGTACGTTCCCAGCGAGCGCACCGACGCGCTGTGCGATTTGGAATTGGAGCGCCTTCTCGCGCCGTATATCCGGAAAAGCGAATAGCGCGGAATCAAACCAAAAAAAATTATAAGGGAGGTCTTTCTCATGTTGGAATTTGAATTGAGCAACAAAGTTAAAATCCCCGCGATGGGCATCGGCACCTTTTTGCTTTCGCCCGATCAGGCGGAAAATTCGGTCAAGGCGGCGCTTTCGTGCGGTTACCGCCTCATCGACACGGCGAACGCCTACGTCAACGAGCGCGCCGTCGGCCGTGCGATGAAGGCTTCGGGCGTCAAGAGGGAGGATATCTTTCTGAGTACTAAGCTTTGGCCCACCGTGTACGAGGCGGAAGATGCCGTGCAAAAGACGCTCGAGCGTTTGCAGACGGACTACATCGATTTGCTGTTCATCCACCAGCCCGCAGGCAATTGGATGGCGGGGTATCGCCAGTTGGAAAAGGCGTACAAGGCGGGCATCATCCGCTCCATAGGCATCTCCAACTTCCGCGGCGAAAAGCTGAAAAAACTGCTCGCGGGGGCGGAAATCAAGCCGCACGTCATTCAGCTGGAGGCGCACCCGTACTGTACGGAGGCGGACGTGATGGCGGAGCTCGCGCCCTATGGCACAAAGCTGATGAGCTGGTACCCGCTCGGCCACGGCGACAAGGCGCTTCTGCAGGAAAAGGTGTTCGAAAAGCTGGGCAAAAAGTACGGCAAGAGCACGGTGCAGATTATCCTGCGCTGGCATATGCAGAAGGGCTTCATCGTCATCCCCGGCTCGTCGAACCCTGCGCACGTTCAGAGCAACTTTGACGTGTTCGACTTCTCCCTCACGGACGAAGAGATGGAGGAGATTGCCGCGCTGGATAAAAACGTGCGCTACTACAACGCCACGCCCGCGCAGGAGGAGGCGTATGCAAACATGCACCCCGATATGGACGGGCAAAAGTAACGGAATTTTAAATACGTGTTTGCAAAAACGTGTAAGAAGGCGCGCGCCGCATGCGGCGCGCGCTTCCGCATTTTGCGGCCGGCGGCGCAGTTGCCGCGGCAGGTGTAGCGGTAAGTGCATCGGCTGGTGCAGCGGCCGGCGGCGGGCAGAGCAAAAGTGCTCGCATGCCGATATGCGCCTCTGTGCAGGCATAAGAAAATTTAATAACCGAATTTCATTTTCGCGGGCGAAAATACTTGAAAATTGCGCCGCCGTCGATTATACTATATATCGGTAAAAACAGAACGATTTCAAACAAGAGAGAGGACGGTCAGGTTATGTATAAAATTGTAAAAAAACAGGAACTCAACCCCACCGTCACGCTGATGGAAGTGGACGCGCCCTTCATCGCCAAAAAGGCGGAGCCGGGGCAGTTCATCATCCTGCGCGTGGACGAGGAAGGGGAGCGTATCCCCCTCACGGTCGCCGATTTCGACAGGGAAAAGGGCACCGTTACCATCATTTTCCAAATCGTCGGCGGAACGACGGAGCGGCTCAACCACCTCAACGAGGGCGAGTATATTCACGATTTCGTCGGCCCCCTGGGCGAGCCTTCGCATGTGGACGGACTGAAAAAGGTCGCCGTCATCGGCGGCGGCGTCGGCTGCGCCATCGCGTTCCCCGTCGC
>CAKNLK010000035.1 GCA_930989535.1 uncultured Clostridia bacterium | reverse complement strand
TGGGCCTGACGGTATGGCAGAGTGAAAATTGCTTTATCTTCGCCGGCAGAGCTTTTATCGGCGGCAGCTCGAAATTGGTGTTGGGAATGTCCTTGAACGGGCAGAAGACGATATACGGCCAAATTGCCGATGTGCCGGGAAAAATTATCCTGCAGCTGGAAAGGGTTGGCGCTTATTGGACGGCGCAATATAAATTACAGGAAGCGGACGATTTTACCTTGCTTGCAGAGGGAATGTGCTGTAATTTCTCGGATATGTATGCGGGCGTATTCAACCAGGGCAAGGGAACGGCGGAATATGAGTATTTCTGCTTCGGCGACGCGATTCACGACGGAGACAGCTATTCTGCGCACGCGGGGTATGGTTACCGCGAACAAAGTTCGCAGGGTTCCGCTTCGTACGGCTTGGTATCTTATCAGACCAGCGGCGGACAGTGGGCTATGGTCAACGGCGGGTTCGCGCAGAACAGTGCAACGGCGGAAACAACGACTTTGAAAACAAATCAAGGCAAATTCCGCGGTTTCCGCGCCGATTATTCCGTGCTTATTAAAGAGGCTGATTCGTCCGGTTCTGTATCGCTTCGGTTTGGCAGCGATTATTCGCTCAAGCTTTACCCTTCGGGCAGGCTCGAATTGCTTTCGGGCACGCAGCTTCTCGGAAATGCTCAATTGGATTTGCCGGATGAACCGCTGCGCATCATGGCGGTGATGACAGACGGAGGAGTGCTTTCCGTATACGTCGGCGTCGATATGCAGCTCGCAATCTATAACGAGCAGATGGATGCTGCACCGTCCCCCGTGTATTTCGAGGGCAACAAGGCGGCATATGAGATTCATGCCATGCAGATTCAGGGGTATACCATGAGTCACAGCACGGCTACCGCTACGGAATTTGTTGCGACGATGAATGTTAAGAAAATTCGTCAGACCAATATTTTGAACAGAGCGGAATTGGGTTTTGTATTCGGAGGTTCCGTAAAATGCGGGAAAGAGGGCGCAATGTTCGCCGGTATCAATTCCCGCCGCGAGGCATACATCGAGTATGAAGGCGAAAGATTGGCGTCTGTACAGCTTCCGGATGCGTTCGATGAAGGGAATATCTATCTTACTCTCGTCGTGAGAGACGGCAAGATTATGCTCTTTGCGGACAGCTATTCGGAGGGAGATGAAAACGGAAAGACCGATTACAGCACGACTCCGATTTTGGAATATTCGGAGCCCGTGGCAATGGGTGGCGTTGTTGCCCTATATTCGGCTAACGGCGATATCGAATATAACCGTTTCCAAGTGTATGGTTTAAACGCTACGGAAGATTATACGGAAACAGAAATTTTTACCAACAGAATATTGGATTGATAAGGAGGGAAGATGGAAGGCAGAGCGACTTTTGCGCGATACAAAAATCGACTTATCTTGCTTTTGGCGGCGGTCATGCTGTTATGTATTTGCGGTTTTTTGACCGCCTGCCAAAACAAGAAAGAGCCGGGTACGAGCGACGAGTTTATCAACGAACCTATCCGGCAAGAGGATGTTTTTCATGACATCGGCGAGCCGTATGTTTCCCACATAGAGCCGACCGATGCCGATACGATGACGGTGCGCTTGCGTGTCCGGCACGGAAATATTACAGAGGCCGCTCTGGTATATACTTCGCATTTGGAGTATGAAAATTCGGCCGATTGCGCTTGGGAAACAATCAAGATGTCCTTTGAAAAGACGGATGCGAGCGGGTATTACGATTATTATATCTGCGATATCCCGCCGCAGCCTTCCGCCTACAGGTACTATTTTACGGTAAAAAACAACGTCGACAGTGCGTTCTACAGCCTTTCGGAATTTGGCCGGAATGAGAGCAACGCGCCCGAAAAAATTTCCAGCGGCTTTTTGGCGCAGGTGAATTTTACTACCCCGGATTGGTCGAAAGGCCTGCTGTGGTATTCGGCCATGCCGGACAGCTTTTTCAACGGCGAAGTGTTTTCCGATAAATACGGCGGCTCCATCGAGCAGAATATTTGGGGGTTATTACACGATGGCGGGTTGGATTACTTCGGCGGCGACCTCTTCGGGCTCTATGAAAAGACCGATTATTTCGAAGAATTGAACGTAGGCGGCGTGTATATCAATCCGATTTGGCTGGCAAACCACAATGCGGGTTACGGCGGATTAGACCTCACGAATTTGGATACTACGTTCGGCAGCGAGGATATGCTGCAGAAGCTGATTGATTCGCTGCACTCCCGCAACATGAAATTTATGATGGACGGCGTATTCGCCTTCCTGGCGGAAGCATCCGTCTACGTCAATACGAACGGCCTTTGGATTACGGATAGTGCGACGGATCAATCTTCGAAATATTATTCCGTATTCGTGCGCGACGCGAACGGCAATATTCAGTCAAATCAATTCGGCCCCATAGTCGATTTCGGCAAACAGGCCGCGCAGGAATTGATTTATTCCTCCCAGGATTCCGTTATGCAGTATTATTTGCAGGAGTTCGGTTTGGACGGTTGGCGGCTCGATTCCTCTGTTTTGTTCGGGGGGACAAATACGAATGGTACGCAGATTATTCAGGATATGCGCAAATATTTGAAGCAGGTGGCGCCCGATTCATTGCTTTGCATTGAAAACGCTTCCGCGTCGACAATGTATACCGACTATGCTGCGGATACGTATTGGAGCCAGGAGTTTTTAGCGGGTATACGGCGGTTTGCGCAGAATGAAGTAACGGCGGATTCACTGCAATCGTTGATGGAGAACAGCCATAATACGGTGGTAAAACTCCCTCGTGCGACCGGCCTTGCCCTGTATTTAATCTCCGCCGACCACGATACGTTGCGGCTGTTGGATTACACCGGCGGCGATGTGGAAAAGGCTATGTCTATTCACCTGTTGCTGATGACATACATGGGCGCGCCTTCCCTGTATTACGGCGAAGAAATCGGTATGGTCAGCGATTCCGACCACTCGTTTTTTAAAGCAATGAATTGGGACAGGAGCACATGGAATTACGATATCTACAATCAAATAAAAGCGTTGAGCCAGTTCCGCGCGGAGA
>CAKNLK010000034.1 GCA_930989535.1 uncultured Clostridia bacterium | reverse complement strand
AAACTATTATTTGCTCCTGCACTTCGACGGGTATGAACTCGTCGAGCTGGCGAAGGAGCCGCTCGCCTCCGACTTGCCCGATTTGACGCGCGCGGCGGTCGCCGACAACTGGCTGTATATCTTTACCGCCTTTGACGAAACGGATTTTACCGCGGTGCCGCTCGATTTGTAAGCACCGCATCACCTCTGCGCCCCGCGGCACCCGCCGCGGGGCTTTTTTGTTCGCCTTCGCTTGCGAATTCGCGGCGGGCGGACAATGCAGGCGGGCGTTTCTCCTTGACGAACGGCGCAAAAAAGCGTACAATAGATTCGATATGTACATCGACACGCACGCACACTTGAATTACGGCAATAAATACGGCGATATGGCAGCCCTGCTCTCCGAAATCGCGGCGGCGGGGGTGGATACCGTCGTCAACGTGGGTTGGAACTTTGATTCCTCCGCGCTCGCGGCGGAAATGGCGGAAAACAAAAGCGCGGACGGCTCCGCAGGCGCCCCCGCGCTGTACTTTGCGGCGGGCTTCCACCCCTCCAACCTCGCGGACTTCCGCACGGGGGATTACGAGCGCATCGCCGCCCTCCTCGCCTCGCCCAAGGGCATCGCCGTCGGGGAAATCGGGCTGGACTACCATTACGACGGCACCGACGAAGCCGCGCAAAAGAGGGCGTTCTGCGAGCAGCTGGAACTCGCCGATGCGCTCGGTCTGCCCTTTATCATCCACAGCCGCGACGCCGCCGCGGACACACTGCAAATCCTCAAAGACAACCGTGACAAACTTTCGCACGGCGGGGTGATGCACTGCTTTTCGGGCAGCCCCGAAACGGCGAAAGAGTATTTAAAACTCGGGCTGTACATCTCCTTTGCGGGGCCGGTCACATTCAAAAACGCGCGGCGGCTGGACGAGGTCGCAAAAATCGTGCCCGCCGACCGCATTTTAGCGGAGACCGATTCCCCCTACCTTGCACCCGAACCGCTGCGCGGCACCCTCAACACACCGAAAAACGTGGTGCGCGTGTTCGAAAAGCTGGCGGCGCTGCGGGGCGAACCGCTCGAAGAGTTGGCGGCGCAGATACACAAAAACGCGCATACGTTGTTCAAAAAGCTGAACGCGAAAGGATAAAATTATGGCAGAGACATTCACTTACGCATTGGACGGAAACCTGTATATCAACCTGACGAGCAAATGCTCGAACGACTGCGCTTTCTGTGTGCGCAACGAACACTCAACCTATTTCGGCCACAAGCTGTGGCTGACGCGCGAGCCCTCCCCCGCCGACGTTCTGGCGCAGATACCCGCCGATATTTCCCGCTACAAGGAATACGTTTTTTGCGGGTTCGGCGAGCCGACCATCCGCATCGACGCCCTGTGCGAAATCGGGCGGGAGCTGAAAAAGCGGGGCGCGACGGTGCGGCTGAACACCAACGGCCAGGCGAACATGATACACAAGCGCGACGTGACGGCGGAGCTTGCCGAGGCGGTAGACAAAATCAACGTGAGCCTGAACGAGGCGACCGCCAAAGAATACGCGAAACTGTGCAAGCCCGCGTTCGGCGAAGCGGCGTTCGAGGGGTTGCAGGATTTTGCAAAGAAATGCGCCGCGCGCGGCATCGACACCTGGTTTTCGGTAGTCGACGTCATCGGCGAGGAAAAAATTGCAAAGTGCCGCGAAATCGCGAAAAGCTGCGGCGTTGCCCTGCGCGTACGGGAGTATATTGCGGACAGCGAGTAACAAATTCTCACTTTTTCTTTTGAGCTGACAAAAGAAAAAGTCGAGAGTTTAAGGGCTCTGCCCTCGTTGCGCGATATTTAGGGGCACACCTATTATATAATCGCGCAACTTCACCCGCTCAGGTCGCAGGTATGCGACAAATTGGGTGCGCTTATCCAAAAGCGTCGTTTTGGATAAGCGCAGTTGATTATATAAATAAAAAACCGCATACTCATGGAAAATAGTTTCGTCGGCTCGAAAATTATTTTTGTGAACAACAGCAAGAAAGCCGCGCAAAATGCGGCGGCTTTCCCTTTTCTTTTGTGAGGGCTACACCCTTTTCAGGTAAGCCCTTGCCTACCCAAATCTCTCATTCGCTTTCGGGTAAGCAAGCGCTTACGGTAACAGTTTGCGCCGCACGGCGGCGTTTATTCGGATTTCTTTCAGTCATTTTATGGAAAATTTGCGTTTGATTTTGGGAAAGCACGGCTTTTCCTTCAAAAAACAGTTTGGACAGAACTTTATTTCGGACACAAACCTGTTGCGCTCCATCGTGGAACTTGCGGGCATCGACAAAAGCTCCACGGTTTTGGAAATCGGGTGCGGGGCGGGTACGCTCACGCGCGAGCTTGCCGCGAGCGCCAAGGAGGTTTTCGCCTTCGAAATCGACGAAAAGCTCAAGCCCGTGCTCGCCGAAACGCTGGCAGACTGCCCCAACGCGCAGGTCACTTTCAAGGATTTCCTCAAAGTCGACCTTGCGGCGCTGGAGCGGGAGCTTGCGCCCTATACCGTCGTCGCCAACCTGCCCTACTATATCACCTCCCCTTTGGTGATGCGGTTCGTGGAGGAGAGCGAAAAGGCGGGCGCGCTCGTCATTATGGTGCAGGACGATGTGGCAAAACGATTCTGCGCCGAAGCGGGGACTCCCGAATACGGGGCAATAACGGCGGCGATCGCGCGGCGCGCAAGCGCGGAGATCGTGAAATACGTGCCGCGGCGCATGTTCTACCCCGTGCCCAACGTGGACAGCGCGGTCGTAAAGCTGACCTTCGAACGAGACCGCATCCCCGTCAGGAGCGCCAAGTGCTACCGCGACACGGTGCGCGCCGCGTTCCTTTCCCGCCGCAAGACGCTGGAAAACAACCTCGTGAATGCCTTTTCGCTGACGCGCGAACAGGCGCAGGCGGCGCTACATGCGGCGAACGTACCCGACAAGGCGCGGGGCGAAACGCTATCGCCCAAGCAGCTCGCGCACCTTTCCGACGTGCTGTTCGAATTGCGGGAGAAACAATAAAAAAGAGCTTGAATCGCACCCCCGATTCAAGCTCTTTTTTATTATTTAAAAATTCTGCCCTTACGGACGATGCTCTCTTTTGATTGCCTGCAAGGGAAGGGCCTGCCCCGAACCGAATCGCCTTTCATCCCCTTTCGGGAGGATATCCGCGAGCGTTTTTCCGTCGAAATACTCGCAAATTACGCCGTACAGCTCCTCCCAAAGGGGCAGAGTGCGGCACTTTTCACGCAACGCGCAGGCCGGCGCGCCCTCCTTTAAACAGGCGACGGGCGCCAAAGAGCCCTCCGTCACCCGCAGGATTTCCCCGATTTTATACGCCTCGGGCGGGCGCGTCAGTTTGTAGCCGCCGCCCTTGCCGCGATGCCCTTCCAAAAGCCCCTCCCGCGAAAGCGCGGCGAGGATTCCCTCCAGATACTTTTCCGAAATGCCCTGCCGCAGCGCGATTTCGTCCAATCGGATATATCCCCCCTGCCCGTGCTCGGCCATGTCCGCCATTACCCGCAGCGCATACCTGCCGCGCGTCGAAATCATCCCTGTTTACCTCCGTTTTTCGTCTTTCTGCCCTTCTCCCGCATAGTATACCCCAATTATTTGAAAAAAGCAAGCAAATTGCCGTAAAACCTATTGACATGGTATGTTTTATCTGCTATAATCACAACAACATATTTGAAAGGTAGGTTTATAGCCATGAAAAATACGCAACCATTCCGTTTTGAAACGTTGCAGCTGCACGCGGGGCAGGAATCGCCCGACTCCGCGACGGGCGCGCGGGCGGTGCCCATCTACGCCACGACATCGTATGTATTCCGCGACTGCGAGCATGCGGCGGCGCGGTTCGGGCTCGCCGACGAAGGGAACATCTACAGCCGCCTGACCAATTCCACGCAGGAAGTTTTGGAAAAGCGAATCGCCGCATTGGAAGGCGGCACGGCGGCTTTGGCGCTCGCTTCGGGCGCGGCGGCCATTGCGTACACGCTGCAGGCGCTCGCGCAGAACGGCGGGCATATCGTGGCGCAAAAGACCATTTACGGCGGTACGTATAACCTTTTTGCGAACACGCTGCCCAACTTCGGCATCGAAACGACCTTTGCCGACATACACGACATTGCGGCGACAGAGCGCGCCATACGCCCGAACACGCGCGCCATTTTTATCGAAACGCTGGGCAACCCGAACAGCGACATCCCCGACGTGGACGCGGTGGCGGAGCTTGCGCACCGGCACGGGATACCGCTGGTAGCCGACAACACATTCGCCACGCCCTACCTGTTCCGCCCCATCGAGCACGGCGCGGACATCGTGGTACATTCCGCGACGAAATTTATCGGCGGGCACGGGACGACGCTGGGCGGAATCATCGTCGATTCGGGGAATTTCGATTGGGAAAGCTCGGAGAACTACCCGCAAATTGCGGCGCCGAACCCGAGTTACCACGGCGTTTCCTTTGTGAAAGCAGCGGGGAAAGCGGCTTTCGTGACGTACGTGCGCGCGATTTTGCTGCGCGACATGGGCGCGTGCATCTCGCCGTTCGCGGCCTTTTTGCTGTTGCAGGGCGCGGAAACGCTCTCCCTCCGGCTGGAACGGCACGCGGAGAACACGGCGCGCGTGATACAATACCTTGCAAAGCAGCCGCTGGTGGAGAAAATCAACCACCCTTCCCTGCCGTCACACCCCGATAACGCGCTGTACCGGAAATACTTTCCGCACGGCGGCGGCTCCATTTTCACCTTCGACATCCGCGGCGGCGTAAAGGAAGCGCATAAATTCATCGACAGCCTGCGCGTGTTTTCCCTGCTCGCCAACGTGGCGGACGTAAAGAGTTTGGTTATCCACCCCGCAACCACGACGCACAGCCAGCTCACCGAAGCGGAGCTTGCACAGCAGGGCATCCGCCCCAACACGATACGACTTTCCGTCGGCACCGAGCACATCGACGATATCCTCGCCGATTTGGAAAACGGCTTCCGCGCCGTAAGCGGCTGATTGCGCTATCCGCAACAAAATTATTCTCCGCCGCTTGAAATCCGCCGCAAATGAGCTATAATAGTGGCGAAACAGCCGCGCCGCGGAATCGGCGCGGCGATTGACGAGGGAAAAGCCATGTACGAACAGCCGACCTTTTTCGAAAAAGAACAGAGCCAGCCGCTGGCGGCGCGCATCCGCCCGCAGACGCTGGACGAATACTGCGGCCAAAAGCACCTTTTGGGCGAGGGCAAGGTTCTGCGCCGACTCATCGAGAGCGACAACGTCGGCTCCATGATTTTTTGGGGCCCGCCGGGCGTGGGCAAAACGACGCTCGCGCGCATCATCGCAAACCGCACGAAGGCGAACTTTATCGACTTTTCCGCGGTGACCAGCGGCATCAAGGAAATCAAACAGGTGATGGAAGAGGCGGAAAAGAACCGCCGCTTCGGCGGGAAAACCATCCTGTTCGTGGACGAAATACACCGCTTCAACAAGGCGCAGCAGGACGCCTTTCTGCCCTTTGTGGAGCGGGGCAGCATCATCCTCATCGGCGCGACGACGGAAAACCCTTCCTTCGAAGTGAACGGCGCTCTCCTCTCCCGCTGCAAGGTATTCGTTTTGCAGCCGCTGAAAACGGAGGAAATCTGCGAGCTTTTGCGCCGCGCCCTCTCCGATGCGCGCGGGTTCGGCGGGCAGAAGGTGGAAATTGCGGACGAACTCGTCGAGGCGATTGCCAACTTTGCCAACGGCGACGCGCGCAGCGCCCTCTCCACCCTCGAAATGGCGGTGCTCAACGGCACCTTCGACGGAGAAAAGACGGTGGTCACCGCGGAGGACGTGGAGCAATGCACCTCGAAAAAATCCCTCCTCTACGACAAAAAGGGGGAGGAGCACTACAATCTCATCTCCGCCCTGCACAAATCCATGCGCAACTCCGACCCCGACGCCGCCGCGTACTGGCTGGCGCGCATGCTGGAGGCGGGCGAAGACCCGCTGTACGTGGCGCGGCGGGTTACGCGGTTTGCGAGCGAGGACGTCGGGCTCGCCGATCCGCGCGCGCTCGAAATTGCCGTGGCCGCATACCAGGCATGCCACTTTATCGGCATGCCCGAGTGCTCGGTTCACCTGACGCAGGCGGTCGTATACATGGCGATGGCGCCCAAGTCGAATGCGCTCTATGTGGCGTACGAATCGGCGAAAAAGGACGCGCTCAACATGCTCGCCGAGCCCGTTCCCCTCGTTATCCGCAACGCGCCGACAAAACTCATGAAGGAACTCCAATACGGCAA
>CAKNLK010000033.1 GCA_930989535.1 uncultured Clostridia bacterium | reverse complement strand
GCGATACCAACCTGTATTTTTCGCAGGTGCAGAGGGAAATCGCTTCCGGCAAGGCGGACGACGTGTTCTACGTTTCGCCGAAGTACGTCAAATCGTTCGCGCTCAACGACGCCGTTCTCGATTTGACGGGCTACGTCAATTGGGACAATTACGATCCGAACGGACTGTGGGCGGAAGCCATCGGCGCCTATGCCTTCGTGGAGGAGGATAACTCCATCGGCAACCCCGTCACCTTCTACGAGGCAGGGGATTCGCATGCGACGGACGGCGCGGGCTTCTACAATGCCGACGGGAACAAGGCGGGCGTCTACGCTCTCCCGAAGGACTTCTCCTCCTTCGGCCTCGCGTACAACCGCAACTTCTTCTCGCAGGCGCTGCGCGAGAAATATACAAGCACGATAGACACGCGCGGCGCGGTGTACGATATGTCGGACAACCAGACCAACATCATCAACATCGGCGAAACGACACGCTACTATCCGTTCAACTATTATAAATACTCCGATTATCAGACGGCGCTTGAGGCGGGCGACCCCATCGCGGCCGCGTCGGACAGCGTCGGCGGTTACGACGTGACGATCATGGGCTGGCCGGGCGACACCTATTATACGGGCAATGCGGACGATCCGAATACCTCGTACGACGAGCGCATCGGCTATGTCACTTACACCTATGCCGAATACGGCGCGATGGCGTGGGCGGTCGGCTATTACGCTCAGTTTTACGACATTGTGCAGGAAACGTATACGCCCGCCAGCGGCAGGCCGGTGCAATATGAGCGGCATGTCGATATGACGTGGCTGAACGAATCGGTCATGAGCGGCAATACCGAGCTGTACCAGCGCGCGGCGGAAGTCGATTTCGTATACGGCAACGACCAATACGAGGGCACGCTGTACCTCACGGCGTGGCTCTTGGGCAACGACGTCGACATCATCAGCGACGATTACCGTTCCGTGCGCGCGGGAACCAACGAGGACGGCTCGGTTTACGGCATCGACAGCGAAGAATTTAAGGAAGCATACGCCGCATTTTTGGCGTTCGGCTCCGATTGGAATGCGAACTCCTTCTACAGCGGTTCGGGCGAAAGCACGAACACTATCGGCGGTTGGGGCACCTTCAACAGCGGCCGCTGCATCTTCTACGGCTGCGGCACCTGGGACATGGCGACCTTTAACTCCACCACGCAGTCGACGCTCGCCGTCGGCGTGATGCCCGAGCCGGTTGCGGACAGCTATTCCCCGTACGCGAAGGTCAAGGGCGCCGACTATAAGAGAAAGACTTACGGCACCGCGCCCGTCACCGACGATACCTACGTCGACGCGCAGGGCAACTACACCGCCGCGTGGAAGGAAAATATGGACGCCCGCCAAGACCAGTGGGCGGCCCGCCTGGATACCGTCGGCTACGGCGTGAATGCGGATGTTCTGGAGCGCTACGGCGAGGACGGCTGGCAGGTGGCGGCGTGCGCCGATTTGTGCGCGTACCTCACCCTCGACCCCGAAATGCAGCGCGCGATGACCTATTCCGGCTCGCAGCTCACCTCGATTATCGAGCAGGGCGAATCGTACCTGTACTACCAGCAGCAGGGGCAGGCGGAAGGCGACAACGACGGGTTCGAATATATGATTACGCCCGACGGAAACGCGACCGATTCGCTCGCCGTCACGGAGGGGGAAATCACGAAGCTGGGGCGCGACGATATCACGCCCGCCTCCCTCGGCTATTCGAACGGCACCATCGGCGACGGCGTGGTGTACGACGTTGCGGACGGCGAAGTCCCGTCGCAGCTGCGCTCCGATTCGCCCGTGTGGACGTTTGCCACGGCGGTCGCGCAGAAGATGTACGACGACCACCGGGATACTTCCTACCGCACGGTCAGGGAATATATTACGGCGGAGTTCCCTTCGCTGACCGAATACCTGAACACCTACTTTATGGATTCGACGATGGGCGAAGTCATCTCCCTCGGCTATGCGTTCAAGTGCCTCAACCTCATCGCGCTCAACTATGAGGACAGGAACTTGCAGCTGCGCATGGTCAGCGGCAATAACGGCGCGCTCGATTCGTGCATGTACACCTACAATTCGCAGTGGATTGACGAATTCGGCGCCGTCAAGGGATATATGCTCATCGCGTACGATTCGACGAGGACGGCGAATACCTTCAATCTGATGTATTACGGCGAGGTGACGGCGGATCTCATCATCAATCCGCCCAATCTGTCGGCGGGCGTCGGGCGGTTCTTCACCCCTGCAGCCTTCTGCGACTGGATTGTCGACCGCTCGCAGGCGCTGCTCGACAACGCGGTCGCGCGCGAAGAGTCCATCGCAAACCAGGATTAAATCCTGCGCATACCCGCGGAAGCCGCCCGGCGGCGGCTTCCCGAAAACCAATTATAAGGGAGAATCGATATGGAAAATAACAATGTTTCCTTGGCGCAGGACGCCGCCGCCGTGCAGGCAGCGGATCTGACGAAGCCGATCCCGCAAAAGCGGAAAATCAACCGCGCCAAGCTGCAGGAAAATATTTGGGGCTGGATTTTTGTCTCCGCCCTGTTCATCGGCACAACGGTCTTTACCTACATCGCCTTTGCCCTGTCTCTTTGGATTTCCTTCACCGACTACGACGCGTATATCATGACGACGTTCTGGGAGGGGCTGGGCAGCATCCATCCCGACGGGTTCTGGCATTGGTATCAATTCATGTTCACGCCCGAGGGAATTCTGGGCATTGCGGGCGAGTCGGAAGATTTCTGGAACACGCTGGGCACCACCTGCTTCTACCTCATCGGCATCCCCATCGGCATGGTGCTGTCCTTGGGTATTTCGGTGCTCATGACGCGCGATATTAAGTTTACGGGCACCTTCCGCGTCATCTATTATATCCCGACGGTCGCGTCCACCGTGTCCATTGCGGTCATGTGGACGAACCTCTTCGGCGACGGCGGCTTTATGGAAACGGTGTTCGGCATCGATTTGCTGTCGGCGGGCGGTTCCTATTGGGCGCAGCGATGGTGCGTAATCATCCTCACCACGTGGAAGGGGCTGGGAGGCACGGTCGTCCTGTTCGTCGCGGGGCTGAACGGCGTCAACGCCAGCTACCACGAGGCGGCGGAAATCGACGGCGCGAACGCCTGGTCGATTTTCTGGCGAATCACCATGCCGCAGCTGTACCCGACCATCTTCTATGTCCTGGTCACGTCCGTCATCGGCGGAATGCAGATTTTCGTGGAACCGAACCTCATTTTCGGCAACTACCCCGCCACGGGCAACATGGCCACGAGCGGCACGCGCTACAATATCCCGTTCGTCGGCTACATCTTCGGCGTATTCAACAACGGCGAGTGGGCGCATGCGAGCGCGCTCGGCATTATTTTGGCGATCATCATTTTCTTCTTGACGCTGGTTCAGTTTGCGTTGGACGCGAGGAGGGATAAGGTATGACGGAACAGGTCTTACTGAGCATGGAAGACGAAGTTTTGGAAAACGTTCAAAGCGAAGGCGCCGCCGAAGAGACCGCTGCGGAAACGAAAGAGCGCGGCAAGTTCGGCAATGCGATGCGGAAGGCGGGCAACGCCCTGAAAAACTTCTTTAAAAGAATCCCGTCCTATCTGCGCACGGCGCTGCGGGTATTCTGCGGCTGGTTCGGGTTCGGCGTGTTCGGCGGCCCGTCCAACAAAAAGCGCAAAAAAATCTTCTTCGACGTTATCGGCTACGTAATTCTGATAGTCGGCGGCGTCACGATGCTGTACCCCTTCTGGTGGATGTTCGCGGCGTCCCTCGCCGGCCCCACCTACAACGCGAACGGGGATATCGCCACCAACGCCCTTACCAACATGATTACGACCATCTTCTGGCCCGCCAACACGAGCAGGTTCGGCTTGTTCTATAACTACGAACAGGCGATAACCCTCCTCAATTCCGCGTGGCAGACGGTCACCATCGGCGGGCAGGCGTACGCCTTCTGGCGCTCCGTTATCAATACGCTCCTGTATTCGCTGATCCCCGTCACCGTCGGCGTGTTTACCTCCGCGTCTGCGGCGTTCGCGTTCGCAAAGCTCGATTTCAAGGGCAAAAACTTCGTGTTCTTCTACTGCCTGGCGGCGATAATGGTGCCGTTCCCCTCCATCATGATTGCGCAGTTCTGCGTGTATTCGTCGATTGGCTGGACGGACAACGGCCTCGCCATGATTGTCCCCGGCTGCTTCGGCGCAATCATGACCGCCTTCTTTATCCGCCAATATCTCTACGGTATGCCCACGGCGATTCTGGAAGCGGCGAAAATCGACGGCGCCGGCTATTGGCGGCAGTTCGTCTCCTTCGTAATCCCCCTGGCGAAACCCGCCATCATGGCGCAGTTCATTTTAAGCTTTATGGGCTCGTGGAACAACTACCTCGCGCCGCAGGTGTTCATCACCGAGGATATGTGGAAGCCTTTAACGCTCGCCATCGGCCAGCTGGATACTTCCTACAGCACCGACGTCACGAACGCGCCTTCGGTAATGGCGGCGTCCGTGCTCGCCCTGCTGCCCATCCTCATTCTGTTTGCGATTTTCCAGAAGACCATCATCGGCTCGATTATGCTGACGGGTTCCAAGGAATAAGCGAACGCGCAAAAAAGCAAAGCCGCGGCGCTCCGATGGGGCGCCGCTTTTGCCGGCCGCCCGCCGCAAGGCTCCGCAAAACGCCGCGCGGGGCGGTATTCTCGGCAAAGGTTATAATTCCGACGATACGTTTATTATTTTTCGGTGCATTTATGGATAAACAAACGACATTGCTTCAGCCCCCGCTTCCGCCCTTCGGCCGCGCCGAATCTCCCGCGGAGTGGGGCATCTTAAACGCGCACGATCCTTCCCTCATCGAGGCGGACGGCGTTTTTTACGCCTTTTCCACCGGCAACAACGGGCAGGATTTGTACCAAATCCGCCGCTCGCCCGATTTGGTGCGGTGGGAATATGTCGGGCAGGCGTTTCCCGATGGCGCCGCACTCGGGCCCGTTCTCGCGCAGCTTTGCGCGGTGTACGGCAAGCCCGTCGAAAACACGACGCTGTGGGCGCCCGACGTCGTGCCCGCCGCGGGCGGCGGTTACTGGCTGTACGGCTGTTTTACAGCGGAGTTCGGCAACAATTATTCGGCGCTGTTTTTGGCGCACGCCGCGCAAATTTGCGGGCCGTATACCGTCGCGGAAAATCTCGTCGTTTCGGGCGGGCAGTGGGGCATGACGCCCAACGCCATCGACGCGCAGATTGTATACGGTGCCGATGGCAAAATGTTCATGACGTACGGCTCCTTTTTCGGCGGAATCCGCATCCTCGAATTGGACGCCGCCACCGGCCGCCGCAAGGACGGGTTTTCGTGGGATGACTATCGCTCCGGCAGAATTTCCGCGCGGCAATATTACGGCGAGCGCCTGCTCGATGCGGACGACGCGGAGGGCAGCGTGGCCGCGTTTTGCGAAAACGTCCCCGTATTTCCGCGCCATACTCCCTTCGACGCGCCCGTTTTGCCGCCGCAGCATAAAAACTTTTATTATCTGATGGCTTCGCGTGGGAGTTTGTTCCGCGACTATACCATGCGCCTCTGGCGCTCGGAAACGCCGGGCTCTTTCGAGGGCGCGGGGTACGGCAGGGCGGGCAAAAAGCTGTCCGGCTCCTGCACGTGGCGCCATTCCGCCGAAGAGCCGGGGTTCGACTTTTTTGCTCCCGGCCACAACGATATTTTCCGCACGTCGGACGGGCGGGAACTGCTCGTCTACCACAACCGCACGCGCTTCGGCGAGGGCTGGCCGCATTATCTGTTTTTGAGCCTTTTGGCGCGCAATGCGGACGGCGATTTCGTGTTCAGCCTCAACCGCTACGCGGGCGAGCGGCTTCGCCCCGTCGGCAGGGAGGAGCTCGCAGGGAAGGTGTTCGATGCGATTCTCCTGACCGCCCGCGACGACGAGCCCGTCTATGCGCGCGGCGGCTTTTGCCTCGGGGAGGACGGCTCTTTGGAAGTCGGCGGCGAAAAAAAAGGGCGTTGGCGGCTGTTCGGCGAAAATTTTGTCGATATGGAATACTGCGGCGAACTGTTCCGCGGCGCGGCGATGCCCGCCTATATCGAGCGGGCGGGGCGCTTCGGCGTCACGATTTCCCTGCTCAGCGAATTCCCCCTCTTTTTGAACGAAAGTTTTTAGCTTTTGCGCGGCAAACCGCTTTTCCGCCGCAGAAAAGCGCCCCTGCGCGGTTTTTTGCTCCTTTGCGGCGGCCTGACGTTTCCGCCGTCGGCACGGCCGCTCCTTTACGCGCGCGCGACATATATATAATAATAAAGGAAAACGCACAGGCGCGGCTCGTTCTCGGGCGGTGCGCGGCGCTTTTATCGCGCAGTAAAACGAAGTTTGCGTTTGAGAAAATAAAAAAGCGCCCGCAGAGCGATTCGCTCTGCGGGCGCTATAGTATGCAATGCTTTTAAAAGGAAGTGGGTTATTCTTTATCGCCGTCCGCATCCCCGGCGGCGTCGCTGTCGGCCGCATCGTCGGAAGGGGAAGTGTCGCCTTCGGCGGAAGAGTCCTCGCTGCCGTCCTGCCCGCCTTTGCTCCCGACCGACAGGGCACTGTCTCCGGCGCGCCCCTCCTTGTCCTCCTGCAAAAACTTAAAGAGCAGGCAGAGCACGAAGAAGAAAACGCCGCCCGCCAGGCAGCCCCAAAAAGGGAGCATGCCCCAATTGACCGCCACGATCACACACGCCACGGCGCACGCCGCGGCAATGATGGCACAAATCATTCGCAGAATCTTGAACATCGGAAATCCTCGGTTGCGCCCGTCGGGCGCGCATATTTACTTTATTATACCACAAAGTATTCGCCCTTGCAACCGAATCGCGCGCGCATACTCTGTATTTTGCGGTTTTCACCGCGCCGTAACACGATATATAGAGGTTCCGAAAATACGGCAAAAAAAGCCAAAAAAAATGAAAAAAGTTCGAAAAAACGTTTGACTTTTTCTATAGGGTATGATATTATATACAAGCTGTCGCGTGAGTGACATCCGAAACCGAAACAAATCAAAAAGTTCGACAAAAATTTTTCAAAAAACTTTGAAAAAACAGTTGACAAAAAGATTTGAATATGGTATTATGGATAAGCTCTCGCGTGAGGGCACCGAACGAAGTTCGGTAAACCGCAGATTAAAAATTGAATAGAAGGAAATGAATTAAATATTCTCGCAAGAGAATGTTTGAAAGTTTCTGTCAATTAACTTTAAGTACACAAGTACTCAAAACAGTCAGCAAAAAATAACGTTAGAGCAGTTGTTCGCAAGAACAGCTTTAAGCAATTAAACTTAAGAGTTT
>CAKNLK010000032.1 GCA_930989535.1 uncultured Clostridia bacterium | reverse complement strand
GCCTTTTCCCTGTCCCCCGCCACCACCGGCATAGCCGGTGGATTTCTTTTTAGATTAAAAACCCGCCTTCCCACGCAAACGTGGGAAGGCGGGCTTTTGCGTTGTTGCTTATTTTGTAGCGCCTGTGCGGGCAGCAATGCGCCGCCCTTCTCAATAGGCGAGCGGAGAGGCGTTGCGGTAGACGGTGAAGCGAATCGTATAGCCGTTCGTCTCCAGCGGCTCGCTCTCGGATACGGCGCTCCAATTTGCGAGCGAATCGAGGTTCTCGAAAAACACTTCCGCGCCGCCGTCGGCGTCGACTTTCGTGGCGATGACCTCGTCGCAGTACGGCAGCAGCGTGCGGTACAGCATCGCCCCGCCGACGACGAACACATCCTCTCTCGGGTACTTTTTGATTTCCGCAAACAGCTCTTTAAGAGAGCCGACGACGGTGCAGTCTTCCCGCTTTTCCCCGCCCGGCCAAAGCACGATATTCACCCTGTTTTTGAGCGGATTGCCGCCGGGGAAGGAGCGCAGCGTGTTGCTCCCCATCACGACGGTTTTGCCAGTCGTCGTTTCGCGGAAGTGCTTCATGTCGGCGGGCAGGCTGAACAATAAATCGTTGTTTTTGCCGATGCCCCAGTTTTTATCTACTACTACGATTGCGCGCATTTTTTCTCTCCTTTTTACCGTTTTATGCCAGGCATAGTACTTTATTTTGCCCGAAAAACTCAAATTGCCACGGGTATTTTGACGTCGAGGTCGGTATATTGATAATTTTCCAGGCGGAAGCTGTCCTTCGTGAATTTATAAAAATCGGTGATGGAATCGTCTATAATGAGGCGCGGCGCGGGGTATTGCGGGTTCTGCAAAATGCGCTCGACGATGGGCACGTGCCTGTCATAGATGTGCGCATCCGCCACGACGTGCACGAGCTCCCCTGCCTCCAGGCCGCAGGCGCGCGCGAACATCATCAAGAGGATGCTGTACTGCACGACGTTCCAGTTGCTCGCCGCGAGCATGTCCTGGCTGCGCTGGTTGAGGATGCCGTTGAGGGTGTTGCCCGTCACGTTGAAAGTCATCGAATATGCGCAGGGGTACAGGTGCATATCCTTGAGGTCGGCAACGTTGTACATGTGCGCGATGATGCGGCGGCTGGCGGGGTTGTTTTTTAAATCGTACAGCACCTTGTCCACCTGGTCGAACTCCCCTTCCGGGAACTGATATTTCCGCCCCAGCTGGTAGCCGTACGCCTTGCCAATCGAGCCGCTCTCGTCCGCCCAGCTGTCCCAGATGTGCGAGGAAAGGTCATGAATGTTGTTGCTCTTTTTCTGCCAAATCCAGAGAATCTCGTCGATTGCCGATTTCAGATAGGTGCGGCGGATGGTGAGGATGGGGAACTCCTCGCGCAAATCGTAACGGGAGACCTGCCCGAACTTTTTGATGGTGTGCGCGGGCGTGCCGTCCGCCCAGCGGGGGCGCACTTCCCTGTCCGTATCCCAGGTGCCGTTTTCCAGAATGTCGCGGCAGTTCGCGATAAAAATTTCGTCCGCTCTGCTCATGTTTTCACTTCTCCTTTTTATTTACATATCGATTCACTCAATCGGTTCAAAAATTGCCCATGCTTGAAAATAGCTCGTAATATTTTTATCCTGCCTTGTTGCCGTTGTTACTCCGTCCGACCATTTTACAAACCGGTACCCCGGATAGGCTATTGCCGTCACTGCATCCGCGGTTCCTCCATACGGCACTTCTTGTGTGACCGTGCCTGATGTATCTTTTGAATTCTCTCTCTGCAATTCCCCCCAAAATATATTTTCGCCGTTCAAACGCATCACGGTATAATACCTTACCAAAATATCTTCTACATTCCCTATCCAATAATCATACGGTACCCCAACCAATTCCCCCTCATACTCCGCAAGACCTAACAGATATTCCTCCGTCACTTCCAATGTCGACTTATATACGTCTCTATCTGTAAATACCGCGTCATGATAATCTGCATAACCGAAATCCTTTTCAATGGTGTGGCAAAATTCATGCAGATATGTTTCCAATAAATTATTCCACTGGTCTTCATATCTTTCATGCCTCGTATCCCACATCGACTCGATATCAATGCCGTCTAAAAATGAATCTAAATATATTTTTGCGAATTTACGCGATCCCAATCCTCCTAACATAGTAGTATGGTATTTTTCGTCATAATCGTTCAGATTAAACGTCGTCAATACCGCACGATATTTGTTGATTAGCGGGCGTACCTCTGGTATATCCGGTGCCGAAATCGACAACGGATCGTTAAACGGATCGCCACTTATACCTCCAAATGCCATATCGCCCGTAACCGGCTCTTTCGTGAAATACGTATCTATCTCAAAATGTATCAATCCGTAAAATATTTCGTTCAGTTTCTCTTCTAATTTTCGCGGAATCATTTTACATAACTTTTGTTCTTCTTCCGTAAGCGTATATTCTATATCTATATAGCCAGTGTCATAAGGTTTACAACTTTTGTGTATATCTATTTCCGTCACAAACACGAGCAATATCTTGTAATTGACCTCCTCTTCCGCCGTCCACTTTGCGTACAACGTATCTGTCTGAACCCTGAACAGTTCTTGACCGATTACCCGATTCCCCTTCGCGTCCGTTACCGCTATCGTCCGCTCTTTATCCGCATACCACCCGCCGAATATCGAGTGCTCCTTTACCGGTACGGGAAACTCCGCTGCGTCCATATGGTCAATGTGAATTTTTACCTCTTTTTCTTCATCTCCTCCCGTCGCATAATTGTAGTTGTATTGGTACGTCTTTTCAAGCCTTGCAAACTCCGCCGCTACCTCCAGCGGCTCCTTTATTCTTGTATCCTGCCTTTCCGCGCTCTCGTTCCCGTCCGACCATTTTACAAACATATACCCGAACTCTGCTACCGCCGTTACCGGTTCGCCGTCCTCACGATATGCTACTTCTTGCTCCGATTTCCCCTCAATTCTGCCGCCTTCCCCTGCGGTATATCTCACTTCGTACTTCTCTTTCTCAAACTCTGCATAGACCGTCATATCCCCTTGTATCGCTTTGTCCTGTCGCCATGCCGATTTCACTCCGTCTGACCAACCGACAAATTTATACCCTTCCTTCGCTTCTGCTTCAACGGCTCTCGCATCTTCTCCCGCGCGGACATACTGACGCGGCGAACCTTCAATCCCGCCTTGCTTTTCATCCTCTACAAGATACCTTATCTCATATATTTCCTGTTCTTCCGCTTCGTTTACGCATCCCACTCCTAAACAGATTACCGCTATTATAAATAACAGCGCTATCCAAATACTTAAAGTTAACCGATTCCTTTTCATACTGCTCCCCCTCTCTGAAAAATAAAAATCCGATAAACTGCTGTTTCCCTTTTACGGCTTCGGGCGAACCATGGTGCGGGCGAGCGCCTCCTCCCACGCGAGCAGCTTCTCCGCGCGCGAGGCGTCGTCCATCTTCGGCCGGAACACCGCCATGCCGTCCCGGCGGGAGCGCAGCGCTGCAATGTCCTTGTAGAACCCGGAGCACAGCCCCGCGAGGTACGCCGCGCCGAGCGCCGTCGTCTCCATCACGGCGGGGCGGCACACCTCCGCGCCCAGCATATCCGCCTGAAACTGCATTAAAAACCCGTTCGCGCTCGCGCCGCCGTCCACGCACAGCCGCGCAATCGACGTGCGCATATCCTGCTCCATCGCGTGCACGACGTCGAAAGTCTGCAAGGCGATGGATTCGAGCGCCGCCCGCACGATGTGCGCGCGCGTGGTGCCTCGCGTAATTCCGCAGAGCAGGCCGCGGCACTGCGAATCCCAATGCGGCGCGCCCAGCCCCACAAACGCGGGGACGAGGCAGACTCCGCCCGTATCCGGCACGGAGAGGGCGAGTTCCTCCGTTTCCGCCGCCGATTCGACGAGCCCCAGCCCGTCGCGCAGCCACTGCACGACCGCCCCGCCGATAAACACGCTCCCTTCGAGCACATAGTCGGGCTTGCCGAGCGAGGCGGAGAGGGTGGTGATGAGCCCGTTCTGCGAGCGCACCGCCCGCGCGCCCGTGTTCATCAGGAGGAAACAGCCGGTGCCGTAAGTGTTTTTGACCTCGCCTGCCTCCGTGCAAAGCTGACCGAACAGCGCGCCCTGCTGGTCGCCTACCGCCGCGCGGATGGGTATCTCCGCGCCGAGCACCGCCCTGTCCGTCACCCCGTAATCGGCACCCGAAGGCTTCACCGCGGGCAGCATGCCCATCGGCACGCCGAACAGCTCGCACAGCTCTCTGTCCCATTCGAGCGTGTGGATATTGAACAGCATGGTGCGCGAGGCGTTCGTATAATCGGTGGCGTGCACCTTGCCGCCCGTCAGCACCCAGATGAGATAGCTGTCGATTGTTCCGAACAAAAGCTCGCCCTTTTCGGCGCGGCGCTTGGCGAAGGGAACATTGTCGAATATCCACTTTATCTTCGACGCGGAAAAATACGCGTCGACATTTAAGCCGGTTTTGTCGTATATCGCCCGACCGTGGCGTGTTTTGAGATGTTCGCAAAATTCGGAGGTGCGGCGGCACTGCCACACGATGGCGTTATAGACGGGTTTGCCCGTGAATTTATCCCACACGACGACCGTCTCGCGCTGGTTGGCGATGCCGATTGCCTCGATTTCGTCCGCGGAAACGCCGCCGCTCTCGAGCGCCCTCCGAAAGGACTGCAGCTGCGAGCGGACGATATCCCTGCAGTCGTGCTCCACCCAGCCGGGCTTGGGGTACAGCTGGCGGAATTCCTCCTGCGCGCACGCGACGGCGTGCCCGTCCCCGTCAAACAGAATGGTGCGCGAGCTGGTCGTGCCCTGGTCTAACGCCGCAATGTATTTTTTCATGCTCTTTCCCCCTCCGCAAGTGAATTTGCCAGGCATCTCTTTTTAATTAAAATGCGTCCTTTTCGATTTTGCTCCAGCGCCGCGCGATAAAGCGCATACGCACCGACAGCGGCAGAATGCGCGGCACGGCGGCGATAAATTTATTCCAAAAGCCGGGGCGCAGGAGCCGCTTGTTTCTCCGCACCGCCGCGAGGCTCTTTTTCGCGACGTATTCGGGCGATTTCGCCGAAATTTTGCCCCAAAGCCCCTGCCCTTCGATGTTGCGCACCACGTCGGGGCGGGTATAGATGCCGCCCGGCTCGATTGTCGTTATCCGCACGCCCCTGCCCCGCCATTCCTCGCGAAGAGCGAAAAAGAATTGCGTCAGCGCCCTTTTCGACGCGCTGTACAGCGCGAAGTACGGCATCGGATACACGCCCGAAATGCTCGCAATCGTGACGATTTCCAGCTCCTCCGCGCGGTTGTCGAGCACGAATTTTGCGAGGGATACGGCCGCTTCGAAATTGACGCGGCACTGAAAGACGAGCTTTTCCTGCGTGTATTTTTCAAACGCCTTCTGGATATCCGCGCCCGCCACGTTGCAAAGCCGCGCGACGCGGTATTCCTTTCCCCGTATATAGGCGAACAGCGCCGCGCGGGCCGCCGCGTCCGTCAAATCGCAGGCGCGGGCGTCCGTCGGAAGGCCCGGGAATTTTTGCGCAAGCTCCGCGCGGAGCGCGGCGAGCTTTTCCTCGCTCCTGCCCGTCAAGAACAGGGGCATGCCCTCCTCCGCGCACGCAAAGGCGAACGCGCGGCCCAACCCGCCCGTCGCGCCGCTGATTATCGCGATTTGTTTATCCGAACCCTGCACCATATCCGCCGCCCCGGCACTCGCCTCCAATCTCTTCCCTGTATTGTACCATAAAAGCGCGGCGATGTAAAGTTGTTGCAAACTTTCGCCGGCGGAATGTTTACCGCACCGCACAAAATTCCCGTTCCGCCGCCCAACCGTTTGACAAAATATCTGCGGCGGCGTATAATCAAAGAATAAACACTTGCGAGGACACATTCATGCGCGTTTTGGCTATCAACGACATATCCTGCGTGGGGAAATGCTCCCTGACCGTCGCCCTGCCCATCATATCGGCTTCGGGCGTGACATGCGACATTCTGCCCACCGCCATCCTCTCCACCCATACGGGCGGATTTACCGGGTACACATTCCGCGATTTGAGCGAAGATATCCCACCCATTCTCGCGCATTGGAAAAGCCTCGGGCTGAAATACGACTACATCGTGAGCGGTTACCTCGGCAGCATCGAGCAAATCGACATGGTCAAGAGCGTCAAGCGCGACTTTCTGAAGGAGAGCGGACTGATGATTGTCGACCCCGTGATGGGAGACAACGGAAAGCTGTACGCCCATTTCGATAAGCCGTTCGTCGAACAGATGAAGGGGCTGTGCCGCGTGGCGGATATCATCGTGCCCAACCTCACGGAGGCGTGCTGCCTGACGGATACCGACTACGATTCCGTCAACGAACAGAGTTACGGCGAAATTATCGGAAAGCTGAAAGAGCTCTGCCCCTGCCCTTCCGTGACCGGCTGCGACGAGACGGGCAAAACGGGCGTCATGAGCGCGGTATATTATACGAACAAAGGCGGGGCGACGCAGCGGTATGCCACGGAGAAGATTGAGGGAGCGTTCCACGGCGCGGGCGACGTGTATGTGAGCGCCCTGGTCGGCGCGCTCGCGCGCGGCATCGGGCTCGATACCGCCGTCGCGATTGCCGCGGAATTTACGAAAGATTCCATCAAGCAAACCGCACTCGATAAAACGGAGGCGCGCTACGGGCTGAATTCGGAGAGCCAGATGTACGCATACCTCTGCGCGCTCGAAAAGGCGGCAAAGCGCGGGTAAACGCGGAAGCAAAAATTTTCAGCAAAATTTTACAATTTAAATTTTGCGGTTTTTTGTTGCTATTTTCAGAAATCGTAGTATAATAGATAGTAGAAAGACAACGGGCGGGCACGCCCTGCATAAACTGTAGATACGGTCTGCGGTGTTCGGAGTTCGAATTATCTTAATCCACATTTGAAATTCGGGAGCGCTCTGCAAATTGTCTGTGCCGATAGGCAAGGTCTGTTTATGAACGGAAAGTCTGAGGCGGCACAGCGGCGCACCCACCTGCGAGAAGCGGGTTAACACTTTTTCGTTCTGCGGCACAGGCGGACTTTTTTTTGCAAAAAAGTTTCGTTTTGAGCTGAAAAAAAACTTGCCATACGCGAAACTTTATGGTATAATAACTTAGCAATTTTGATTACGGCCTCATGGTCAAGCGGTTAAGACGTCGCCCTCTCACGGCGAAAACCGGGGTTCGAGTCCCCGTGGGGCTACCATTCAATTCGACCCAACTTTCCAAAGTTGGGTTTTTTGCAGAGATGGCGGAGCGGTCGAACGCGCACGACTCGAAATCGTGTTTACCCCCATAAGGGTAACAAGGGTTCAAATCCCTTTCTCTGCGCCAAATTCAAAAAACAGCCGTTTTTAGGGCAAAATGCCCCGAAAACGGCTGTTTTTTCTTATAAAGTATTCTGTATTTTGCTGGGTTTTGGTGTGTTTTGTTACTAAATTCGTTACTTTTTGCTATATCCTCCGAATACCCATTGTAATGGCGATACAAAGCGGAATAAACGGCGTTAAAAACTTCCTAACCACACTTTAAACGCTCGATTTCGCGGTTCAATGCCTCATTGCCGCCGCTCTTTTCCTTCTTTGCGTTTTCGATGTCCGCGCCGTTGATTTCCATGATCTGGTCGATTATCTCGCCCGCGTTCTCAACGCCGTGGAGCAATGCCTTCAATTCCTGCCTTTTCATAAATCCTCCTACGCTTTTTACGGGTGCGCTCCCGTCCGATTTTTTATGCGCACCGACCTTTTTACGCCTTGCCTTGCTCTGGGCATCAAAAAAGGCAAAGCCGTCCGCCTTGCCTTGTTTTTTGTATCAAAAGAGCACGACCTTATCGCCGTGCCTTTTTAATTGTTAATAAAAAATTTTACCTTTTGGTAAACCTTTTGCAATTCCTCTTTCATATGAGTCGGATCAAAGCCAGGTTCCCCTTCGTCGCAAATATCTGGAACTTCTTGATCGAGATAATACCCTAACCCTTTACATTCGGTCTCTAAATTATCATAATTTTCAAAGCAAAAATCAGGAAAATCGCATGAAAATTGCCATGGGTCATATTCACCTTTAAAAAACTTTTCCAACATTTCGATAAGCTTTTCAATTGTTGATTTCATGCCAATTCTCCTTAATAGTCTTTCTTTCGATTACCGAAACGACCAAATCGTTTTCTGCTGAATAGATAACAGCAATCTTATCATAATACTTCACTTTTTTTCCATCGTCTTGGTAATAATTAAATGGTTTACTGTTGATTTTTTCAATCGTTTCAATACTAAATTTACGACTTAAAAATCTTGCAATACCATGGTCGGTAAACTCCATGTTCTTTGCCTTAAATTCATAATAAGTGCTGACAGCTTTCCTTGTAAAAGATT
>CAKNLK010000031.1 GCA_930989535.1 uncultured Clostridia bacterium | reverse complement strand
TTCCCTGTCCCCCGCCACCACCGGCATAGCCGGTGGATTTCTTTTTAGATAAAAAGACAGCCACCGAGAGGTGGCCGCTGAAAAATTGTTGCGATTGTCAGGAACTTCAAGCACGAGTAGTGCCGCCGGTACCATGCGCTTGAAGCGCCTAATCAAGCCACCGGCTCAGCCGGTGGTACTTGACTATTATTTGCTCTCTTCTACATTGATAACTTCTTTATCCTTGTAGAACCTGCACTTGGGGCAAGCCTTGTGCGGCTGTTTGAGTTCATGGCAATGCGGGCACTCTACGAGCGAGGGAGCCGCTGCCTTGAAGTTTGCATATCTCGTATTCGTTCTCTGCTTGGATTGTTTCGACTTGGGTACCGCCATTTTTACACCTCTTTCCTATATTTTCCGTGAAATATCGTTTTAGACTTTTTTGATTATATACTATCCTCGCCGTTTTGTCAACTCATTTTTCGGCAATTTGCGCCGAATTAAAAAACTTTCCCAAAATCTTTTCGGATGCGGTTGCAACGGGTTCCAAAATCCCTATTCTTGTGAGGCGAGAGGCGGCGTAAACACGAAAATCGCTTTGTTTTTGCGGAGAAAAAGTGTATAATCAAAGTGGTTCAACGCGAGCGGCGGCATTACGCCCTGCCGTTCATTTACAAGGGACTTACGAGGATCGAAATGAAAATCTGCGGCATAATATGCGAATACAATCCCTTTCATAACGGTCACGCCTATCTCATCGAGCGGGCAAAACGGGAGAGCGGATGCGATGCGCTCGTCTGCATCATGAGCGGAAGTTTTACGCAGCGCGGCGAAATCGCCCTGCTCGACAAATATACGCGAGCCAAACACGCCGTGTATGCGGGCGCGGACGCCGTTCTCGAACTGCCGACCGTATTCGCCATATCGCCCGCGGAAATCTTTGCAAAGGGCGCCGTAAAAATACTTGCCTCCATCCCCGCTTTCGATACGCTCGCCTTCGGCTGTGAACGGGATGAAAAGGCTCTCTTCCTCTCCGCCGCACGAGCGACCGCGGCAGAATCGGCAGAGCAAAAAAAAGTTCTGCGGGCGAGGCTGCGGGCGGGCGAAAGCCTGACGAAAGCGCGCACCGAATCGCTCGAGCGGACAGGGCGCAGAGACCTCGCGGAGTTTTTGCGCTCCCCGAACAATATATTGGGCACCGAGTACCAAAAGGCCATCGAGTTTTTCGGCTGCCGTGCTCAAATTCTGCCAATCCGCCGCACGGGAGCATCGCACGGCTCGACCGACCTGGGAGAAAAATTCTCCTCCGCGGCGGCGATTCGGGCGACGGCGCGCGGCGGTAGGCTGCACGAAGCAAAACCGGCTATCCCGACCTATGCCTTTGATGATATGCTCCGCTTTACGGACGGCTCGCTCTTTCAGGAAATTGCGCACAGCGCCGCCCTGACTGCGGACGCAAAAACGCTCGCCGAAATTGTCGACTGCACGGAAGGCTTGGAAAACCGCATCAAAACCTGCGCACGGGAAGCCGAAGACTTTGACGACCTCATCGCAAAGGTCACGACAAAACGGTACATCTCCTCGCGCATACGGCGCATCCTGACGGCGGCCGTTTTGGGAATTCCGAAAACGCTCGTGCACGGCGCACTGCAATCGCCTCTCTATCTCAAACCTTTGGCGCTGCGGAAGAGCACCGCCGATACGCTCCTCCGCGAATTGGGCAGAGCAGAATTTCCTCTGCTGGCGAGGCAAAACGATTTGAACGCGCTCGGCGAAACGGCCCGAGCGGTATACGCGAAAGATTTACTCGCCACGGACATATACAGATTCTGCTCTAAAATGCCCATCCGCGAACAAATGCTGCCGATAATCGAAGATAAATTACAATAAGTCAAAAATTGTCGATTATTTTCTATTCCGTTATAACGCAAGAGAACCGCCGATGCCTGGCAGTTCTCTTTTTTTGCGCATATGCGCACGATTCGCAAATTTCCGAGCTTGATTTGTAAGCCGAGTTCTGTCGTGTACGGTCATCTATCTAGACACATCGTCGCCGATGCGTTCAAGCGATATTAACAGCGCACATCGGGCGAGCAACCCTATG
This sequence comes from uncultured Clostridia bacterium, assembly GCA_930989535.1. Classification (GTDB taxonomy): domain Bacteria; phylum Bacillota; class Clostridia; order Christensenellales; family Borkfalkiaceae; genus Borkfalkia; species Borkfalkia excrementipullorum. The sequence continues at coordinate 11,097 of CAKNLK010000031.1, read as the reverse complement.
CGACATGCGCCCAATCTTGCACCGAACGGGGTTTACACAGCGCGCTCCGTTACCGAAGCGCCGGTGAGCTCTTACCTCCCCTTTCCATCCTTGCAGATTGCTCTGCGGTCTGTTTCTGTTGCACTATCCTTGGAGTCGCCTCCACCGGACGTTATCCGGCGTCCTGCTCTGCGGTGCTCGGACTTTCCTCATGGCGCGAAGAGCGCCACGCGACCGTATAATCAACTCGGAATATAAAATTATTATACAGCAAAACGGAGCGTCAAGTCAAGTTTCTTTATACAATTTCGCACAAATATTTTTACTATGATTTACTTGTGTTTTGGTAAAAAATATATTACAATGTATTTGTGAGAATTTTGGTATTTGTCAAAAATTTTAGACTTGGAGATAGATTGCCATGAAAAAGACTAAGATTGTCTGCACAATGGGCCCCGCCTGCCGCAACGAAAAGACGCTGACGCAAATGGCCTTGGCCGGTATGAACGTCGTTCGGCTGAACTTTTCGCACGGCGATTATGAGGAGCATAAGACGAATATTGAGCTAATTAAAAAAGTGCGCGAAAAGCTGAATATTCCCCTCCCCATCATGCTGGATACCAAGGGGCCGGAACTGCGCATCCGCACCTTCAAAGACCACAAGATTTTTTTGAAAGAGGGCGACGATTTTACCTTTACGACGGAAGAAATCGAGGGAGACCAGACGAAAGTCGCCGTATCCTACAAGGGCATCGTCGACGACCTCGAACCGGGCGACACGATTTTGCTCAATAACGGCCTGCTCGTTTTCCGCGTGATGGACGTGGATAAAAAGAATGTACACACCAAAGTTGAAATCGGCGGCGAGCTGTCCGATAAAAAGAGCATGTTTTTCCCCGACAAGACGCTCAGCCTGCAATACTTAAGCGAGCAGGATAAAAAGGATATCCTCTTCGGCGTGGAACAGGGAATCGACTTTATCGCCTGTTCCTTCACTTCCAAAGCGCAGGATATCATCGATATCCGCAAACTGCTCGAGGAAAACGGAAACCCCGACATCGACCTCATCGCAAAAATCGAGAGCCGCAGCGGCGTGAACAACATCGACGAAATCCTGAACGTCGCAAACGGCATCATGGTCGCGCGCGGCGACCTCGGCGTGGAAGTTCCCTACGAGGAACTGCCGCAGATACAGAAGATGCTCATCGATAAATGCCGCCTCGCCAGCAAGCGATGCATAACGGCGACGGAGATGCTCGAATCGATGATAAGCCAACCCCGCCCCACGCGCGCGGAAATATCCGACGTTGCGAACGCCGTGTACGACGGCACCAGCGCCGTAATGCTTTCGGGCGAAACGGCGGGCGGCAAATATCCCGTGCAGGCGGTCGAAGCCATGGCACGCATCTGCCTCGAAACAGAAAAGCACCTCGAAAATAAATACAGCGACAAAAAATTCACAATTCAAAGCCCCGCAGACGCCCTTTCGCACTCCGCCTGCGTACTCGCCGAAGATATCGGCGCGAAGGCAATCGTCGTCTGTTCCCGTTCGGGCGGCACGGCAAGGCTCGTTTCCCGCTTCCGCCCCAACATCGATATCGTCGGCATGACCATCGAGCCGATGTCTTACCGCAAGCTCGCGCTCTCCTGGGGCGTTATCCCCGTTTTGGCGGAAGAGTTTACGTCGATGGACGTGCTCTTCTATCACGCGAAGCGAGCGGCTATCGATTTAGGGCTCGTAAAAAAGGGAGACCGCATCGTTATCACGGGCGGCAACCCGAACGGCAAGTCGGGCAATTCCAACGTTATCAATATCGAACAAATTTAAGGAAGGCAATGATGCCGAAAAAAGGAGCCCTATGCGAGGACTCCTTTTTTCTCTGTCAATTCAATCGTAAAACATAACATAGCGGCCCGCGAAAAGCGAACCGCTATGTTATAGTGAGAGAATATGAAAAAAGTTTGTGTGGTCTTTTGTTTTGTATGGCTCTATTATAGCCGCTAATTATGATTATTTCATGAAAAAAAAATGAAGCAATCATAAAAAATTACAGCTTATAAGTATTTTTCGCAGATTTTTTCCGCAACCAAGATGCCGTCCGCGGCGGAACTGGTAATTCCTCCCGAATAACCGCATCCCTCCCCGCACGGGTAAACCCCGGCCGCACTTACACTCTCGCAATGCTCGTTCCGCAGGATACGGACGGGGGAAGAAAAGCGCGTCTCCGCGCCCGTCAAAAGAGCGTCGGGCGAAGCGAAGCCGTGCAGGCGCCTGTCCATATCCGCAACGCCCACCTTCATCGCCTCCGAAACATACGGCGGCAGCAGGCGATTCAAATCGAACATGGCAGTTCCCGCTGCATACGTCGGCAGAACCTCGCCGAACGCGCGGCTCTCCCGCCCCGCCAAAAAGTCCTCCAGCAGCTGCACCGGGGCGGCATACGAATATCCGCCCGCAGCATAGGCCGCCCTCTCGATTTTTCTCTGAAATTCTACGCCGTCCAAAACATTGCCGCAGTCGAAATCGCTCCGCTTAATCTGTACCAGCAAGGCACTGTTTGCGTTGCGCCCGTCCCGCGCATAGTCGCTCATGCCGTTAGTCACCACGCCGCCTTCCTCGCTCGCGGCGGGCATAACATAGCCGCCCGGGCACATGCAAAAGGTGAACGCCGTTCTGCCGCCGGCGTGACTGACGAGCTTATAATCCGCAGAAGGGAGCAATTTATGCGTGACAGAGTACTGTGCAAACCCGATTTTTTCCTGCAAATGTTCAATTCTGACACCCACGGCGAACTCGCGCGCCTGCATCGCAAAGCCGCGGCATTCCAGCATGGAAAACGTATCGCGGCTGCTGTGGCCGATGGCAAGCACAACTTCGCTCGCCTCCTCCTCGTACGTTTCGCCCGTTTTCACGTTTTTCAGCATTACGGAGCGAAGCACTCCCTCGCGGAGAACAACGTCTTCCAACCGGGTATGGAAGGCAAACTCCCCTCCGTGCCCACAGATATATTTTCGGATGTTTTTGAGCACGGTGCGCAGACGGTCGCTTCCGATATGTGGTTTATTCAGATATGCGACTTCCGCGGGAGCACCGAATCGGACAAAGGTCTCCAGTACGTCTCGATTGCGCGCATCCTTCGTCTGCGTATTGAGCTTTCCGTCCGAAAATGTTCCCGCGCCCCCTTCCCCGAATTGAACGTTGCAATCGGAATCCAAAATGCGCTCCCGAAAAAACCTGTCGTTCTGCGCGGCGCGCTCCTCTACCGTGCCGCCCCGCTCGACGATGAGCGGACGTATCCCCGAGCGAATCAAACGAATGGCGCAAAACAGCCCGGCCGGCCCGCTCCCGACGACGATAACCCGCCGCGGCTGCCGCCGAACTTGCGGATACTCTTTCTCTGCCTCTTGAATCGGCTTTGTATCCGCCTCGATGCTGTAAACCCAGCGAATATCCGATTTATCGCGCGCATCCAAGGACTTTTTGAGAATTTTGATATGGGCGGGGGCGCGCAATTTGCGCGAAGCGACGTCATAAAGTTTCTTTTCATCCTCGCCAATCTTCAGTTTTATGTTGTCGATTTTCAATTTTTGCTCCCTGCGACGGCGCCTGCAGCGAGCCAACCGGAAGAAAACGCCCATTGCAGGTTGTAACCGCCGCAATCTCCGTCGACATCGACGAGTTCGCCGACGATATACAAATTTTTCACTTTTTTGCTCATTAAATTTTCGTCCAGCTCCAACGCGGAAACACCGCCCTGCGTAACCTGTGCGGAATCGAACCCCAAACTGCCCGTCAGGTTCAGCGTATAATTTTTTGCCATCTGCGCCAATTCGGGCAGCTTGCCGGCAATATCCTGAATATTGCGCGCCCCGTCGATTCCGCAGCGGCGCAAAATTGCTTTCCCTACGGCGCTGTTTACCACACAGCGGAATAAATCTTCCGCCTTCAATGCCGGCGCGCTCTTCAATTTATTGCGCAGAGCCTCCAGCAGTGCGGCAGACTCGGTATCGGGCAAAAAATCAATTGCAACCGTATCACCCGCCGATGCGCACGGGGATATTTTAAAAACCGCATTGCCGCTTATCCCGTAGTCGGTAAAAATGACATCCCCTTCCGCACCGCATACCGAATGCCCGCCGCGTATAAGTCGAATACGACAATTGCATCGAACACCCTTTAAACCGCGGATGGGCGGCAAATCCGTTTTCTGCTGTACCAGCGAGGGGCGCAACGGCGTAACGGTATGGCCGAAAGAGCGAGCCAGGGCGTACCCGCTCCCGTCCGTTCCGAAATGCGGCGCCGCCGCACCTCCGCACGCCAGCACCAGCGTTTTACAGCAATATTCCGAGCCCGATGCCGCGCGCAGATAAAAGGAGCCGCCCCGCTTTTCCGCCGCAATGATTTTTTCCCCTGTCCGAAGCGCAACGCCGAGTTCCGCCAAGCGAAAGCGGAGCAAATCCGTTACCGCCGACGCCTGGCGCGAAGCCGGATACACGCGCCCCTCCTCGTCCGCAGAAAAGATACCGCCGAGCGACGCCATGTATTGCAGAAGTTCTTCCCTGACGAATCTATGCAAAACGGAAGAAACGAGCCGCATATCGGAAGAGCGATAATGCTTTTCCGACAAGTCGAGATTCGTGACGTTCCCCTGGCCATTGCCCGTGGCGGAGAGCTTGCGCCCCGCGCGCTCGTTTCGCTCGACGAGCAAAACCTCCTTTCCGTGCCCCGCTTCGCCGAGCCGAAGCGCCGCAAACAAGCCCGCCGCGCCCGCGCCGATAATCATTGTTTGAAAATTTTCCATCTCAAAATCGCCTGTATTTATTGTAAATATTGTAATTCATTTTCAAAATTTTGTCAAACTTGTACCAAAAAAATGAGGAATGCTTGACATTTTTCGGTTTTTGTATTAACATTGAATTGAAAATTTATCTATCGAGGTAATCGTATGTGGGAACAGATAGTCGAGTATTTTCGCAGTAACCCCGTCTATTTTTACATCGCCGTTGCGATTATTGCCGTTATTTTGCTCTTAATCATCATCGCAATCGTCCTCGGCGTCAAAAAGTCGAAAAAGAAGAAAGCGGCCGCACACGCGGAAAGCTTTGCTCCAGCCGCGCCGCAGACAGAGCAGCCCGCCCGTTCATCAGCGGCGCAGGCGGCCTCGGTTGCCGATGCGCAGGTCGTTGCCGAAAGGCAGGCCACCACCGAAAGGCAGGCCGATGCTCCTACCGCAAGCGAGAGCGAAGCGCCGGAAGAGGCACCCGCCCCCGAAGCGGTATATGAAGCCTCGGCAACGGAAAGAGCGAACGCAACGGAATCCTCCGCCTTTGAGGAAAGGCCCGCCGACTTAAACTCCGCAGGCTCGGCCGCGGAAACGGTTTCGAGCGAAAGTAAGCCCGCCGAACTTTCCCTCGCCGACGAGCCCGCCCCCGTTGAGCCGCAAAAGGAAGAAGCTGTTGCGGCGGAAAAAGATTCCGGCATAAACGTTGCAGCACAGCCAGCCACCGAAGCCCGCTCCGCAAAGCCGGCCAACAAAAAGACGGATAAACCCGCCCGCAGCAAGAGCGAGAAAAAGGCGGAAAACAGCAACAAGATCTCTCCCGCGAAGGATAAGCAGGCGGAAGAGCGGAATACGGCTGCTTCCCACGTGGCTTCGCGCGCGGCGGCGGAAAAGCTGTTGACGACGACCGACGAGGAAGAACGCAAAAGCGCCTACGCCGGCAAGTGGGTAATCCGCCGGAGCGGCAGCGATACCTATTTCTTCGAACTGCGCGCATCCAACGGAGAAAAGCTCCTCGGCAGTATCGAATACACCTCCTTAAACGGCGCGAAAAACGGCATCAAAACGCATAAAACGAATATTCAGAAGAACAACATCGTAATCTCGCAAAACAAAAACGGCTCGTATTATTTCAAGCTGTTAAACGGCTCGAAACAGCTCCTCTGCACGGGCGAATCGTACCCTTCCAAATCGGGCTGCGAGAGCGCCGTGGAGTCGGTCAAACGCTTTGCCGAAACCGCCGTTGTAACCGTTCAAGACGGGGACGAGGAATAATCAATAAGTTTTTGCAGTGAAAAGCCGCGCTGAAAAGCGCGGCTTTTTTACGTCCGTTGCGAGATATTCCCGCAGTATTGCACGGCGAAAAATCATTGACTCGCGACTTTTCACCCCGCCCTATTCGATTTTTTCGAACAGGGAGTCGACATAGTCGCCCTCGAACAGCTCGATGAGCCCGCGGTCGGCACAAGTCGTAAGAGCGCTGTCGAAGGGAACGCGGGCAAAGCCCTTTGCGCCGAACTGTGCGGCGGTATCCTCCGCATGGCTCTTTCCGAAAATCTCAATTTTCTTTCCGCAGTCCGGGCACTGCACATAGCTCATATTTTCCACGACGCCCAAAACGGGAATATTCATTTTTTCCGCCATGATGACCGCCTTTTTGACAATCATGGACACGAGCTCCTGCGGCGTCGTGACGACGATAATGCCGTCCAGCGGAAGCGATTGATAGATGCTCAGCGGCACATCGCCCGTTCCCGGCGGCATATCGACGAACATGTAGTCGACGTCGTTCCAAATAACGTCCGTCCAAAACTGCAATACCGTGCCGGCGATAATCGGGCCGCGCCAAATGACCGGGTCTGTATCCTCTTCCAAAAGCAAGTTCATCGACATGATTTCGATACCCGTCTTGCTTATCGCGGGCAAAATACCCATCTCGGTACCCGTCGCCTTTTCGGTAATTCCGAACATCTTCGGAATAGACGGGCCGGTGATGTCCGCGTCGAGAATCGCCGTACGAAAGCCGTTGCGCTGCGCCGTGACGGCGAGCATCGCCGTCGTGAGCGATTTGCCGACGCCGCCCTTTCCGCTGACGATTCCGATAACCTTTTTAATTTTACTCAATTCGTGCGGCGCTTTTTGCATATCGCGGCGGGAGCAATCCTCTCCGCAGCTGCCGCAGTCGTGCGTACATTCTGACATTCTCTTTCAGCCTCCGTTTTACAGCAAATCCTTCGGGTCATACTCCGCCTTTTTATATATTTTGCCGGCGGGTTTGTCGGTTATTTCCTCTTTGAAAACCGTCTGCCATTCGGCGGGCGTGTAATCCTCAATCGCGCAGGTCACGTGCTGTTCGGAGCAATGCAACTCCTGCGTGAGCGTTTTGACCAATGCGACGGCAAGGCGCTCCTTTTGCTCCTCACTCCTGCCTTTCAACATTTTTACCGATATGTGCGGCATATTGAAACTCCTTTAACTGAATGACCACTATTTCAGGCTCTTATATAAATTATAATACAAACCCTGCTTTTTTAGCAACTGTTCGTGCGTGCCTTCTTCCGCAATTCCCTTATTTGCAATGAACAAAATTCTGTTCGAATTGCGAATCGTCGAAAGCCTGTGCGCCACAATGAACGACGTGCGCCCCTTGAGAAGTACTTCCAGCGCGCTCTGAATCAATTTTTCCATATCGGAGGAGATGGAACTCGTCGCCTCGTCCAAAATCACGACGGACGGATTTTTGACGATGATGCGCGCAAAACTAATCAACTGCTTTTCGCCCGAAGAGAGCCCTTCTCCCCTCTCTGCCAGCTCTTCGTAGTAACCGTTCGGCAGGCGCTCGATGCATTTATCCGCAAAAATCGTCTTTGCCGCGGCGATACATTCTTCGTCCGTCGCATCCGGCCGGCCATAGCGGATATTGTCGATAACCGTACCTTTAAAAATGAACGGATCCTGCATGAGAACGCCGACCTTGTTGCGCAGGGACTTGAGTTTGATGTCGCGCACGTCTATCCCGTCAATCGTAACGGAGCCTTCCTTCACATCGTAAAAGCGAGTCAAAAGGTTGATAACGGTCGTTTTGCCGGCGCCCGTCGGCCCGACAAGCGCAATGCTTTCGCCCGGATTTACGTGCAAATTGAAATGCTCGAGGATATTGACTCCCTCTTCATAGCAGAAAGTAATGTCGTTGAAATCGATTTTTCCGGCGACATCGCCCAATTCGATGCTATTATCGCTGTCGGCGATGCTGGCGGGTGCGTCAATCGTTTCAAAAATTCGCTCCAAGTTCGCCGAGACCTGCGCGAGGTTCTGTATGATAGCGGAAAGCTGTGTCAGCGGCGTAGAAAAGAGCCCCATATAGCTCAAAAAAGCAATCGTTATACCGGTCGTGACGCCGAAAGCGCCACCCATCTGCATGAGCATGAAAGCGATTGCGTACAGCATAATCGTGCCATAGTTCCAAAAAATGCCGACGATGGGCGTATTCAGCTCGTTACGACGGACGATGCTCATCCATGTATCCGCACTCTCCTTCTGTAAATCGTGATAAATCTTTTCGTTGTATTCGGTGCGGTTATAATTCTGAATAACCTTTTCGCCCATGATGGATTCGACGATATACGCCGTCCGGTTGGAATCCTTGGCGCGCTGTTTACGGAACAATTTGCGGATTGCCTTCCGAATCAGAAATACGCCGACCGTGAGCGGAATGATTGCCGAATAGACGACCGCCGTGAGAAGCGGGCTCAAACAGAGCATAAATATTGTAACGACCACAATCTTCACGATATTCAGAATAAAGTTCATGAGGTAGTTCGTGAAGAAATCGGCGAGCTCTGTGATGTAGTTCGTCACGCGAACGACGATTTTGCCGGCGGGACGGTTGTCGAAATAGTCGAACGGAAGAGCCTGCAATTTGTAGAAGATATCCTTGCGGATGTCGGCGATGATGCCGTGCCCCATCCGCCCGAGGCTGCGCTGTTGGTAAAAGGTAATGATAATTTCCGCCAGCCCCGCGAGCAAAAAGCCGCCCAAAGCGAGAAAATACAGGCGATAATTTTCGTCCGGGATGACCGTATCAACGATAAACCGAAGCAACAGCGGCGTGACCATCGACGACGCCACGGCAATCAGCATGATGATGAGCACAAAAATCAAGAGCTTTTTATGCGGCAGAGCATAGCGCATGAGCCGCTTTAAATTCTTGATATCGATTTTATCCTTTTCGACGGCTTCGTCCTGAAAATACGTATTTCTCTGTGCCATCGCTATGCCTCCCCGCCCGCAAGCGACGTAGCGTCTTCAATAGCGGCCAACGAATCATCGTCGTCCTCCGCGAGCTGCATCCTGCATATTTCGGCAAAAGTGCCGTTTTTCTGAATCAGTTCGTCGTAAGTACCCCGCTCGACGATTTCCCCGTCCTGCATATAGAGTATTTCGTCGCAATCGGAGATACTGGAGACGCGGTGCGCCGCAATGAGGATGGTATGGTCGGGGTAGTTTTCCTTAATACTCGCCATAAGTTTGCGCTCGGTGATTACGTCGAGCGCGCTGGAGGCGTCGTCCAAAACGAGAACCGGCGCGTTTTTCAGCAGGGCGCGCGCAATGGATACGCGCTGCTTCTGCCCGCCGGACAAACCGAGACCGCGCTCGCCGACGATGGTCTGGAACCCCTGCGGCAGCCCCTTGATAAAGCGGCTCGCCTGCGCCTGTTCCGCGACACGGTGAATCACCTCGCGGGAGATATCGGGCGCGTAAAAGGCGATATTTGCGTCAATCGTATCGGAAAATAGAAAGACATCCTGGAAAACGTACGCAAACTCGTTGCGCAAATCGTCGAGGTCGTAGTCGCGGATATCCTTGCCGTTGATTTCGATACTGCCTTCCGTGACGTCGTAAATGCGGACGAGAGACTTGAGCAAGACACTCTTGCCCGAGCCTGTGCCGCCCATGATGCCGACCTTTTTGCCGCACGGTATGCTCAAATTGATATTCTTTAAAAGCGGCTTGCCGTCCTCCGTGACGGAAACATTTTTAACCTCGATATCCGGCTTGCTCATGATTTTATCGGCATGCTCCGGCTGCGGAATTTTCGTCTTCCTCTCCAGGAAATCCATAATCCGCCCCATCGAAACAATGCCGTACTGCAACTGGTATACGCAGTTGCTGATTTGCGTGAGCTGATCCATTATACGCAATACGTAGGTGACGCAGGCGGTCATGATACCGACTTTAAATTGGCCGATGAAAACCATCAGCGTGCCTATCGCAATCGTCGCGATATAGGCGATTTGACGGATGACATTGAAAATCAAGCCGTATTTCGCCGATATGTCGACCTGCTCCAAGTACGCGTCACGCAAATCGCCGTTTACGCGGTCGAATTTCCGTTCCTCCAACTCCTCGTTGGCGAAGGAACGTATCAACCGAACCGCGTCGATATTCTCCTGCACGTTCAGGTTCATATCCGCGTTGCAGTCTCGTATTTTCGTGGAGATGCGCCGCGCCGCCCGCGAATAGCAAACCAACGCAAACAAGAGAATCGGTGCGATGGCGGCCGGCAAAATGAGCATCCACGAGCTGTACGTCGCGAGAATGACGCAGGTAACGACGATGATAAAAAAGCTGTCCCCCAAAAGGAGCAGAATACGGGAATACATCTCCTTTGCCGTAATGATATCGGCGGAGAGCGTCGTCAAAAGTTCCCCCGCGTTATACGACGCGACGGTGGAACTATCCAAATCGACCAGCTTCTTATAGGTGATGTCCCGCAGCTCATTTTCGAACCAAATGCCGTTTTGCTGAAACAGGACGTTGCGCACATAAATCAAAATCTCGCGCAAAATCTCGAGAACGGCAAAAACGGCGGTTATGCTGAAAAATAACCGCCATGTTTGGGGCTCCCCGAACCGCCCGTTTACGAGGAAAGAAAAGATACCCGCGCCGGCAGCAACCTGCTCGGCGGGGTTATAGTCGAGTATGTAGTCGACGAACATCGCGCTCAGAAGCGGCAACAGCAGGTCAATAATGATGCCTATGTAGCCGATCAGCTGGCAAAAGACAGCGCAAGGCACTCGCTTTTTCCAATAGCGCATGCCGTATCCGAAAGCATTCATATCAGTAGTTTTCGCAATTCTCTCCGTTGTTCTGCTTGCCTTCTATTTTAACTTTAAATTCATATTTGTCAATACTTTTCCATCAAAATTTAAATTATTTTTTCGACAAAAATTTTATATAAAATCGGTTGCAAAAAAAAGCATTTTAGTATACAATAGATTTGCTGTGCTAGGTGGGGAGTTAGCGGTGCCCTGTATCTGCAATCCGCTATAGCAGA
>CAKNLK010000030.1 GCA_930989535.1 uncultured Clostridia bacterium | reverse complement strand
AAAAGGTCGCCGTCATCGGCGGCGGCGTCGGCTGCGCCATCGCGTTCCCCGTCGCCAAAAAGCTGCATCAGCTCGGCGCAGAAGTGCACAGCGTCGTCGGCTTCCGCAATAAAGACCTCGTCATTTTGGAGGAGCAGTTCAAGGCCGTTTCCGACGTGTTTAAAATGATGACGGACGACGGCAGCTACGGCGAAAAGGGGCTCGTGACCGACGCGCTCAAAGCGCTCATCGAGGCGGGCAACAGCTACGACGAAGTCATCGCCATCGGCCCCGTCGTCATGATGAAGTTCGTTTCCCTCCTTACCAAGCAGTACAATATCAAGACGGTCGTGAGCATGAACCCGATCATGATCGACGGCACGGGTATGTGCGGCTGCTGCCGTTTGACGGTGGGCGGTAAGACCAAGTTCGCCTGCGTCGACGGCCCCGATTTCGACGGGCACGAGGTGGACTACGACGAAATCCTCAAGCGCGCCTCCACCTACAAGGAATTTGAAAAGCGCGAGCGCGAAGAGGCGTGCAACCTCTTTAAGAAGGAGGTCAAATAATTTATGCCGAACATGAGTTTGAAAAAACATGAGATGCCCGCGCAGGATGCGAACGTCCGCAACAAAAACTTCAAGGAAGTCGCGCTGGGCTACACCGCCGAAACGGCCATCGACGAGGCGAAGCGCTGCCTGAACTGCAAGAATAAACCCTGCATCGGCGGCTGCCCCGTCAAAATACATATCCCCGAATTTATCGCCAAGGTCGCCGAGGGCGATTTTGAGGCGGCGTATCAGATTATTCAAAAGACCAGCTCCCTCCCTGCCGTGTGCGGCAGGGTATGCCCGCAGGAAACGCAGTGCGAAAGCAAGTGCGTGCGCGGCATCAAGGGCGAGCCGGTCGCCATCGGCCGCCTGGAGCGGTTCGTTGCAGACTGGCACAACGCCAACAGCTGCGATCTGCCGCAGAAAGCGGAGCCGAACGGGCACAAAGTCGCCGTCGTCGGCAGCGGCCCCGCCGGCCTCACCTGCGCGGGCGACCTCGCCAAGCGCGGGTACGACGTTACGATTTTCGAGGCATTGCACCTCGCGGGCGGCGTGCTCGTGTACGGCATCCCCGAATTCCGCCTGCCCAAATCCATCGTCGAAAAGGAAATCGACAACCTGAAGGCGCTCGGCGTCAAGGTCGAAACGAACATGGTCGTCGGCCGCGTGTTCTCCGTCGACGAGCTGATGGACGAATACGGCTTCGAGTCGGTATTCATCGGCAGCGGCGCGGGCCTTCCCCGCTTCATGAACATCCCCGGCGAAAACCTCAAAAGCGTTTTCTCCGCCAATGAATTCCTCACCCGCGTCAATTTGATGAAGGCGTACAAGGACGACGCGCGCACCCCCGTGTTCCACGCGCAGCGCGTGGTCGTGGTGGGCGGCGGAAACGTCGCCATGGACGCGGCGCGCTGTGCAAAGCGCCTGGGCGCGGACGTGCACATCGTCTACCGCCGCAGCGAAACGGAGCTTCCCGCCCGCGCGGAGGAGGTCGAGCACGCGAAGGAAGAGGGCATCGTGTTCCAGTTCCTCACCAATCCGACGCGCGTGTTGGAAGGGGAGAACGGAATGGTCGCGGGCATCGAGTGCATCCGCATGGAGCTGGGCGAACCGGACGCCTCCGGCCGCCGCCGCCCCGTCGAGGTGGCGGGCAGCGAGTTCACCATCGACTGCGACTGCGTCATCATGGCGCTGGGCACCTCCCCCAACCCGCTCATCAAGAACACGACCAAGGGTTTGGAAACGCAGAAGTGGGGCGGCATCGTCACCGACGAGCACGGCCTGACCTCGCGCGAGGGCGTGTATGCGGGCGGCGACGCCGTGACGGGCGCCGCAACGGTCATCCTCGCGATGGGCGCCGGCAAGACCGCCGCCGAAGCCATCGACGAATACATCAAAAATAAATCTGCCAAGTAATGAGAAAACCGCCCCAATCGGCGGTAAGTTAAAAAATATGCCCCCGCCGTTTTCCGCAGTTCCCATAGAGAATTTTTATTACAGTGAAAGAAGTATGGCGCACTATACCTTGCGGGCAAGGCAGTGCGCTTATTTATTTTACTTTTCTAGTTGTTTAAGATATAATTACGATAAAATAAACGGCAATTTGCAGTTAAACGAAATCAAGATTTGTGGAGACGAGCAGTATGGATTTGAATAAAACCAAAATTAACGGAATTCCATCTATATTATGGGGAAAACCGAGTGATAAAATAATAATTGTGGCACACGGAAGCCATTCTTCCAAAATTGATGACTGTATTTGGGTACTTGCGGAAGAAGCAATCGCAAAAGGCTATCAAGTTCTTAGTTTTGACCTACCGCAGCACGGGGAAAGAGTATATGAAACAGATTTTATTATGCCCGATGAATGTGTCAGAGAGTTGCAAGCAATATACTCTTTTGTAGCGAATCAAAATAAAAAGATTTCAATTTTCGGTTGCAGTATGGGGGCTTATTTTGAATTGCTTGCCTTTGCAGATATGAAAATAGAATGTGCGTGGTTTCTCTCTCCCGTAACAGATATGTTACGAATTATTCATAATCTTATGGAATATTGTCATATTACGGAAAAGGAATTTCAAGAAAAAGTGATGGTAGAGAATGATATAGAACCATTATACTTTCCGTATTATAGATATGTTCAAAGTCATCCGATTAACTCGTGGTGTCATAAGACGTTTATTCTGCGAGGAGAAAAGGATACATTGTGTGAGTACGATTATGTAAAAACTTTTGCAAACAAATTCGGCTGTGAACTCACCGAGCAAAAAGACGGAGAGCATTGGTTTCATACGGAATCTGAGCTTGAATTTTTTAGAAAATGGTTGCGAAAGCGACTTTCATAAATTTCAATTTATCGAAAAATAAAAAGAGCGAAGATTTTTGAAAATCTTCGCTCTTTTTGATCTTTATAAAAATTGCCGTTTACAGCGGGGGCATATTTTTTATGCTATATCTACCGTTTTCTCGGAGTGCAGGGTGAACTCTTTCGAGCAAAAAAGCTCACCTTGTGAGAGCCTTTTTGCCGTATAAAATAGGGCCCGCCGGATGGCGAGCCCTTCAAATACCGTAATTTTAATCCTTGAACATGCGGTTGAGCCGCTTGGTGATAGAGCGGATGTTCTCGCGCACGGCGCTCCTTGCGCTGCCGCCGATGACCTTGCGCGCCTCCACCGACTTGTTCGCCCGTACGCGGGTGAGGATATCCTCTTCGAACAGGGAGGAGAAGCTCTGGTACACGAACAAATCGAGCTTATCCAGCGTCTTGTTGTTGTCGATGCAGTGGCGCACGATGCTCGCCGTAACGGCGTGCGCGTCGCGGAAAGGCATGCCTTTCTGCACGAGGTAGTCGGCAACGTCCGTCGCGGTGGAAAATCCGCTCGCCGCGGCGGTGCGCATCTTGCGCGTGTCGAGCGAAATGTGCTGCAGCAGTTCGTTGAAGATGGACAGGCAGCCGAGCACCGTCTCTTCTGCGTTGAACAGCGCCTCCTTGTCCTCCTGCAAATCCTTGTTATAGGTGAGGGGAAGCCCCTTGATGGTCGTAAGCATGCCCATGAGGTAGCCGTACACGCGCCCCGTCTTGCCGCGGATGAGTTCGGGGATGTCGGGGTTTTTCTTCTGCGGCATGATGGAGGAGCCCGTCGAATATTCGTCCGCGATTTCGATGAAGCCGAACTCGTCCGAAGAATAGAGGATGAGGTCTTCGCAGAAGCGCGAAAGGTGCGCCATCATCGTGGAACAGCAGAAGAGGTATTCCGCAACAAAGTCGCGGTCGGAAACGGCGTCGAGCGAGTTCTGCGAAATTTCGGAGAAAGACAAAAGGCTCGCCGTCATTCTGCGGTCGATGGGGAGGTCTGTGCCCGCGAGCGCGCAGCTGCCGAGGGGCATCACGTCGGTGCGCTTGTAGCAGTCGGTAAAGCGCTCGATGTCGCGCAGGAACATTTCGCTGTAAGCGTTGAAGTACTGCGCCACGGAAATGGGCTGCGCCCTGCGCATATGCGTATAACCGGGCATAATGAACTGAACGTTGTTGTTCGCGATATCCAAAAGCGTCTCGACGAGCGTTTTGAGATGGCCGCAGACGTTGACGATGCTGTCCTTCGTATACAGGCGCATGTCGGTGGCGACCTGGTCGTTGCGCGAGCGGGCGGTGTGCAGCTTTTTGCCGACAGCGCCGATGCGCTTTGTCAGCTCGTCTTCGACGAAGGTATGTATATCTTCCGCCCCGTCGATCTCCAAATTTCCCTTTTCGATATCCGCGAGCATGTTAACGAGGGTATCGCTGATTTTGTCGGCGTCCTCTTTCGGAATGATTTGCGTCTCACCGAGCATCTTCACGTGCGCGATGCTGGCGAGTATGTCGTGCCAATACAGCTTATAGTCGAAAGAAAGCGACTGGTTGAAATCGTCCGCGCTCTTTGCGCTCGGCTGCGTGAAACGTCCTTCCCACAATTTCATAATTTCCATCTCCGTAACTGAATTTAAGCCGTTTTTAATTGACTTATTCCGCCGAAAACCTTAAAATAATAGGCGAGCGTATTCCCCCTTATCGCGCGGGACAGCATGCGCAGGCCGTCTTTTAAAGTTGTTCAATTCTATTCTAACCTATTTTTTCAAAAAACACAAGTCTATTTTATAAAAAAGAGTGATAAAATTGATTATTTTAGGGATTGACCCCGGTTTGGCGACGCTCGGGTACGGGGTTTTGGAAAAGGACGCGCGCGGAAACGTGCGCGCTGTCGATTACGGCGTCGTTTTAACGCCCAAGGAAGAGCGCCTTCCCACACGTCTTGCCATTTTGGAGGAGGGCGTCAATAAAATTCTCGACAAATACGCCCCCGACGAGGTCGCGGTGGAGGAGCTGTTCTTTTCCAAAAACATCACCACGGGCATCGCGGTCGCGCACGCGCGCGGCGTTGCGCTGTTGGCGTGCGTAAAGAGGTGCGGCAGGCTGTTCGAGTATACGCCCATGCAAATCAAACAGGCGCTCACCGGCTACGGCAAGGCGGAAAAGCGGCAAATCCAGCTCGTAACCGCCAATTTGCTGCGCTTGAAGGGGATTCCGCGGCCGGACGATGCGGCAGACGCGCTCGCGGTCGCGCTGTGCCATTCGTTTACGTCGAGATTGTCGTCTTTGTATACGATATAAGCGGCTCGCAGATTTTGTTTTGAGCTGACAAAACAAAATCTTGCGATTTTAAGGGGAAACCCGAGCGGCTTTCCCCTCAGCGACGCGCTTTTTTAGGGCACGCCAAAATACGCGCGGCGCATTCACCCGCTCAGGTCGCAAGTATGCGACAAATTGAGTGCGCTAATCCAAAATTGCGATTTTGGAACGCGCAAAAATTATTTTAATAAATATTTCGCGCAAGCAAAACCGCGCTTTTGCGTTAGCGCACCCGTATTTGCAAAAACTTTTGCTTTTGCAGGAAAGGTGAATGCGGCGCGCGTAGTGCGGTGTGCCCTGAAAGGGCGCGACACAGAGGAAAACTCCGATTGCACCGAGCAATGCGAGGACAATGGGGTTTTCCTAAAATCACGAAAATTTGTTTTGTCAGCTCAAAACAAATTTTGTGAACGGAGAAATTCATGATTGGTTATTTAAAAGGAAAAGTTATCTATTCGGAGGAGGGCGTTGTCCTGCTCGAGGTGAACGGGGTAGGGTACGAGCTCGTCTGCTCGGGCGCGCTGTTTGCCAAACTCGTCACCGACGGGCAGGGAGAGGCGTACACCTATCTGCAGGTGCGCGACGACGGCGTCACCCTCTTCGGGTTCGTCTCCGTCGAGGAAAAGAAGATGTTCCAAAAGCTCGTGTCCGTTTCGGGCGTCGGGCCGAAGATGGGCATCGCCATCCTCTCGGGCATGAA
This sequence comes from uncultured Clostridia bacterium, assembly GCA_930989535.1. Classification (GTDB taxonomy): domain Bacteria; phylum Bacillota; class Clostridia; order Christensenellales; family Borkfalkiaceae; genus Borkfalkia; species Borkfalkia excrementipullorum. Next base: position 8,991 of record CAKNLK010000030.1, on the reverse strand, counting down.
TATCAGCGATATCGCCGTCGCCATCGCCACTTCCGACGTCAAGGGCCTGAGCGCTGTCAAGGGACTCGGTAAAAAGACGGCGGAGCGCATCATTTTAGAGCTTCGCGAAAAAGTCACCGCGGCGGAAATGATGGGGGCTGCCAAGGGCGGCGCAAAGGCTCCCGCAGTACCCGTTCCCGAAAAGCTCTCTGACAGGGAGGAGGACGCCATCGTCGGGCTTATGTCGCTCGGTTACACGCGGGCGGAGAGCGTCAAGGCGGTCAAGGGCGCCATCGAGCGGGGCGCCGAAACGATGGAAGATATTATCATGAGTGCGCTCAAAAATATGTAACGTATCGAAAAAATATGGCAAAAGGAGGTGTGAGCGGTGAGCTTTGAGGATGAATTTGAAGAGGGTTTCGGCGAGAGCGACCGCCTTGTGATGAGCACGAAGGGGGAGTACGACGCCGAGGAAAACATTCTGCGCCCCAAAACGATGTCCGATTACGTCGGGCAGAACAAGGTCAAGGAAAACCTTTCCGTGTATATCTCCTCGGCAAAGATGCGCGGCGAAGCGCTCGACCACGTCCTTCTGTACGGCCCGCCCGGCCTCGGCAAAACGACGCTCGCGCACATCATCGCGAACGAGCTGGGCGTGCAAATCAAACTCACCAGCGGCCCCGCCATCGAGCGCGGGGGAGACCTCGCCGCCATCCTCACCAACCTCAACGAGGGGGACGTGCTGTTCATCGACGAAATCCACCGCCTCAACCATTCGGTGGAGGAAATTTTGTATTCCGCCATGGAGGACTACGCGCTCGACATCATCGTCGGCAAAGGTCCCTCCGCGAAGAATCTGCGTTTCCCGTTAAAGCACTTTACGCTCGTCGGCGCAACGACCAAGGCGGGCATGCTCGGCTCGCCCCTACGCGATCGCTTCGGCGTTCTGTGCCGGCTCGAAATGTACACCCCCGACGAACTTGCGCAAATCGTGACCCGCTCGGCAAAGACGCTCGGCATCTCCATCGAACCCGAGGCCGCGCGCGAAATCGCCCGCCGCTCCCGCGGCACGCCGCGCATCTGCAACCGTCTGTTGAAGCGCGTGCGCGATTTTTCCGCCGTCAAGGGCAACGGCTCCATTTCGCTTGCGGACGCGCGCTACGCCCTGCAGAGAATGGACATCGACGAGTTGGGGTTGGACGATACCGACCGCGGGCTTTTGCGCGCGCTCATCGAAAAGTTTAACGGCGGCCCCGCGGGGCTGGAAACGCTCGCCGCCACCATCAACGAGGACGCGAATACCATCGAGGATGTGTACGAGCCGTACCTGATGCAGCTCGGCTTTATCGCGCGCACGCCGCGCGGCAGGGTATGCCTGAAAGGAGCCTACGAGCATCTGGGCGTAAAGATGAGCGAAAAGCAGAAAGCGCAGATTTCGATGTTTGACGACGAATAGCTCGCGAAAATCTCAGCGAGCCGACGCTTGCGATTTTCTGCGATTGGAGGGGAAACCCGAGCGGCTTTCCCCTTGTTGCGCGATATTTTAGTGGCACACATATTATAAAATCGCGCAACTTCACCCCTTCCGTAAGCCGAGGTATCGGCAAATGGAGTGCAAGAGCAAAAAGAGTGTTTTTTGCTCTTGCGAGTGATTATTAAAAATATAAATCCGCAGACTCACGGAAAATCGCAGCGCAGCGAGATTTTCGTGAACAAGGCGGGAGCCGAGGCGGAAGCGAGCAATGCCCGTAGGATATTGTGAGAAACCAACCTCGTGCGCAGCCGCTAAAAGAGGGGGAATATGATTGAGAAGGATGATTGGCGGTTAGACCCGTATCCGAAGGAGTTGGAGGGGAAAACTTTCCGCCTCAAAAAATTTGTTCCGCACGGGAATTGGGATCACGAGCACTGTGAATTTTGCTGGAAAAAGTTTTATACGAAAATTATAAGCGACCATTGCGCTCTGCAAGGCTATGTTACATACTGCGCGGAGTGGGAGCGGGAAGTTTGGGTGTGCGAAGAGTGCTTTGCCGATTTCCGCGAACTGTTCGGCTGGAAGGTCGAAGAATAGATTGCAGATGACAAACACGGATATTTGGCGCATTGCGCTGGAACAGTCGGCAATCGACTCCTGCTGCGCGCCCGAAGATTTTCAAAAGCAAGAAAACGTCATCGCCGTTTCGCGCGAAAATGCGGGGCGGCGGGCGTATCTGAACGAGCCGTACAGCTTCGACTTCACCTCCTACGGCAGGGGCGTCGTCGCCTGCGTGCGAGAAGATTTGCAGGCAGTCGCCCGCAGCTTTTTGGAGAAATATTCCGCGGCGCACTGCTTTGAAACGCCCGCCCTGCACAAACTGGACGAAATGCTCGCGCCGTTCGGGTTGAAAACCTGCTTTCAGGCGGAGTATTTTCTGCCCGATCTGAACGCGCTGCGCGCGCAGCCAAGCACGTTGGAACTGCGCGTTTTACAGCCAGCGGATTTTTCGGGGCTGTACCTTCCGCAGTGGGGCAACGCGCTGTGCGCCGAACGAAGGCAAAACGACGTCCTTTGCGTGGGCGCCTACGACGGGGAAAAGCTCGCCGCGCTCGCGGGGGCGAGCGCCGACTGCGAAAAAATGTGGCAGATCGGTGTGGACGTCCTTCCCGCATACAGGCGGCGGGGGCTGGCGAAGGCGGTCACATCCCGCCTCGCCCTCGAAATTCTCTCCCGCGGCAAGGTACCTTTCTACTGCGCGGCGTGGTCGAATGTCCCGTCGGTGCGCAACGCGCTCGCGTGCGGCTTCCGCCCCGCGTGGGTGCAGCTCACCGCAAAGCCGCTCGCGTTCGTCGAAAAACTGCAAAATACAGGCAAATAAGGTTTGCATCATGTTAAAAAAATCCGATTATTTTTATGAATTGCCCGAAGAACTCATCGCGCAGACTCCCGCCGAGCCGCGCGATTCTTCTCGCCTTTTGGTCTACGACCGCAAAACGGGCAAGACAGAGCACCGCATCTTCCGTGACATCAAGGAATACTTAAAGCCGGGCGACGTGCTCGTCGTCAACAACACCAAGGTTTTGCCCGCGCGCATGTACGCGTACACGAAGAACGGCGGCAAGGTCGAAGTCCTGCTCTTAAAGCGGCGCGACCTCACCGAGTGGGAAGTGCTCGTAAAGCCGGGCAAAAAGGCGAAAGTCGGCACCGAGCTCGTCGTTTCCGAGGAGCTTTCCCTCACCGTCAGGGACAGGACGGAGACGGGCGAGCGCATCGTCGATTTTCATTTCGACGGCGTATTCGAGGATATTCTCTCCCGCGTCGGCTCCATGCCGCTCCCGCCGTACATCCACGAAAAACTGAAGGACAAAGACCGCTACCAGACGGTGTATTGCAAGACGGACGGTTCCGCCGCCGCGCCCACCGCGGGGCTGCATTTCACGCGCGAGCTTTTGGAAGAAATCAAGGGGATGGGGGTACAGGTTGCGGAGGTTCTGCTCCATGTGGGGCTCGGCACCTTTCGCCCTGTCAAGGAGGAGGATTTGACGCACCACGTCATGCACTCCGAATACTATTGCGTGAGTGAGGAGGCGGCGGAAATCGTCAATGCCGCCAAGCGCGAGGGGCGGCGCGTCATCGCCGTCGGCACCACCTCCGTGCGCACGCTGGAAACGGTCGCGGACGAAAACGGATTTCTGCGCCCGTGCAACGGCGATACTTCTATTTTTATTTACCCGCCGTATAAGTTCAAGTGCGTGGACGCGCTGATAACCAATTTTCATCTGCCCGAAAGCACGCTTATTATGCTTATTTCCGCATTGATGGGGCGGGAGCAGTGCCTTGCGGTGTATAAGGAAGCGGTGGAAAAACGGTACCGATTTTTCAGCTTCGGCGACGCGATGTTCATCGAGTGATTGCCGATTCCGAACAGGGGAGCGGCAATGCGGAAATATTTACCGTATTAAAACCGAACGCTCCTGCGCATACTCTCTTTCGGGAGGTGCGCATGGGAAGATTCGTTAAGGACGACGAAACGGCGGAAATCGCCTGGAAACTCTTCGAGCAGACGGGCAGCCTATCCTATTATATGCTGTACAAACAGCTGAAAAAGTGATTTATTTTGGCTTACATTTTTAATAATCGACTAACCACGCTTTTGCGGTTTTATGTTTTTTTATAATAATTACTTGCGCGACCAAAAGCCGCGCCTTTTGGTAAGCGCACCCGTATTTGCAAACACTTTTGCTTTTGCAGGAAAGGTGAATGCGGCGCGCGTAAAATGGTGTGCCCTGAAAGAGCGCGCCGCAGAGGAAAACTCCGATTGCACCGAGCAAAGCGAGGGCAATGGGGTTTTCCTCAAAATCACGAAAATTTGTTTTAACAGCTTAAAACAAATTTTGTGAGGGAGTTTTTTTATGGAAATCAAAGCAGACGCGCTGGTTCTGCGCACGGCAGACTACGGCGAAAGCGACAAAATGCTTACCCTTTTCACGCTGCAATACGGCAAAATTTCCGCGGCGGCGAAGGGCGTGCGCAAGGCGGGGGCAAAGCTGCGCTTTGCCGCCCAGCCCTTTTGTTTTGCCGAGTACGTCCTCGCCAAGCGCGGGGAGCGGTACACGATGATTTCCGCCGCCAACACCGACGGGTTCTATGCCCTGCGCGAAAACATCGATAAATTCTACGCCGCGGCGGCGCTCGTCGGCATCTGCGACGCGCTTTTATACGACGGAATCGTCAACGAGGAGCTGTTCCTGTACGCCGTCAACGCCCTGCGCGGCATGTGCGAGGGGGACGAGGCGGAGGAGCTGATTACCTTTTTTTTGAAAGCCCTCGAACTTTCGGGATACATGCTCGATCTGACCGCCTGCGCGGAGTGCGGCGCGGTATTGGAGGGGAAGGCGTTTTTCGATATCGCGGGCGGCTGCTTCACCTGCCCCGACTGCGCCAAGGGCGCGGGCGTGAGCGAATCCACGCTGGAAGTGCTCAAAAAGTGCGCGGGCAAACCATACCGCGCCGCGCCGGTTTCGGCGGACGGAAAGCGGCGGGCGCTCAAACTTCTGAACGCCTATTTCCGCGCCAAAACGGACGCGGAAGTAAAGGCTTTGGACGAATACATAGCCATGCTGTCGGCGGGGGAATAACCCCCGCTTTTTCTCTGCCCGCGGAGGCGGCGGCCTGCGGCGGTCGGGCGCGTAACCCCCGAAAAGCAAAATAGTTGCAAAAAATTTCAAAAAGACGGGGTTTTCACTTGAATTTTAGTCTAAATTATATTAAAATAGATAGCGTTAGCAAGGCAAGAAAATTCCAAACTTATCAGGAGGAAACATTTTTTATGGCAAAAAAATATTGCTACCTTTTCTCGGAAGGCAATGCAAAGATGCGCGAACTCCTCGGCGGCAAGGGCGCGAACCTCGCGGAAATGACGGGCATGGGCCTGCCTGTTCCGCAGGGCTTCACCATCTCCACCGAAGCGTGCACGCAGTATTATGAAGACGGGCGCCAGATCAACCCCGATATCCAGGCGGAGATTATGGAGTACATCTCCAAAATGGAAAAAATCTGCGGCAAAAAGTTCGGCGACAAGGAGAACCCTCTGCTCGTTTCCGTCCGTTCGGGCGCGCGCGCTTCCATGCCGGGCATGATGGACACCATCCTCAACCTCGGTCTGAACGAAGAAGTCGTAGAAGTCCTCTCCAAAAAATCGGGCAATCCCCGCTGGGCGTGGGACTGCTATCGCCGCTTCATCCAGATGTATTCGGACGTCGTTATGGAAGTCGGCAAAAAATATTTCGAGCAGCTCATCGACGCGATGAAGGAAAAGAAGGGCGTCACGCAGGACGTCGAGCTGACCGCGGACGACCTCAAAGAGCTCGCGGGCCAGTTCAAGGCGGAATATAAGGCGAAAATCGGCCAGGATTTCCCGACCGACCCGAAGGAACAGCTGTTCGGCGCCATCAAGGCGGTCTTCCGTTCGTGGGACAACCCCCGCGCCAACTACTATCGCATGCAGAACGACATCCCGTACAGCTGGGGCACCGCTGTCAACGTGCAGATGATGGCGTTCGGCAACATGGGCGACACCTCCGGTACGGGCGTTGCGTTCACGCGTAACCCTGCAACGGGCGAAAAGAAGCTGATGGGCGAGTTCCTGATGAACGCGCAGGGCGAGGACGTCGTTGCCGGTATCCGCACCCCGATGCCCATCGACAAGATGAAAGAGATTATGCCCGAAGTGTACGAGCAGTTCCAGAAGATCTGCAACACTTTGGAAAATCACTATAAAGACATGCAGGACATGGAGTTCACCATCGAGGACAAGCACCTCTACATGCTCCAGACCCGCAACGGCAAGCGCACGGCTGCCGCGGCGATCAAAATCGCGTGCGACCTCATCGACGAGGGCATGATCACCGAGGAGCAGGCGCTCATGCAGATCGACCCGAAGACGCTCGACGCGCTCCTGCACCCGCAGTTCGACGCCGCCGCTCTGAAGAAGGCGACTCCCGTCGGCAAGGCTCTGCCTGCATCCCCCGGCGCCGCTACCGGTAAAATCGTGTTCACGGCGGAAGATGCCGTCGAGCAGGGCAAGAAGGGCGAAAAGGTCGTCCTGGTAAGATTGGAAACCTCCCCCGAGGACATCGAGGGCATGCACTATGCGCAGGGCATCCTGACGGTGCGCGGCGGTATGACCTCCCACGCGGCGGTCGTTGCGCGCGGCATGGGTACCTGTTGCGTCTCCGGCTGCGGCGACATCAAGATGGACGAGGAGAACAAGCAGTTCACCCTCGCGGGCAGAGTCTATAAGGAGGGCGACGTCATCTCCCTCGACGGCTCCACCGGTAACATCTACGGCGAGGGCATCCCGACGGTCGCTGCGGATACCTCCTCCGGCTACTTCGGCCGCATCATGGAGCTGTCCGACAAATACAAGGCGATGGCCGTCCGCACCAACGCGGATACCCCCGCGGATGCGAAGCAGGCTGCCGCGTTCGGCGCGCAGGGCATCGGCCTTTGCCGCACCGAGCACATGTTCTTCGAGGCTGACCGTATCGCGGCGTTCCGCGAGATGATTTGCTCCGACACCGTCGAAGAGCGCGAAGCGGCTCTGGCGAAAATCGAGCCGATGCAGCAGAGCGACTTCGAAAAGCTGTACGAGGCGCTGGGCGGTTACCCCGTAACCATCCGCTTCCTCGACCCGCCTCTGCACGAGTTCGTTCCCACCACGGAAGAGGACATCAAGGCTTTGGCGAAGGCGCAGAACAAGACGGTCGCGCAGATCAAGCAGATCATCGCCGACCTGCACGAGTTCAACCCGATGATGGGTCACCGCGGCTGCCGCCTGACGGTCACCTATCCCGAAATCGCGCGCATGCAGACCTCCGCGGTCATCAAAGCGGCGATCAACGTCAAGAAAAAGCACCCCGATTGGAACATCGTTCCCGAGATCATGATCCCGCTCACCGGCGAAGTCAAAGAGCTCGCGTTCGTCAAGAAGATCGTCGTCGAAGTTGCGGATAAACTCATCGCTGAAGCGAAGAGCGACTTGAAGTACGAAGTCGGCACGATGATCGAGATCCCGCGCGCGGCGCTCACCGCCGACGAGATGGCGAAGGAAGCGGAGTTCTTCTGCTTCGGCACGAACGACTTGACGCAGATGACCTTCGGCTTCTCGCGCGACGACGCCGGCAAGTTCCTGCCCGCGTACTACGAGAACAAGATCTACGAATCCGATCCGTTCGCCCGTCTCGACACGGTCGGCGTAGGCAAACTGATGGATATGGCGGTCAAGATGGGCAAAGCGACTCGTCCGACCATGCACTTCGGTATCTGCGGCGAGCACGGCGGCGACCCTTCGTCCATCGAGTTCTGCCACAACATCGGCCTGAACTATGTTTCCTGCTCGCCTTACCGCGTCCCGATCGCGCGTCTGGCGGCTGCAAGGGCGAACATCGCACATCCGAGGGGTAACTAATAGTGTTGTAATATTAACACAACTACTATATATAGTATATAGCGGCTCGTTTTGTTATAATATGAGTTGCAATTCTTCGGAAAAATGAACTGTTTGCAAGAAGGTAAAAAAGGCTGTTTCCATATAAGTTGAACACTTCTTTTATCGGCTGAAATTATGGAACTGAAAAAATTTTTTTGCATAGACTATTTGCCCTTCAAAGTAACACCTTTGTACAAGCAAATATTAAACGTCCGAGGTAAACATATATAGTGGTTTAACTAAGTTGTGCCACAAGATATTGTGTTTTTAGGGCTTACCCCGATAATGGGGTAAGCCCTTTTTGTATAACGAAAACCCCGCGATAGTCGCGGGGTTGAGAGAAGGCTAAGCCGATGAGGATGACAAAAGGACTCCGATTGTGTAAAATGAGAACTGACCTGCCAGTCAGAAAAAGAATACACAATCGGAGGATATCATAATGCAGGAGCAAAACAATATCGTAAACAGTTTAGCACATACAAAATGGAATTGCAAGTACCATATCGTGTTCGCGCCAAAATACAGAAGGAAAGTATTTTATGAAGAAAAGCGAATGGAGATACGAGAGATACTGAGAAAGCTGTGTCAGTGGAAAGGAGTGGAGGTGATCGAGGGAGAGATATGCCCGGATCATATCCATATGCTGGTAAGTATCCCGCCCAAAATGAGCGTTGCGGGATTCATGGGGTATTTGAAAGGGAAGAGTAGTTTGATGATATATCAAAAATGGGGAAATATGAAATTTGCATACCGCAACCGCGAATTTTGGTGTAAGGGATACTATGTAGACACGGTAGGAAAGAACACGGCAGCGATAAAAGAATACATAGCAAACCAGTTGAAGAAGGATAAGGAAAGCGAGCAGTTAAGCATATTTGACCCGCGGGACCCGTTTACGGGTAGCAAGTAACCAATGCATGGCTGGCAGGCCAATAAAAAGCGCACTTGTGCGCAGCCAGTAAAGTTTAGGGTTATACCCGAAAATGAAATACCCCGCGTTTCCACGCGGGGATTTTTATCTAAAAAGAAATCCACCGGCTATGCC
>CAKNLK010000029.1 GCA_930989535.1 uncultured Clostridia bacterium | reverse complement strand
CTGGCGGCAACACCGATGACACTGACGATACCGACGGCACTGGCGGCAACACCGACGGCGAAATTGAGGGAGACGGCACAGAAGAAAATCCATACCTCATCTACAATGCAGAAATGCTGCTCGAAATGAACGACTACCCCGCGGGAACGTATTTCCGCCAGGCGAACGATATCGACCTCTCCACCGTCGATACGGGCGAAAAGGTGCAGGGCGGGCAGAGCACGCCTCTCGATACCTGGAAGCCTCTCGGCGATTATAACGCCCCATTCACCTGCAATTTTGACGGAAACGGCTATCAGATAACCCATCTTTCCATACAGCGGTTTGACACGCTGTATCAAGACCAGCCGTTCGGCATGTTCGGTTATGCCGAAAACTGCGAAATCAAAAATGTTACCCTCGCGGATTACCGCGTCGAAGTGCGGTACGCATCTACCGTCGGCGCGCTCGTGGGCTACGCGCAGAACTGCAATATCATAAACTGCGAGCTTATACAGGGCGCCAAAGAAAACTTCGCCAGCGGCAGCTGGTCGTTCAGCAACATGGGCGGGCTCGTCGGGTTCGCAAACGAAAGTCATATAGAGGGCTGCTCCGTCGACAGCGATTTAGGATTGTACCGAGACACCCCCACGATCTATCCCGAGAATGAATATCCCCTCCACGGCATGCTGGGCGGCGTCGTCAGCGAGCTGCGCAGGAGCACCCTTTTGAACTGCACTTTCCGCGGCAACGCGGAGAGCGGCGCCGTGGCCGGCGGCATCGTCGGCCGGAGCGACGAGTCACTCATCGCCGGATGCGAGAGCGACGCAACCGTCACCGCTTCGCAGATAGCCGGCGGAATCGTCGGGCAGCTGTGGCGCAGCGAATTGCTCTACAGCGAATTTTCGGGGAAAATATCCTTTCCGACCAATACCGGATTGACTGTGGGCGAAACCGGATATTTCGGCGGCATCGCCGGAGATTTGGGCATCGCCGATATTTATTTCGACCTCCTCCCGATTGAAGGAAAATCTGCCGTAAGCACCCTTGACTCATGTGCTTTTACGGGCAGCATAACGACCGATTCGATGTCGGGCCCCCTGAATACATCGGACGCGGGAGGCCTCGCTTCCCGCGGATATACCGGCTACATTTACAACTGCATGGTACAGTATGCCTCTATCAGCGGCGGGGAGGCGTATGCTGTCATAGCAAACGTTTCCGACTTACCGCATAGCCTATTTACAGGAATCGTACTTGTATCCGAAACGGAACTTGATGGAGAGACGAAACAGAGCATCACCGCATCGCAAAACAACGAAATTTTGTTAGCGTCCTCCGATATACGCGCGGACGACCCGGAACATTATACGCCCGTATCTGACTGGACAAATCTGCCCGTTGAAGCTCCGCTCGACCCAAGCCGATGGAAAATTGAAAACGGACGCTATACTCTCATTTATGCCGGGCTTTTACCCGAAGATATATTGGCACTTTTGCGCAACTCGTAAATCCGCGACAGAACCATTTCTCCTCGTTTTTGACTTCTAAACAGATAAACGCACGAATTTACATATCAAAAAGCGACGTCCCCGCTCTGTTCGGAACGGAAACGTCGCTTTATTTTTTAACACATTTTTTTAATACGTTGCATAATTTTGAGTCTTTCCCCCAATTACGCGTCCAAACGCTTTTTGACGGCGAGCAAAAATTCGCGCGAGCTGAGCTTTTTCGGCGCGATTCCCTCCGCATGGAACAGAGAAATCAAATCGCCCGTCATCTCCCCTTCCTCGATCGTCTGCACGGTCGCCCTTTCCAGCCTCTTTGCAAATTCGACGAGTGCGGGGATATTATCCAGTTCGCCGCGCTTGGCGAGCGCACCCGTCCACGCGAAAATCGTTGCAACCGAGTTGGTGGAGGTCTCCTCCCCCTTCAGATGTTTGTAATAGTGGCGGGTGACGGTGCCGTGCGCTGCCTCGAATTCGTAGTTGCCCTCGGGGGATACGAGCACGGAGGTCATCAGCCCCAGCGAGCCGTAGGCGGTTGCGACCATGTCGCTCATCACGTCGCCGTCGTAGTTCTTGCACGCCCAAACGAGGCCGCCCTCCGAGCGCACCACGCGGGCGACCGCGTCGTCGATGAGGGTGTACATGTATTCGATGCCCGCTTGCGCAAATTTATCCTCGTATTCCTTTTCGAAGATTTCCGCGAAGATATCCTTGAAATGATGGTCGTACTTTTTGGAGATGGTGTCCTTCGTGGCGAACCACAGGGGCATCTTCACGTCGAGCGCGTAGTTGAAGCAGGCGCGCGCGAAGCTGGCAATCGACTTGTCGAGGTTGTGCACCGACTGCACGATGCCGTCGCTGTTCTTAAAGTCCTGGATGAGCAGCTTTTCGCGCACGTTGCCCTGTTCGTCCTCGACGACGAGGTACGCCTTTTCGCCCTGCGCAGCGCGCGTTTCCACGCCCGAATACACGTCGCCGTAGGCGTGACGGGCGAGCACGATGGGTTTTTTCCAGCCGGGAATATACGGCGTGATTCCCTTGGCGAGGATGGGCGCGCGGAACACCGTGCCGTCGAGAATGCGGCGGATGGTGCCGTTGGGGCTCTTCCACATCTGTTTGAGCTTATATTCCTCCACGCGCTGGGCGTTGGGGGTGATGGTGGCGCATTTGACGCCGACTCCGTATTTTTTATTGGCGTTCGCCGCGTCGACGGTCACCTTGTCGTCCGTCTTGTCGCGGTTGACGAGCCCCAAATCGTAGTACTCCGTCTTCAAATCGACGTAGGGCAGAATCAAATCTTCCTTAATCCACTGCCAAAGGACGCGCGTCATCTCGTCGCCGTCCATCTCGACGATGGGCGTCTTCATTGCTATCTTCGCCATGTTGATACCTCGGAAATTTTATTTTTTCCGCTTTATTGTACCAAAAATGCGCGAAAATGGCAATCGTTTGCCCCCGCCGCCGCATATTTTCCTCGATTCCGCCCTATCCCCTGCGCAGTTTGCCCGACGAGGGGCGGAATCCGTTCAGCACGCCGCAGTTTCGGAGCAGCTTTTTCCCCTCCTGCGCGCGGAATTCGCGGATGCCCTGCTCGATGAGCGCAGTGAGCACGCCGCGGAAATCGGCGAGTTTGTCGCAGAACAGGTACCACGCGAGCGAACCGGGCACGGTATTCATCTCGTTGAAGTACACCTCGCCCCCGGCCATCAAAAAGTCCGCCCGCACCACGCCGCGCAGGTTCATGCGGCGGTACAACAGCTTTGTATAGCCGCGGATGCGCTCGGCGCTCTCCTTGGAAATTTTGGCGGGAAAGTCGCCCGCGCGCTGCTTCCCCTCGCCCATGTACTTGTCGCCGAAGGTGAGGAATTTATTGTCCGTCTTCGGCTCCTCGCAGGCGGAAACGACGATTTCGTCCCCCGCGCGGTAGGCGGCGCAGTTGATTTCGCGGCAATCGGCGAGGTATTTTTCGGCGATGAGCACGGTATCGTAGGCAAACCCCGCCTCGATGGCGAAGGCGAGTTTCGCCCTATCCTCCGCCACAGCCACGCCGATGCTCGAACCGAGCCGCGCCGGCTTGACGATGACGGGGTAGCCGAGCCGCTCCTCGATGCACTTGATTGCCATCGCGCCCCGCTTTTTGTACTCCGCTTCGGAGATGCGGAAAAAGGCGGGCGAGGGGATATTGAGCGCCTTGGCGATTAGTTTGGTAATCCCCTTATCCATGAACGCGGCGGAGGCGGCCATATCGGGCGAGGCGTCGGGGATGCGGTTGAGACGCAAAAGCCCCGCCACGGCGCCGTCCTCGCCGTTCATGCCGTGGCAGCAGTTGAGCGCGCAGTCGATTGGGCACACCTCTTTGAGCTTTCTTCCGCGCACCGCATACAGTTTTCCGCCCGAAAGGAGAGCGCGCGGGCACTTTTTTTCAAAATCCGCGCCGCGGAAAAAGGCGGTATCGCGCAGCTGCTCTCCCGTGTACATTTCGCCGTTTTGGGCGATATAGACGGGATGCACCGCGTATTTTTCCGGATCGATGAGGTTTGCCGCCATCGTGCCGGTGATGACGGAAATTTCGTTTTCGCAGGAAATCCCGCCGAAGATAACTGCCACATTTTTGCGCATAAGAAAAAACACCTCCGCAAAATTTTTTCGCTTCGGTGTTTCGGACTGTATTTTTCTGTGAGTCTGCGGTTATATATTTTTAATAATTACTTGCAAGAGCAAAAACCACGCTTTTTGCTCTTGCACTCCATTTGGCAATCCCTTGCCTTCCGGAAGGGGTGAAAGCGACGCGCATATTTATGGTGCGCCCTTAAATAAACGGGGTCCCCGAAAATCGCAACGCGCGGAGCGGTGTGAGATTTTTGGGGATAAGGAGCAACAAGCACACGAGGGTGTGGCGGCAAGTAAAGCGAGCCGTCTGCCCTCCGTCGCCTTGTTGCGACGAGCGCTGAGGGGAAAACCGCTCGGGTTTCCCCTCCCCTCTCGACTTTTTGTTTCATCAGCTTGAAACAAAAAGTGAGAACCAACTAATTATATATATCCGGCAAATCGTTCAGAAACAGCACGGTATCCCCTTCGGTCAGCTCCCCTTCCAGCAAATCCTGCGCCGCCTCGAGGGTGGGCACGGTGACGAGCTTTTCCGCCTCCCCGCCCGCGGCGAGATAGCCGTTTTTCACCGCCGAAACGAGCGTTTCGCCGACCAGAATCACCTTATCCAGTCCGACGAGCTTTTTGCCCAGTTCCGCGTTCTCTTCCGCTTCGAGCACGCCCAGCTCCACCAACCCCGGCGTTACGATGAGCTTGCGCCCCTCGAACGAGCGCAGAACCTCGATTGCCGCCGCCGCGCCCACGACGTTCGCGTTGTACGCATCGTCCAGAATGGTGACGCCGCGCACCGCCGTAGGCTGCAAACGGTGCGATACATAGTCGATTTTTTCGATGCCCTGCAAAATCTCTTCCTTGGAAAGCCCCAATTTGAACGCCATCGCCGCGGCGAGCGCGATATTTTGCGCGTTGTGCGCGCCCAACAGCTTGCTGCGGGCGTTGCACTGTACGATGCCGAGCGCCAACTTAAAGGATATGCCGCTCGGCGAACTTGCGACGTCGAACGCGCCGAATTCGCCGTGCTCGCCCACCGAAACTTTGACAAGCCCCGCCGCCGCGACATCCAGCTTGTCGGTATTTTCGTCCTGCCCGATTACGGCAAAACCGCCCTTTTTCGTCCCCGCCAAAATCTCGCCCTTGGCGGCGATAATATTTTCGATTCCGCCGAACGACTCGACGTGCTGGGGGCAGATGCCCGTAACAATGCAGTGGTCGGGCGCGACGAGTTCGCACAGCTCGGCGATGTCGCCCTTATTCCGCGCTCCCATTTCGGCGATGAACACGTCGTACTCGTCGAGGTTCTCCCCGTCCACCGCCCGCGCGATGCCGAGCGGAGTGTTGAAGGATTCGGGCGTAGCGAGCACGCGGTACTTGACGGACAAGATTGCCGCGAGGAAATTTTTAACGCTCGTTTTGCCGTAGCTGCCCGTGATTCCGATTTTCACGCAGGGCGCGGCGTGCAGCTTTTCGCGCGCACGTGCCGCGAATTTTTTGTTCTTTGCGGAGGAAAAGGGCTTTTCGAGCAGGTTCGCAACGCGCAGCAAAACGGGCAGGAGGATGGGCAAAAGCGCCAGCGGCAGATAGCGCAGGTGCGACAAAATTTCCCACTCCGCGTTTTCGGGGAGGGTGTAGCAATAATAGGAAACGGCGTTGCCCGCCGCCCCCAACACGAACGCCGCGACCGCGATGACGAGGACGTTTAAAAGATAAATCCGGTTGGCGCGCTTGGTCGAAACGAGCGGCACTTTCAGCGCGCGCTTGTCGGCGGCGCAGTAGAGCGCGGCAAACAGCGGGATGGGAATGAGCGCGATATACCCAGCAAACGTGCCCGCGAACGAAAAACAGATGCCCAAAACGAGCATCGCCAGCGCCGTTAAAAAGGCGAGCAGGATAAAGCGCGAATACACCATATTCCCCTTGCGGTGCGTCCATGCGGCGTACTTTTTGCCGTTGTAGCCCGCCTGTTGGAGCGCGCCCAGAATTTTGAAGGTGCACAGCCCGTACAACAGAGCGCAGGCGAGCGCGACGATTATGTATTCGACGGTTGCCGTTAAAGTAAACATTGCTTCTCCTCTTTCGCAGCCGCGGGCCGCTTTACAGCAAAAACTCCCGCGCGATTGCGTTGAATTCGTCCGGCCGCTCGCAAAAACAAAAGTGCGAACAGCCCTTCATATATACGAGGCCGGATGCGGCCGTATTTTCGTGCAAAATTTCCGCCATATAGGGCGGCGTCGCCGTGTCCTTGTCCCCGAACACGTACAAAACGGGGACTTGTATTCCGCAAAGGCAGGGCGTCAGGTCCTCGTTGACGATTTTTTTGTAGCTCTCGCGCATGACGAGGGAAAGGGTGCGGTATTCGGGGGAACCGAACCGCTTTTCCGCAAAGCGCGGCGCAACTTTTTTGACGGCGCGGTACGCTTTTACGCGCAGCGTATACGAAAAACCGCGCCGCGGCGGCACGCCCGCACAGCCCGTGAGCAGCGCCCGCTCAAACAAATCGGGCGATTCGGACAGGAGTTTGAGCGCCACCCTGCCGCCGAAGGAATGGGCGACAAGCCGCGCCCTCCCCACGCCCAGCGCCGCCAGAACCGCGCGCGCGTGTTCGGCGTACTCCCCCACCGACCACGGCGAAGTGAGCGGTTCGCTCTTCCCCATGCCGGGGAAATCGAAAGCCGTTACGCGGAAAAATTTTGAAAAGTATGTAAGCTGGTAGGCAAAGCTCTCCTTGCAGGCGAGGTACCCGTGCAAAAACACGAGGTCCTCTCCCTGCCCTTCCTGCAGGTACGAAACGCCGTCTAAAACGCCCAAGCGCCCTCCTTTCCGCCGCGCGGAAGCGGACGCAGGCGGCGGCTACAAATCTTTTTGCATGATGAGCGCATCCTCGCCGTCGCCGTAGTAGCGCGGGCGGACATACCGCCCGATATACCCGCGCTTTAAATACAGCGACATGGCGGCGGCGTTGGAAACGCGCACCTCCAAAAATATCCGCTTCACCCCCGCGGACGCCGCGGCGCCCTCCAAATTATCCAAAATGCCCGCGGCGATGCCGCGGCGGCGAAAATTTTCGTCGACGGCGATATTCGCGAGGTCGGCATCCTCCCCCGCCGAAACGACGAAGCCGTACCCGACGATTTTCCCGCCCTCTTCGGCGGCGGCGGTGAGCACGTTCTCGTTGAAAAAGGTGTCGGCGAGCATGGAAAAGCTCCACGGGTCGGAAAAGCACTTCTTCTCCAGTTCGGCGATGGCGAGGATATCCTCGTACGCCCACTTGCGGTACACGATGCCGCTCATTTTGCACCGCCCTCGACAGCCGCATCGCCTGCCGCGGCGTCCTTTTGTGCTGTCTCCGCGCCGCGCGCTTTCGCCTCGCGCCCCTCCTCCGCCTGGCTCTTTTTGAGGTAGAACGCCGAAATATCGCCGAAGTCCTCCTCCCCCGCCCCCTCGACGGCGCGCAGAAGCCCCGCCGCGGGGTTCGCCTTCGTATACGGAACGGGCAGAGGCGCATACGCATACACGGGGTACTCCTCCGCAAGCGCCGCGAGCCGTTCGCCGCTCACATACGCGGGGGAAAGGGATATGCTCTTATCCTCCGCAAAGCCGCAGACATAATAAAATCCTCTGCCCGCAGGGATTGCCGCCAGCGCCTTTCCCTCTGCATTATATGCGAGCGCCGCGAATGAGGTTACCCCCAGCGCGGGCCTTTGCAATGCCGCGCAGAATCCCTTGACGGTGGAAATGCCGATGCGGATGCCCGTGAACGAGCCGGGGCCGGTGACGGCGCAGAAAAAGTCGCACTCGGCGGGCTTCATGCCCGCTTTGGCGAGCGTTTCCTCGACGGCGTCCATCAGGCGCACCGAGTGCTGCATGGCGCAGTCCGGCTCGAAAGTTACAAACGTTTCGCCGTTTTTGGCGATGACGGTGAGATATTCGGCGGAGGTATCGATGGCAAGGTAACGCTTCATTTGCATAGTATCTCCCTCTCGTTCTCCCCCGTTTTGCGGATGAACACCTCTTTGCACCCTTCAGGCAGAACGTCCGCGATGTTCTCCGACCATTCGACGACGCAGATGCGGCCCGCATAGAAATAGTCGGTCAGCCCCAGCGCCTCCGCCTGCGCGCCGCTCTTTAAGCGGTAGCAATCGTAGTGGTACAGCCCGCCGTAGTCGTTCATGTAGGCATACGTCGGGCTGGTAATCTCGTCCCCGATGCCGAGCCCCTGCGCCAGCCCCTTGACGAACACCGTTTTGCCCGCGCCCATCTCCCCGTGCAGGAGCACCACGTCCCCCGCGGAGAGTGTCTTTGCATATTCTTCGGCGAACCGCATCGTTTCGCCCTCGCTCTTTGTGACCATATTTTCCTCGCTCCGCCCCGCGCCGCATATCGCCGCGCGCCGAGACGCAAAATATCGCAAAATAACGGAAAAGAGGCGCTCTTCGCACCTCTTCCATTATAATATAAAAGTCAGCCTTTGGCAATTAAAACTTATTGAGTAGCCGCGAAATTCTCTTGTACGCCAACAGCGTAACCCCTGAAGCAATCAGGCAACGCAGGAGATTAAAGGGCAGGCAAGAGAGCGGAAGATAATACGCATAGAAATTTTCCTGCGTGATCGAAGGAAAAAGAGAGCTGACCATGCCGATGATCGCCTCGAACCCATATATCTGCACATAGGCCGGAATGATGATAAAGCGGTTGGTAATGAGGGAAATGCCCGTGGAGCAGAGCGTTCCGACAGCGAGAGCGACGAGCGCACCCTTGAACGTACGGTGGTATTTATAGATAAGTCCGGCAGGCACTACGAGCATCAAGCCGCAGAACAGGTCGGAAAGATCCCCCACAAAAGCCGAACCCGTACCCTGAATGAGCAATTTGAGCAGAAGTTTGATGACGACAATAACGCTTCCTGCGACGGGGCCAAGCGCAAACGTCCCGATAAGAGCAGGAATATCCGCAAAATTCAGCTCCAAAAAGGACGGAAAGATAAATGGAAGCGGAATACGAAAAAGCTGCAAAACCGTCGCCAAAGCGGCGAACATAGCTATTTTTGCAATATTTGAAGCGGAAAAAAATTTTCGGCGCTTTACAGGTATTTCTTTTGCGGCCGGCTGCACCGCGCCTTGTTCTGCGTTTATGTCGCCCGCAGAAAATTCCGAAACGGCATGGGTTTCCTCCGTCCCGGCGCCGTCTTGCTTCCGCGCTGCCTGTTCGGCGGCCCCTTTCCGTTCTTCCTTTGCCGAAATTGCGGCAGCGTCCTCATTTTTTTGCGCCGTTTTGCGGCGCAATGCCTCTTCCTTCATAAAAAAACACCTCGAAAAAATATATTTTCCAAGGGGAATTAAGGAAGCCCCGTTCCGACGGAACGGGGCTGTTTTTTGAAATTTCCGCGCAGCAAAAAGCGTGCGGCGCCTTTCAAAAACATTCTTTTCCTATCCGGACTATACCGTCGGTACGGGAATCGCACCCGTTCGGAGGCTTGCGCCTTTCGCAGACTTTACTGCCGGTGGGGAATTTCGCCCCGCCCCAAAGAATCGTTTTGTCTTATATATTATAAGACAAAACGACACGCATGTCAAATAATTTAATAAAAAATTATCTGTATCAATTTAATTAGTTGATATTATTGATTTTCTATGATACAATATTATTGCTACACATCTTAATTATGCCTATGTAAGGAGAATACTAACCATTTGGTAAAAATGTATTCTCTCTATCCTTGCATAGGCAAGATGTGTAGCAACATTGAGAGAAACATTTTTCGGTGCGTCTCTCAATGAGACGCATTTTTTATTATAGGAGGGAATATATGAAAAAAGCAACAGTTGCTTTCTTATTGGCGCTCTTTATTTGTTTGGGATTCGTTGCATGTCAAAAGCCTGAACCGACTGAACAAATAAAAAATTATCCTGTAGCGGGAATATGGCACGCACAAGAATCTTGGCATGAAGACAATCCATATAATTACGGAGGCGATACTTACACTATCGATGTTTATTTTGACTTTCTCGAAGACGGTACTTTGAGAAACAGAAGTACACTTACATTAAACGGACGATTATTATCCGATTCCGACTGGATAATCGTCAACCTGACATGGAAAATACAAGGGAATATAATCACCCTTTCAAGCGGTAAACAATTTATAATAATAGATGATGAATTTAATGATATTTGGCCGAGTCCGAAATTAACCCTGCACTTCACGAAAGAGACTGAAACAACGGGAGAATAATACAATGATGGGATTTTTCGTCGGCGGCGGGACGGCGGCTATTGTTGCATTATTTGTCTTTTGTATAAAAAAATTAAAATCAAAAAAAGAACTAATAGGCCGTATTTTAGCACTTCTGCTTTTTGCTATAATTGTATTATTGTTATCGATAATATTTGCGGCAACCGCTAAAACAAACGGCGACCGTGAAAGTTCTTGGGCTCTCATCGCTTTTTACATAGTGTTTTTTGGATGGAGAATCATTGCCGATGCAGTAAGGTTATTAAATAAAAATTACGAGACGGATAAACCCGACGCAACAGACAATTCCGCTTCTTTACAACAAAAACGAATTAACCGTTGGAAAAAACAAGAATTAAAGGATAAAGAATTTTTGGATAGCAACAATGAACGCGCAAAAAAAATGTTGTCCGCCTGTTCAGATATCAATGCAATTTGGGATTCTTTCGCATATTTAGATAAAGACAATAAAAATTCTCAATTTCGCTCTGAACTATATGTCAAAGCCTTAACTCCCGAATTGTTTCTCGATAATTACTACTTATTCAAAGCCGGCAACTATGACGATATTAAGGACAATCTTTATAATCAACGTCCGTATTTAGTCCTTGATACTTTAATAAAAATGGGGTTATATATTTTCCAGACCCATAACAACATTTACTGCCTTCATTATATTATTGACTGCGATGAAGATGACTTTATTCCTTCAAAAATTTGGGCAACAAAAATATTAGAGTTAGAACAAGTCGATCTATAACTAAAAAAGCTCTTTTTCTATTATGAAAAAGAGCTTTTTTAGTTCATTAATTTCGAAGAAATAAATTACAGTATATCGTTCGCGTACAGCGGATATTTTTCGCAGAGTTTTTTGACTTCCGCGCGCACGAAGTCGAACGCGCCCTCCTTTTCGGCGATAATCTTGGAGATGAGACGGGCAATCTGGCGCGCGTCCTCCTCCTTGAATCCGCGGGAGGTGATGCTCGGCGTGCCGATGCGGATGCCGCTGGTGATGAACGGGCTGGTCTCCTCGAACGGAATGGTGTTCTTGTTGACGGTGATGTTCACCTCGTCGAGCATCTTTTCCAGCTCCTTGCCCGTCATGCCCTTGTCGCGCAGGTCGACGAGCATGAGGTGGTTGTCCGTGCCGCCGGATACGAGGCGCACGCCGCACTTGGTGAACTCGTCCGCCATCGCCGCCGCGTTCTTGACGACCTGCTTCTGGTACTCTTTGAATTCGGGCGAAAGCGCCTCTTTAAAGGCGACCGCCTTGCCCGCGATGACGTGCATGAGCGGCCCGCCCTGCATGCCGGGGAACACCGCCTTGTCGATGGCCTTGGCGAGCGCCTCCTTGCACATGATGACGCCGCCGCGCGGCCCGCGCAGTGTCTTGTGGGTGGTCGTCGTCACGACGTCCGCATACGGCACGGGCGAAGGGTGCAGCCCCGCCGCGACGAGCCCCGCGATGTGCGCGATGTCCACCATCAGGTACGCCCCTACCTTATCGGCAATCTCGCGCAGGCGGGGGAAATCGATGATGCGCGGATACGCGGAAGCGCCCGCAACAATCATCTTCGGCTTGTTTTCGACGGCGATTTGTTCCAAAGCATCGTAATCGATGCGCTCGTCCTCCTTGGAAACGCCGTAGGGAACGATGTGGAAGTACTTGCCCGAGATGTTAACGGGCGAGCCGTGGGTGAGGTGTCCGCCGTGCGAGAGGTTCATGCCCAGAATGGTATCGCCGGGCTGAAGGAGCGCGAAGTAGACGGCGGTGTTCGCCTGCGCGCCGCTGTGCGGCTGTACGTTGGCGTGGTCGCAGCCGAACAGCTGTTTGCAGCGCTCGATGGCGAGGTTTTCCACGATGTCGACGTACTGGCAGCCGCCGTAATAGCGCTTGCCGGGCAAACCTTCGGCATACTTATTGGTGAGGTGCGAGCCGACGGCCGCCATCACCGCGGGGGAAACGAAGTTTTCGCTCGCGATGAGCTCGATGTTGTTGCGCTGGCGGTCGAGCTCGAGCTTCATCGCCTCGTACACTTCCGCGTCGGCGTTTTTGACAGTAGTAAGGTCAATCATTTTCTTTCTCCGATGTTTATTTTTCTTATTCCCTATCATTATAGCGCAAATCGGCGGTTTTTACAAGGAAAAGGAAGGGAGGAAAGCAAAGATTTTTGCTTTCCTCCCTTCCTTTCATTCCCTTCAATTTGCTATACTTTTAAAATAGGCAACCATATTTTTATGCCCGTAGGGCACTATGTACACATACTGAACGCCGGCATAGGAAAAAGAAAGTTTTTTCTGCATACCGAAGAATACATTTTTAACTTTAACAGCGGAGAGCTCTTCCCTTTTCGCTGTAAGAATATTCGACGACCATGAATTATCTATTTTAGCGTCGAATACGCGTAAAACATCGTCCTTTTCGCAGATAAGCACAGCATTTGTCGCTGCGCCGACAGCCCCTCCCAAAGCAGAAGCTTTCTGCCCGTAGGCATAGACCTCACTTTCATCGATTAACCCGCGCTCCTTCATCAGAGCAACAGCATCTTTTAACTTCATTTCTTGCCTCCCCTTTCATGTGATATTGATATAATAATATAATAGCACCCTATTCCATGGAAAGTAAGCATTTTAATACAATTTTCTTTGAAGAAAGGTATCCTAAATTGTTTTAACAGCTTAAAACAATTTGCGAGAACCCTATAAATACTTCTCAATAAACTCCAACATCGCGGCTTTCGCGCCGAACCCGACGTTTTTGCCCGCCAATTCCCCGTTTTTGAACACCATTACGCACGGAATACTCATAATCGAATATTCGCGCGCGAGGTCGGGGTTGTCGTCCACGTCGATTTTTACGAAGGTCGCCTTGTCCGAAAGCTCCTCCGAAACCTGCTCCATCACGGGCGCGAGCATGCGGCAGGGGCCGCACCAGCTCGCCCAAAAATCGACGACGAGCGTCTCTTTCCTCTCCATCGCGGCTTTGAACGCCGCCGAATCAAACGTCTGTACCATCGGAATCCTCCTCTTGAATATTTTTTCCGGCGATATCCGCCCCGTCCGGCGGCAGTTCGCCTCTGTCCTTTTCAGTATCGATAATTTCGATCACTTCCATACCGAATCCGCGCGTATTCGCGAGGATTCTATCGCAAAAAAACACACACGCAAGCCCCAAAACGAGCCCGGCCAGGCATAACAGCGCGATATACAGCTCCTCTTTAAAGCAGAAAAAGCCGATAAGCAGCCCCGCCCCGGCGAGCAGCACGGGCACGATGTACACGATGAACGACGCGAGCAGGCGGTTATCCTTTTCCGCCTTCACGAGCACCGTGTCGCCCGCCTTTGCGCCGGCGGCGTTGAGCGCGCGCACCTTCACGCGGCTCTTGCCGTCTTTAAACGCGCACATCTTGCAGGCGTCGCACTCGGGCCTCTTCTCGATTTGCACGGTGGCGATTTTCCCCGCCGTTTTCAGGACGACTGCGAGCTCTTTCACCGCAATTTCTGCGCGAGGTACTCCGCCGCGCATTCCGCCTTTACCGTCTCGGAAGCCGAATTTGCCATATCCTTGACGGTGTATTCGCCGCTCTCGAGCTCGTTCGAGCCGATGACGACCACGTACCGCGCGCCGACCTTGCCCGCGTACTTGAACTGCGCCTTGACCGAGCGTGCCGCATGGTCGAACTCCGCCGAAACGCCCATCTTGCGCAATGTATCGCACAGCTGAAAGGCCGCCTTGCGCCCCTCGTCGTCCAGCCCCGCGATGTACGCGCCGAGCGGCGCCTCCTCGGGGATGCGTTTGCCCGTATTTTCGAGCACGAGCAGCATGCGCTCGATGCCGCTGCCGAAGCCGACCGCCGGCACCTGCGGCCCGCCGAGGTTTTCGATGAGGGTATCATACCTGCCGCCGCCGAGCACGGTGCCCTGCGAACCGATTTGCGTGGACACGAATTCGAACACCGTTTTGGAATAATAGTCCAATCCGCGCACGAGCTTAGGGTTGAGCTTATATTTGACGCCGCACGCGTCGAGAATCTCCTTCAGTTTTTCGAAGTGCTCGCGGCACTCGTCGCAGAGGAAATCCACCGTTTTGGGCGCGTTTTCATTGATTTTCGAGCACGTTTCCTCCTTGCAGTCGAGGATGCGCAGGGGGTTTTTGTCGAAGCGGGAGCGGCAGGTATCGCACATCTCGGGCAGGTGCGGGCGCAGGTATTCTTTGAGCGCCTCGTTGAATTTGGGGCGGCAGTGCTTGCAGCCGATGGAATTGAGGTTGAGCTCCACCCCCTCGACGCCGAGCGCGGCGATATAGTCGCGCGCGAGCAAAATGACCTCCGCGTCCGTTTCGGGGCCCTTGCCGCCGAAAATCTCCACGCCGAACTGGTGGTGTTCGCGAAGCCTGCCCGCCTGCGGCCGCTCGTAGCGGAACACGGGGGTGATATAGTACATTTTGAGGGGCAGAACGCCGCTCGCGAGCCCGTTTTCGATGAACGAGCGCACCACACCCGCCGTGCCCTCCGGCTTCAAGGTGATGCTGCGCTCCCCTTTATCGAGGAAGGTGTACATCTCCTTGTTGACGATGTCGGTGGTATCGCCGACGCCGCGCAAAAACAGCTCGGTGTGCTCAAAAACGGGGGTACGTATCTCCTTTAAGTTGTACAGCGCCGCGATTTTGCGGGCGGTATTTTCCACAAAGTGCCATTTATAAGCCTCTGCGGGGAGCACGTCTTTTGTGCCTTTGGGGATTGAAATCATAAAAACCTTCCTTTCCTGCTCGGCGAAAGCTTTTCGAAAGAGACAAAAACCTTTCGTCCGATTTTAGGGAGACACCGCCCATCAAAACGCTTTCAGCGTTTTCTGCGGCGTTTTCTCCCTCTTTTTTGCCTTTTTAGGGGCTCACATATTATTTAACGACAAAAAATTCACCCTTTTCCCATAAGCAAAAGTTTTTGCAAATTGGGGGCGCTGGCGCAAAAGCGTCGTTTTGCTTGCGCGAGTGATTGTTTTACCTTCGCGCGAATCTCGCAAAAGAGATGCTGCGATTCGCTTGATTTCAGAGAAAACCCAATATTCGCCGCAATTTCTGCGGCTCTGCATTCGGTTTTCTCTCTGCGACGATATGTTACGGCTCTCTTATTTTTGAATCGCCGCATTCACTCTTTCCGCGTATGCCTCTCGGCATATTGAGGGCAAAAGCAAAAAGCGTCGTTTTTGCCTTTGCAAATATTTATTTTAATAATCTCTCGCGCGTTCCAAAATCGCTATTTAATAATTACTTGCAAGAGCAAAAATCACACTTTTTGCTCTTGCACTCAATTTGGCAATCCCTTGCCTTACGGAAAGGGTGAAAGCGACGCGCATATTCTTGGTGTGCTCTTAAAAAGCGCGTCGCTGAGGGGAAAGCCGTTCGGGTTTCCCCTCTAATCGCAGTAAATTGTTTCGTCAGCTCGAAACAATTTACGCGAACCTTTACAATACGTATTTCTTCAAATCCCGATTCTTGATCATCGAATCGAGGTGTTCATCGACGTACTTTTTGTCGATTTTGACGGTAACGGTCGGGTAATCGCCGCCCGCATTGAAAGAGATATCCTCCAACAGGTACTCCATCACCGTGTGCAGACGGCGCGCGCCGATGTCCTCGCTGGTCGCGTTCATGTCCTCGGAAATGGTCGCTATCTCCTCGATGGCGTCGTCGGTGAACTGCAAATCGATGTTGTCCACGCCCAGAAGTTTGCCGTACTGCGAGGTAATGGCGTTCTGCGGCTGGGTTAAAATTTTAATAAAATCTTCCTTCGTCAGGCTTTCCAGCTCCACGTTGATGGGGAAGCGCCCCTGCAATTCGGGAATCAAGTCCTCCACCTTGGAGATGTGGAATGCGCCCGCCGCGATAAACAGCATGAAGTCCGTTTTGACGGGGCCGTACTTGGTCATGACCGTGCAGCCCTCGACGATGGGCAGGATATCGCGCTGAACGCCCTCGCGGGATACGTCCGCGCCGCCCTGGTTTGCCTTGCCCGCAATTTTATCGATTTCGTCGATGAAGATAATGCCCTGCTCCTCGGCGCGCGCGAGCGCCTCGGTGTTGACCATATCGTTGTCGATGAGCTTTTCCGACTCCTCCGCGATGATCTGCTGCATGGCGGCCTTGACGCTCATCTTGCGCTTTTTCTTCTTTTTCGGAAGCATGTCCCCGAAAATGGAGCCGATATTGATTTCGGCGCCGCCCGGCACGATTTCCATGCTCTTGGGCGCGTCGACGACCTCGATTTCAATCTGCGTATCGTCGAATTTGCCCGCGCGCAAGTCCTCTAAAAGGCGCGCGTCGAACACCTCCTTCGACATTTCGCCCCGCTCCCCTTTCTTCATTTCGGAGAGGATGGCGACAATCTTCTTTTCGGCGATGCCCTCCGCCTTGACGGAGACCTCCTTCATCTTCTCCTCGCGCACGAGGCGGATGGAGCACTCGACGAGGTCGCGCACCATGCTCTCGACGTCGCGGCCGACGTAGCCGACCTCGGTGTACTTGGTCGCTTCGACCTTGATGAACGGAGCCTTGACGAGCTTTGCAAGCCGCCTGGCGATCTCCGTTTTGCCGACGCCCGTGGGGCCCTTCATGATGATGTTTTTGGGCGTGATCTCCTCGCGGTCGGCCTCGGAGAGCTGACTGCGGCGGTAGCGGTTGCGCAGTGCAATGGCGACCGCCCTCTTGGCCTTATCCTGGCCGATGATGTATTTATCCAGTTCGTTTACAATTTGTTTCGGTGATAAACTCATAAAAAAACTCCTTTCTCACGAAAACCTCGGCGAGCTGTCGCCTGCGGTTTTCCGTGATTAGAGGGCGACACCGCCGTTCAAACGCTTTCAGCGTTCTCTGCGGCGTTTTCTCCCTCTTTTTTGCCTTTTTAGGGGCACGCCATTCTATATGGCAAAAAATTCACCCTCTTCCCGTAAGCCGTAAGTATGCGGCTAATTGAGTGCGCTTTTTGAGAAACGCGGTTCTCAAACGCGCAATAAATTATTACAATAATCTCTCGCGCAAGCAAAACCACGCTTTTGCGTTAGCGCACTCAATTTGCCGATACCTCGGCTCACAGAAGGGGTGAAGCGGCGGCATTATAATAATATGTGTGCCCTTAAAGATGCCGACGCGAGGGGAAAGCCGCTCGGGTTTCCCCTAAATATCACGGCGTTTCGCAAGCATCAGCTTGCTGAGAAACGCGTGAACCTGTTTCACACCGTCTCCACAGTGATATGATCGTTTGTAAATACGCAGATTTCGCTGGCAATTTTCAATGCCTTGAAAGCGATATCCTCGGCGGAATAATCCGTCTCCTGCGCCAATGCGCGCGCCGCCGCCAAGGCGTAGTTTCCGCCGCTGC
>CAKNLK010000028.1 GCA_930989535.1 uncultured Clostridia bacterium | reverse complement strand
TAAGTACGGGAACAGGCATTTTTGGTGCAGAGGGTACTATGTAGATACGGTAGGAGGTAATAAGCAAGCCGTGCAAAAGTATATCCAAAACCAAGAAAGAGAAGATTTGATTTCAAGCCAAATCAGCATGGTAGAATATTACGACCCGTTTGAGAAATGGTTGAAATCAAATGGCGTAAAGAAGAATAAAACGAAGAAGTAGGAAAAGGCTTGCTTATGTGCGGGAGGCGGCCTTGTGTGGTGCTTGAGCACCCGCCGGTATCCATGCTCTTTAGAGCGAAAATTAAAGCCCCCACTTATAGTGGGGGATATTTACTGGCGCTTTAGCATGAAAAAACCCCCAGTTCTACTGGGGGAAGATAAAAAATAGCTTTAGCAAATTTTATAATTAAAGAAGTTTACCATATAGCTAATGCGATTTTGCTCCTTTATAGCACGAGGAACCTGTTTTACAGGTGTGCCGTGCGATAGGACGCTATAGTAAAAGCGATACCCGTTAACGGGTTGGCTGGTAGTTTACCCTTTTAGGGTATATGCAAACCACCAGTTCAACTGGTGGTTTTGACTGCAATGACGGGCATTTTTCGGGCCGCATCAGCGTGGATTGTATAACTTTCTCCAGGAAGAGGGCGAAATGTCAAACGTCTTTTTGAATTGTTTGGAAAAATAATTGTAGTCGGGTATGCCGCATTGTTTCGCGATCTTGCCGACGGGCAGCCGGGTCTGTTCCAGGAGCTGCCGCGCCTTCTGCAACCTGCGCCCCTTGATAAAGTCGGCTACGGAGGAACTGAAATATTCGCGGAAAAAGAGATACAGTTCCGAGCGCGACATGCGGAATTTTTTGCATAGAGCAGAGACGGAGAGGTTGCTCGCCAGGTTTTCTTCGATATATGTTGCGATGCGCACGTCGATGCGTTCGTCGCTGTCGCTGACAAAAGTTTTCAGATACTCATATCCCGCGCATGCATCCAATATATGAATTGCCGAATTGATTTTGTCCATTTCTACTTTCGGCAGTTTTTCATACAGTTCCCGCAAGGCGCCGCTCTGCGGTCCGGCGTGTTCGCCGTTCTCCGCCCGTATCTGGCCTATCACGATATACCCGATTATTTTGTCGTTGTGCAGTATGGGGGAAAAGCATTCCAACAATCCCGCATGGCAGGTATACGCGGCGCGGCTGTGTGTCCGCTTGCATTCGGCAAACGCCTGCCTGTCGCAGGCGCGGCATTTTTCCTCCTCCTTGCCGTCTTCGCGCAGAAGGCGGCAAAAGGGCGAAAGTTTTTCGGGATAGTAGCAGATTTCATTTTCGCTGCTGTCGTAAATGCAGATTTTGATGCCTGTCAGATTGTAAAAATCATGCAAAAGTTCTTGCATTTTTTGGGGATTGTACGTCTTCATTTTATTCGTAAAATTAAAAACAAATTTACCATATTTTTATACGAATGATACTATAAAAAAGAGAAAAAGTCAATTATAATTAACTTATATAAGGAAAAATCCGTATGAATTATTTGAGCATCGATGTCGGCACGACCTGTTGCAAGTGCCAGCTTTTTGCGGAAAACGGAGAGATCCTCGCCTATAAGAGCGAGGAATACCCGCTCTTGGAGCGGGAAGGGGAAAAGTACGTCGATATCGGCGGCATCGTTTCGCGCGTCAAGAAAATGATGCGCTTTGCGGCGGAAAGGGGAGGATTTTCCTCTGTCTGTTTTTCCACGCTCGGGGAATCGTTTGTTTTATTGGACGGAGAGGACGGCATTCTGTATTACCCGATGCTCTATACCGATGCGCGGGGCGCGGAGGAAGCAGTGCAGATAAAGCGGGCCATGGGGGAAGAGGCGCTGTTTTCCCGCACGGGAGTACTGCCGCAGAGCATGTTTTCGCTTTCCAAACTGCTGTGGATAAAAAACAACCGGCCCGACGTGTTCGCCAGGGCAGACAAATTGTTCCTTATCTGCGATTATCTCGGCTATTGCCTGACCGGTGAGCGCATTATCGATTACGGGCTCGCCTCCCGCACGGGTGCGTTCAATATACACGATTTGGCCTTCGACGGAATCCTCCTTTCAAAATTCGGAATAGAGCCCTCGCTTTTTTCCGAACCGAAACCGACGGGAAGTGTCGTCGGGAAAGTGAAACGGGATCTGCTGAAAGAGTTCGGCATCGAAAACGACGTGACCCTCGTTCTCGGCTCGCACGACCAGATCTGTTCGGCGCTCGGCGCAGGGGCGGTGCGCTCGGGAGACGCGGTGGACGGAATGGGTACGGTGGAATGTGTTACGGCGGTTTTCGACGCGATCGATTACGATCTGCGGATGGGAAAACAAGGCTACGTACTTGTCCCGTATGCGGTGCCGGGGCTGTTTTGCACCTATATGTTCAATTATTCGAGCGGTTCGCTGATAAATTGGTTCAAAAACGATGTTCTTCACGATTATCGGGGTGCATACAGCGATTTTTTCTCTTATATAGAAAGCGGGATGGCGGGCGGCCCTTCGGGCATTCTCACCCTTCCGTATTTCGCCGGCGCGGCGACCCCTTATCAGAATATCGGGGCAAAGGGCGCCGTTTTGAACCTGACAACGGCGGCAAGCGACGCAGATCTTTACCGCTCGATCCTCGAAGGCACGGCGATGGAGATGCGCTTAAATGCCGAAATCGTGAGAAAATACGGCGTACGGGTCAAATCGGCGGTGGCCACCGGGGGCGGGGCCAATTCGGAAAAATGGATGCAAATCAAGGCGGATATCCAAAACATTTCTATCCGCGTTCTGCGTTCCTCCGAGGGAGGGCTGTGCGGCTGTGCGATGCTGCAATCGGTCGCCGCGGGGCAGGCAAAGGATTTGGCGCACGCGGCGGAAATCTTTGTGGAATATACGAAAAAGTTTGTACCGGACGCCGCAAAGCATGCCGCATATGCGGCGCAATACAGAAAGTATAAAAGAATTTACCGGGTATTAAAGGAGTTTTATTGAGATGAAGTTTGCGTTATTTTTCGGGAACAGAGGTTTTATGCCGGCGGAGCTGATTGCGGGCGCGCGGCAGGATATGATACAAGCCGTGACGGACGCGGGGCACGAAGTTCTGGTCATGGACGAAAAGGCGACCCGCTACGGCGCGGTGGAAACGCGCGAAGAGGGCAGGCTGTACCACGATTGGCTGAAAAGCCACGAAGGGGAATACGACGGCGTGATCCTGTGCATGCCCATCTTCATCGACGAAAACGGCGCGGCGGCTGCCCTGCAGGACGCAAACGTTCCGATTCTCATGCAGGCGTATCCCGACGAGATCGGCAAGATGGATTTCGCGCACCGCAGAGACGCGTTCTGCGGCAAGTTTTCGGTGACGGACGTATTCTATCAGTATAAAATCCCGTTCACGGTGATGAAACCGCACGTGGTGCATCCGCTCTCGCCTGCGTTCCGCAAAAACCTCGAAGATTTTGCCGCGGTTTGCCGCGTGGTAAAGGACATGCGCCGCTTCAATCTCGGCTGTATCGGCGCGCGTACGACCGCTTTCAAAACGGTGCGTTTCGACGAAGTTACCCTGCAAAGGTACGGCATCAACGTGGAAAGTTTCGACCTCTCCGAACTCATGTTCAAGGTCGGACAGAAGAAGGATGACGACGGGGCGGTGCTCGACAAAGTCAAACGGCTGGAAAACTACACCGATTTTTCGCGCGTGCCCGAGAAAAACAAACGCACCCTCGCCAAGATCTCCGTCGTCATCGACGAGTATATCGAGGCGTATAAATTGGATGCGATCACGCTTCGCTGCTGGAACGAGATGGAGACCGTTCTGCGCGTGTGCCCGTGCGTACTCGTTTCCGAACTCAACGATCGCGGCATCGTCTGTTCCTGCGAGGTCGACCTCTGCTCGGCGATTACCATGCGCGCGATGGCGCTCGCGAGCGGCAAGCCGACGGCGTGCCTCGACTGGAACAACAACTACGGTGAGGAGGAAAATAAGGTCATTCTCTTCCATTGCGGGCCGGTCGCCCAATCGCTGATGGCGGGCAAAGGCACCGTCACCGAGCATAAGATGTTCGCCAAGGGCGACCCCGGTTCGGGTTGGGGCAGCAACGAAGGGCGCATCGCGGCGTTCGATATGACTTTCTCCAACTGCTTTACCGAGAACGGAAAGCTCAAAGTGTATGCGAGCGAGGCGCGCTTTACGGGCGAGCCCATCGAAAAGGAGTATTTCGGCTGCGGCGGCGTCGCCGAGGTTCCCGATTTGCAGAATAAACTTTTGCGCCTCGCGCGCGGCGGATTCAAACACCACACCACGGTGGGCGTCGGGCATATGAAAGAGGTGCTTGAAGAGGCGTTTTCCACCTATCTGGGGTACGATATCGTCAGCATAGAGGGGTGAGCCATGTTAGCGTCTTTGAGAGAAGTCATTGAAATTTCCAAAAAGAGAAAGGCGGCGGTCGGCGCGTTCAACACGCCCAATCTCGAATGCCTGCTCGCCGTTTTGGAGGCGGCGGAAAGCCTGAACGTGCCCGTTATCTGTTCGCACGCGCAGCTGCACGAACAAGTCTCGCCGTTGGAGAAGAACGGTCCCGTGATGCTCGAACTTTCCAAGCGAAGTAAGGTGCCCGTGTGCGTACACCTCGATCACGGCGAAGATTTTGCGTATTGCAAAAGGGCGATCGCGCTCGGATTTACCTCGGTGATGATCGACTATTCGGCAAAGCCGTATGAGGAGAATGCGAAGGGCACGCGCGAGGTCGTCGATTACGCGCACGCGCGCGGCGTCGACGTAGAGGCGGAACTTGGGCGGCTCCCCAACCGCGAAGGGGGCGCGGGCGGGAGCGAAGAAAAGCCGGAGGATCTCTATACGGATGCAGAACTCGTTCCCGATTATCTCAAAAAGACGGGCGTGGACGCGCTCGCCGTCGCCTTCGGCACGGCGCACGGTATTTATAAAGTCAAGCCTGTCCTGAATATGGACGTCATCACGAAAGTGCGCGAAAAGACGGATATTCCCCTCGTCATGCACGGCGGCAGCGGCATTTCGCACGAGGAATACCGCGAAGTTATCCGCCGCGGCATCAACAAGATCAACTATTTCAGCTATATGTCGTACGCGGGATATGCGGCGGCAAAGGAACATGCGGAAAAGCAGCCGGCGGGTTTTTTCCACGATATGGCGCTCTCCGCGCAGAAGGCGATGGAGGAGAACGCGCTGACGACGTTGAAAGTTTTCAGCAATCTGTAAAAGCAGGGGCGCCGCGGTCGGCGCGGCCCGAAAAAGGAGTTACATGAACGGACGAATTTCCAATTTTATGCAGGTGGCCGGTATCCGCCGCTATACGATGTCGGAAGGGCCGGAGTGTGGCCTGCGCGTTCTCGATTGCGACAACGGCAAATTGCGCTTTTTGCTCAACGAAAGCAAGGCGCTCGACGTGATGCAGCTGTACCACGAGGGGCAGAATCTGTCTTTTATCAGCAAAAACGGCTATACCGCGCGGGAAACGCCGTTTGCAAACCGTTTCGAGGGCGGCATGCTCTATACCTGCGGGCTGGACAGCGTCGGCGGCGGGGATGGGGTCGAGCAGCACGGAACGCACCACAATACGCCCGCAAAGGTGACGCGCGCCGAATGCTCGGAGAACGGCATTCTCGTCGAGGCGGAAATGAGAGAAACGGAACTGTTCGGCAAAAATCTGGTCTTCCGCCGCCGCGTATTTTCTACCGTCGGGTCAGACACGCTGGAAATTTCGGATACGCTGGAAAACAGAGGGCAGCGAGATGAAAACTATTGCATTCTGTATCACGTCAATCTCGGTTTTCCCTTTCTCGATGCGGGTGTAGAATTGGCGGGCGAGGCAGAAGAGGTGTTTCCGCGTACTCCGTGGGCAAAAAAGAATTTGGCGGACCGCGCACATATTACCGCACCCGTTGCAAATCAGGAAGAGATGTGCTATTATCTGAAAATGAAAACGCCGCAGATCGCCGCCGTAAATCATACACTCGGGAAAAAGTTTGTACTCGCCTGGTCGGGGGATACGCTCCCGCACTTTGTGCAGTGGAAATGCATGGCGGCGGGTGATTACGCGCTTGGGTTGGAACCGTCTACGACGGAGTTAGACGAGCGCTTTGCCTACCGAACGATAAAAGCCAATGAAGAATTAAACTTTACTGTTACTTTTTCTGTACAGCCGGCCGGAAACTAAAATCCGGCATCCGTTGAAAATCGAATTCTTACAATATATTTTAAATACGTATACCTTTTTAGAATAAAGAAAGACCGCCCTCAGAGAGGACGGTGATGTATATTTGTATTAAAATTAAATTATATATGTTATATTTCAGATAATCTATATAAGTATACATTTGTTTAAGCAAGAAAAATAGTCATTTCAAAAAACCTGCAACAATGAATAAAGGGGAATTGTATGGAGTTATTAAGGAACGGGGATTGCCGTATATATTTTGACGACCTCGGGCAATTTGCTCTTAGTGCGGAAAAGGTAGAAGCAACGTTAAACGCGTGTCCGAATGTTGCATTGTATATCGACGGGCAAGATCAAGGGCAAAGAGACGGGCAGATGGCAGCTTATACGCTTGCCTCGCATTTCGCATTAAAAAATTGTTTAAAAAATTCTGAAGAAACAGTTTTCATATATGAACATGATAAGCTGAGCTTGCGTGTTGAGGTTTCTTTTCTGCCGATACAGGGGACAAATGCTTTTCGCATGCATACGGTTCTATTAAATCAGGGAGAGGAGCCGATAACGAGTTCGCTGTTTTCTTCTGCGTTTATACAGGGCATAGGCTTGGGGGGGAAGATAGATTGGACCGATCCCGAACGTTTCACCCTATACAGAGGCAGGCAAACTTGGCAGGGCGAAGACGAGTGGATAAAGGCTTCTTTGCCCGAAAGCGGGATAATGCGGGTTTCCATGCATGAGTGTTCCTCTGCGTTGCAGATATCTTCCCGCGGAACGTTCACTACGGCGGCAAATCTTCCGTTGCTCTTTATTCAAGACAATGAATTGAAGCAAACATATTATTTCCAATTGGAGCCGTTGACCGATTGGCACATTGAATGCGGGTATCGCAATCCCGCCGGAGACAGTTCGGGAAGCTTATATGTAGAGGCCGACGGTATCAACGAAAGATTTTTAGGTACGACGGTAACGCTGCAACCGGGGGAACGATACGAGGGAGAAAGGCTCTCTTTCGGAGTCGTAAAGGGGGATTTTGAAACAGCGGTCGCCGATCTTTGGAAAGTGCGGCGCGCTTTGGCAAAAACCTGTTCGTATCCGGTCATGTTTAATGATTATATGAATTGCAAATGGGGCGAGTCTGACGGGGAATACATTCGCAGGGTTTTGCCGCTGGTAAAGCAAATAGGTTGCGAAGGGTATTGTATTGACGAGGGATGGTACCGCGGCTTGGGCAAATCCGGTCCGTTGGGAGAATGGCTCCCCTGCGATGAACGGTTCGGTGAGGGCGGCTTTCAAGGGATTGTCGATTTAGCGAATTCTCTTGGGTTGCGTTTCGGCGTATGGACGGAATTAGAGGTTTGCTCCCCGTCGGCAGAGGTCTGTAAAAACGACGATTCCTGGTTCGTTTTGCGACGCGGAAAGCGTATTTGCGCGGGGGGCCGTTTCTTTTTCAATTTTACGAATCCTCAGGTGTGCAGCTATTTGGAGAATCGCATTTATTCTCTGTATAAAATGGGCGTTCGTTATATCAAAAACGATTATAATGCTTGCTATGGATCCTCTCCTGACGATATCCCTCAGTCAAGCGATAATGCCCGGGCTTTCTTTGCCATGATCGACAGGATATCGAACTCCTGCCCTGACCTTATTTGGGAAAATTGTGCCTCCGGGGCGATGCGGCAGGATTACGGTACGTTGGCGCATTTTCATTTGCAGAGCACATCGGATCAGGAATTTTGCAGTCTGTATCCCTTTATCGCCGTCGGGGCAATGGTTTCCCTGATACCGGAACAGGCGGGGATTTGGGCGTATCCAATGCCCAATTTATTTGATACCCGCAGCGATTCTTCGAAATTTGGCGCCCTTCGGCAGCAGATGCAAGACGGAGAAGAGACGATACTCAATATGACGACAGCCATGTTGGGGAATTTGTACCTTTCCGGACGGATAGAAGAAGCCGACGGGAAGAATTTTGCGCTGATTGAAGAGGGTGTTGCGTGTTTTCGGCGTATAAGAAAGGATACTTTCCGTGGTGAACCTGCTTTCCCGTGCGGGCTGCCGCATATCCGTGCGGCGGGGAGGATCATGTTTGCCGCGGGTATACGCTCCGGTTCGCGCTTATATCTTGCGGTTTGGCGCCTGGGTTCGCAAGAGGATACATTGGAAATCCCTCTTGCCCGTTATTTCCCCCTTTCGTGCGAACAAATTTATCCCGAGGGAGAAAGTTATCGCGTTCCTTGCAAATTAAAAGATAATGTGTTGCGTCTGACGCTCTCTCAAAAATTTTCTGCGCGCTTGTTCTGCTTGCGTCTGAGCAATAATGCGGATAAACAATAATAATTTTATTATATAAGGAGAAAGGGATTATGAAGAGAAATCGTATGTTGGTTGTGGCATTGATGGCTATATTCGTCTGTTGTATAGCCGTGGGGATGTTTTCCGTTTTTGCTGCCGAACCCGAAGTAAAAATTTACAGCAAATATAACTA
Source organism: uncultured Clostridia bacterium (assembly GCA_930989535.1). Taxonomy (GTDB): domain Bacteria; phylum Bacillota; class Clostridia; order Christensenellales; family Borkfalkiaceae; genus Borkfalkia; species Borkfalkia excrementipullorum. Next base: position 18,470 of record CAKNLK010000028.1, on the reverse strand, counting down.
TGCGGAAAATACGGATTATCAAAATCGGTCTTCCGCGGATCCGCGCCTCACGAACAGCGTTTCGGTAGGCGAAAACGGGATCTCTATGTCTACGACGGCCCCGGCCGGCTATGTCGGGGAAGGGGCTGCGGTCGGGCTTCTCGTCGAAAAAGCAGATTCGTATGAGGTCACCGTCGCGCCCGGAACGATGTCAGCTACAGGCAGCGGCGCTTATACCCGCTTAGAATTCATATTCAGTTCCCGCGTCGAAGGGAACAGTCTGGCACCCAGCGGGTTCACGATGGCTCAGCCTCTGATTTATATGCAATTGAATCCGATATCCGGCGATTACAGTAACGGCGTCGATGCTCTGGTGATTGTTCACCCTGCGGATACGGCTGTTTGGGGGCAGGTGCAGACTTCCTTCCCCTCCGGTGTGAACGGAGATATTAAAATCGAAATCAAACAATCGGGCGATCGCTTTGTGCTGGCAATAAACGGGCAGGAATTTGACGACGGTACTTTGGGCGCAGCCATTACCGTCAACGATATCGTTTCGACGCTGGATGCGGCAAATGCGGGGAAACCGTTTATGTCGCTCAGCCATTCGTTCCCGGGAGCGGCATCGGCCGAGTCACGATAAAAAGTGCAAACGGGGCATATATCAAGGGGAATACCGATGTGATCGGCGGCGATATCGTCGGCACGGAAAATTTTGATATGGCGGATTGGACGGATGCTTCTTATCGTTCCGCTGACGATGCGAATCATCCGAGACTTTCTTTGACGGAAAATGGCATCAGCATGCGGGCAGATTTTGTAAACGGACCTGTCACGAACGGTTATCCGATGCTGTACTATAAAGAATCAATGCCGGCCGATCAAGATGAATATTCGGTAACGTTTACGGACATCCAAACATCCGAAGTATCCAGGGTCAGCCTTTGGTGGGCAAATATTATGGGCGCATGGAATTTGGCTGACAGCAGTATCTATATTCGTTTGTTCCCCAACGATAACGGCGGGCAGGCACATTTTTATATTACCAATGAGTCGTATACCGATGTCGCAAACGGAACGATTCTCAACTATCCCCCCGTGGCGGATGGCTCCGTAACTGTTGCTTTGCGCAAAAGCGCGGACGGATATGTGATCGTTGTAAACGGCGCCGTTGCGAATATCGGCGCGGCAGGAATTGCCGGCGCCATTTCGAATATGTCCGAAAAAGGCGGCATTTATTTCGCAAGCTGCCATGATTTTGACGGAAATACAAGCGCGGGCCTTTTCGGGCATACGATCAAGCAACTGAACGGTATCCGGTTTGTTCCGGCAGACATAACGGAGGCAACGGGGGAAAATATAGAATATAAATCCGCTGATTGGTCTTTCGGATTAAGTTCTTCCGAAAATGAATATACCGCCTCTTACAGCGAAGGGCTCAAGGTTGAAACGACGATCAAGGCGGGTGTTTCCGGGCAATGGAGTACCTTGATTTATAAAAATCCTTTCAGCAACAATTTGCCAGAATATTCAATGCAGCTTTCCCTTGAAAACGTGTTTTATCAAAATGGTTTGAATTTCGGCAAATACATTATGTATTTGGCGGACCAGACAGAAAATGTTTACAATACCGGCAAATATATTATGATTTCGATAGAGCCTGCCTATGGCGAACTGAGTGAAGGCGGCAGTGCCCGTGTGATTATGCATACCGACGAATATGATTATGATAGCGGATATGTGCCTTATATGGCAGACGGAAATAATATAACGTTGGTCGTCAGGGCTGACGGACAGGAAAACTACGATATGTATGTCAATGGCAGTAAGATAAGTTTTAACAGTGAATCGGCTGTCAGCGATGTCCTCAGTGCTATGCAGCAAGTTTATTTTGCCATGCAGATCGAATATGCCGGGACGGCTGAAAACGATATTGCAACGGCCTCCGTTTTGAAAGCAGTAAACGGAGGAACAATAATTAACGCTGTTCCCGATGCGGTTACCATGCAGGCAGCTCCCGTTGCCGGCAATGTCGGCAAAACGTCGGTTACTCTTTCCTGGGAAAGTTTCAGTAATACGCTCTTGAATGATTTTGACAGGAGCTTTACGGTGAACAAATACCAGATCAAACGCATTGTGGGGGAGACGGTTGCTGAAGAATTCATTGTCAATGATTTGTCTGAACTTACTTTTACGGATACCGGTCTGAGTGCCGGCACGCAGTACACGTATTCGATCGAAGCACTCGACGCAGAAAATAACCTGCTTGCAGTTTATCCGAACTGTGTGGTCGCAACAGAGGCGGAGGTTGATTTGAGCGATTTGGAAGAGGCGATCGATGCCGCGGAAAGTTCGTTGAGCGATGTGACGATATCGTCGGACGGTTCGGAACTGGCGGCAGGCGAAAAATATTACAATCAGGCGGATGTCGATACGTACCAAAGCGCGATCGATGCGGCGAAAGCCGTGGCGGAAAAGTCGGGCGTAACGCAGGCGGAAGCAGATGCGGCAGTTGCGGCATTGAGCGAAGCGACGGCGGCTTTCCAAGCAGCGGAAAAGACGGCGGAGGTTGATTTGAGCGATTTGGAAGAGGCGATCGGTGCCGCGGAAAGTTCGTTGAGCGATGTGACAATATCGTCGGACGGTTCGGAACTGGCGGCAGGCGAAAAATATTACAATCAGGCGGATGTCGATACGTACCAAAGCGCGATCGATGCGGCGAAAGCCGTGGCGGAAAAGTCGGGCGTAACGCAGGCGGAAGCAGATGCGGCGGTCGCGGCATTGAGCGAAGCGACGGCGGCTTTCCAAGCTGCGGAAAAGACGGCAGAGAATCAGGTTGATTCGGGATCCGGCTGTTCCGGAACAATCAATGAAAGCGCTTTATTCCTCAGTTTCTGCATTTTGTCGGTCTTTGCGGCAATTTGTTTGGTATGCTTTAAGAAGGTAAAATAACGTTGTATATTGCAAGAAAAATAAATAAGCTGCTGTCATTCTGCGCAGCGATAATAATTTTAATCGCATCATTTACCGTTGCCGTTTATGCCGATGAGGATAGTATGCAGATGGATTTTTCAAAATGGAAAGATTTTTCTGTGGGTAGCAATTCCCATACCTTCAGCGTTGAAGAGCGGGGCATAGTTATGGAATCAGTTTTGGAGCGCGGGGTAATCGCTTCCGCCAATGAGGAGGTATTCGGCGGATATGCCGAGTATGTTTACGAGTCGGATTTGAAGAACCTTGATTCGTATACCGTGGAATTTACGGTTGAAGAAAATTGGCTGGAGGATGCGTCGAATTACGCATACTATACGGTTACATTTACCGACGAACCTTGCATTTGGTATGCTTCCCGTTCCAGTGTATTGATGCAGATTTATCCGGCAGGCGGAGATTTATCGAACGGCGGTGCCGTGCGGTTTATTCTCCGTTGTCTGGAGGAGAATATTTATTACGATGTGCAATACAGGGTTCCGTTTGACGCGTTTGAGGGATCTTTAAGCGCAAATCGGGTTCGGATTGAGATGAAATGGGAGGAAACAGATGCGGGGGATAGTATGGCCGTTTACTTTAACAACGCCCGGTTGAACGGCCTGGTCGATGCGTCAGGAGCGCCCGTGGAAGATCCGGACGCAGAACTCACTTCCTTTATCGTTTCCATGCCCTCCCTGTATGTCGGTTTCGGGCAGGAATATTTGGGCTGCCCGCAAGACGAAGACGGCGTGTGCCGCTCGGTAGTGACGGAAATTTGCGGCATGCGGTTAGACAACGAAAACGGGAATGAGCCCGGTTCCGGGTGCGGCGCATCGGTAAAACCGCTGTTTGGCATTGCGGGAGCGAGTGTTATTGCGCTCACCGTTGTTGTATTTGCCGCCAAGCACAAATTTGATTGATAAAATTTATCAAAAATTTTATCGGCTTAATAAAAAGGAGGAAAGAAAAATGAAGAAATTAGCAGCAATTTTAGCTTTGACCTGTGCTTTTTGTCTCATGGCCGGAGCAGGCTCTGTGTATGCCGCCGAAGATGCCGGTTCATTGGTCGTCAGCACATCCGATTGGAGTTTATGGAATTGGGGAACCAATGTACGCACTTCAGAAATTACCGAGAACGGTATGGTGTTTAAGGAAGAAGTTCCTGCCGGCACGCCCGTTGCGGAAGGCGGAAATCATGTCGGCGGTTTTGGCGCCTATGTGCTCAACAGGGCTTTGAGTACGGAAAACGGTCTGAGCGCCGAAATCACCATTGACGAATCTTTTGATTCGAACCACATGGAAGTTTGGTTCGGTGCAATCGGCGGCCAGACGTCTTGGTCGCAGACAATGAACAGCTTTGTCTTTATACTGACTCCGGGCGAAACGGGCGGAACGGCAGAATTTTATATCCGCACAGTGGAAAACAATGCGGTCGCCACAGATTCTTACAGGTTTGAGTATACCGCACAGGATGACGATCCCGCGGCAGTGAGTATGTCTATCGCACAGGAAAACGGTGCGTATACGGTTACCGTAAACGGCAGAGCGGTAACGACGGAAGATCGCACAACCGGAGACGGAGAAACTGTCGATTTCTCGGCCGCGGTAGCGGCGATGATAGAAACATTGAACAACGCCGCATATTTTGGCATTACACAGACGTACACGGAAGCTCCCGCCGCCGATGAGCAAATGCAGTTTACCGTTCGTTCCGTCAATGGAATGAAACTGGTCGCAAGCAGTTCCGAACCCGTTTCCGACAATGCGCTCGTCGGCGCGGAGGTCACGGGAGAAATCGAGTTTACGGGTACGGAATGGGGCGCAAACCAGATGGGTACCAATCCCGCCGAGTTCTATATAACCGACGACGGCTTTGTCGTCGAAAACACATTGAAAGCGGGAGTATCGCTCTCCGATGCGAGCGGTGTGGCCGGCGGTTGGGCCGGAATGGGTACGGCGGTAGCCGAAGTAAACACGCTTGACGAGTATTCTTTCCGTATCAACATTCCTAAGGCATACTATCAGGATGAAACCACTTATTGCACATATGATTTTTGGTTTGCCGATGGAAGCGGCAATTGGACTACGGCGAGCCATATCATTTTCATGCGGGTAAACTTTAACGGCGCGGATACGACGAAAGGCGGTACAATGCTGATTCAAACGCTTACTTCGCAGGGGAACGGCGCGTTTGTCGGAGAACTGGACGTTCAGGGCTGGTCTTTCCCCGCGCTGAAAGATGAAAGCGGTAACGCTACGTCGGAATTGGTCGTCAGTATCCGCAAAAACAGTGAAGACGGCAATTATTATATGTATGTAAACGGCTATAAACTTGAATTGGCCGGCCGCACCTGCAATAGCGGCGAATTGGCGGGGCAAGCCGCAGATTTGGCTTTGAAAACACAATTAGGCAGAATGGAAAACGGCGTATTCTTCAATTGCAGCAACGGGCTGAACGGCACCCCTTCGGAAGATTATCTGGATACTTTTACCATTCAGGCTCTCAACGGCGAGAAAATCGTAAATAAGGTTCCCGATATGACGTCTGTCGACCGGCCCGCTAAGCCCTCCGACAGCGATGTTACGATAAATTCTATCAAGCTTTCCTGGAACGCACCCGTATACGTCGGGGTGGATTCTTATAATTTCGATTTCGACGGATATATTATCGAGGTACAGAAAGGGAACGATTCGACCGTCATTATGACGGTAAAAAGCCCTTTGGATACGAGAAATTATACGTTTGAAAATCTGGAGGCAGATACACGTTATCACTTTACCATTTATGCGGTGCAGGGCTATGATACGGAGGAACCCGTAAGGCTTATCAAATATACTTCCGTAACCGTAACGACAGATTCGGAGGAGAAGGAAAATCAAGACAAAGATCCGCAGCCGGGCGGTTGCGGAGGCATCGTCGGAATATCGAGCGGTCTCGGCGTTGCCGTAATTGCCGCGGGCGTTGCCTGCTTGGTCAGAAAGAGAAAGAACACGCAAGCGAAATAATATTTCGGGAGGTATATACATGAAAAGAATAATCGCATTGATTGCAGCAGGGGTGATGGCTGCCGTGCTTTTGTGCGCTGCGGGGTGTAACCGCGGCTCTGCGCAGCAGGATATCGACGTCAATCTGCCCACGACATATGAGGCGGATATTACGTTCGGGGTGATGGACGACCCCCGCGAGGTAGAGGTAGCGAATTATTATATTAGCGCATTTAACAAAGTTTATCCGAAGATTCATATTACGGTGGAAAGAATGACGACAAATATTGCAAGCCTGTATGCCACAAACACGCTGCAGGATGTCGTGCATACCGGAAGCGTCACTTCCCTGGCCCGCCGCGGAGTGTTTCAAAGCCTGTCGCCGTATATGGAGGCTTCGGGCTTCGATACCAGTCTTTATTACGATTCGATGATCAAAATCGGGCAATATAACGGCGAGCAGTATATGCTTCCACGCGATTATAATAAGATAGCCGTCGTATACAATACCGATCTGTTTGATGCGGCAAAAGTGGCATATCCTGAGGATGATTGGACGTGGGATGAGTTCGTTCAGACGTGTGCAGACCTGAAAGCAGGGCTTACGGCGGCAGGTTACACTGACGTGTATGCCGTCGACGCGATGATGGTTTGGGAACCCGTCTATTATGCCGTGGGGGTAGGATTCGGCGGAGAATGGTTCGATACAGACGGCACCGCTCTGTTTGAAAACCTCGAAGACGGATTGACGGAATTACAGCAGCTTTATCAGAAGGGATATGCAGTCAATCCCATTACAAAAACGCAGAATATATTTCTGTTCGGCAAGGCTGCGATGTGGATTTTGTCGCGCCCGTCGGTCTATAATTGCGCATCGATGCCGGATCTTAATTTTGATTTTGCAGCTTTCCCCGAATTGCCTACGGCCACAACCGGTGCGGGCTGTACGGGATATGCAATCAATAACCGCTCGTCAGATAAAAATGCCGCATGGGCATTTATTGAGTTTATCATGAGTGAAGACGGCATGGAAGCCTTTTCACAGACGGGTGCCGCGGTGCCCTCCATGATCAGCCTTGCCGAAGACCCTGAGGCGACGTGGACGGAATATCCCGACCCGTTCCTCAATCATCAGGCATTCGTGCTGTATCCGGGGAGGGATTTTGTTCCTCCGTATGCGGACTATTATGATGATGCGTATAGTACGGATATCAACAATACGCTCCTGAATTTGCTCGATAACGTCATACAGCTGAAATACGGCGGTCCGGACGACGATTATGCTACTTTGGAAGAACTGATTACGGGGAAAGCGGCGGAAATCAACCGCATCCAGGAGGGATAATAAATTCGTATGAACAGGGTTAAAGAAAAACCTTCTGTCGTCATCAGGAATTGGCTCAAAAAGAACTGGGTGGGGTACATCTTTGTGTGCCCCGCCGTTCTGGGGTTTTTGATCTTTACGCTTTGGCCGATGCTGGCATCATTCGTATATAGTTTTTTTGATTACGATATGATTTTGCCGATGCAAAATTTCGGCCTTCAGAATTATATTCGTGCATTTACGATAGATTGGGACAAGTTCAGTAAATCGTTGTCGGTTACGTTTTTATATACGGTAACGGCGGTTCCGCTTGATCTGGTCGTGTCTTTTGCATTGGCTTTGCTCCTGAATAAATCGGTGAAAGGAATCAAAGTTTTCCGCGTGCTGTATTATCTGCCGTGCATCATGCCTTCCATCGCTTCCGGTTTGCTGTGGAGGAACTTTTTCGATATTGAATACGGGCTTGCCAATTCTATGCTTGCAGCCTTGGGTTTGCCGGCGGGAACTTTTTTCACGAGTTCGAAAACGGCAATGGTTACATTGCTCTTTACGAGCCTTTTCGGCATGGGCGGCAGCATGATTTTGTGGATCGCGCAGCTGAAAAGTATTCCCACCGAACTCTATGAAGCGGCCTCCATCGACGGCGCATCCGTATTCCGCAGGCTGTTTCAAATTACCATTCCGCTCGTAACGCCGATGATTTTTTATAAACTCGTATTGGGGATCATCGGGGCATTGCAGGCTTACTCGGGAGCCTTTATTATTTTGCAGGGTGGCCCGGGGCCTGACGAATCGCTGATGTTCTGGGGGCTGCGCATTTATTATTCGGCATTCGGGCAGGATATTCCGAATATGGGGTATGCTTCGGCATTGGCGTGGATGCTGTTTTTGGTGATAGGGCTTTTGACTGTAGTCATATTCAAAACCAATAAATGGACTTTTTATGGGGAGGATGCGCAATGATTCGTCAAATATCGGAATCATCCGATAAAGCCGCAACGGGCAACCACCGCATGAAGACAAGAAAAAGGATTGCGTTGAGCGTTACATATTTTTTCATGTGTCTGTTTGCTTTGTTTTTCATTTTTCCCTTTTTGTACATGGTTTTAACAAGTTTTATGACGGAAAAGGAAGTCACGACCCTGCCTGTGCGCCTTTTCCCGACGAGCTTTTATCTCGGCGCCTATAAAGCTTCATTAAGCCCGCAGCTTTTCCGTTATCTTTTGAATACAATCATTGTGCTTGCCGTCAACCTTGTGGCGGTGCCGCTCACCTCTGTTTTTTGCGCTTACGGATTCACGAAAGTTCAATTTCAGGGCAGAAATTTGATTTTTGCGGTACTTTTATCCACGATGATGTTGCCTGCCGCCGTTACCCAGATTCCGCTCTATATTATGTATGTAGGATTAGGGTGGCTGAACACATTATTGCCTTTGACCGTTCCGGCCGTATTCGGGGGAGGAATTGTCAATATATTCCTTTGCAAGCAATACATGCGCGGGTTGCCGAACGCGATGAACGAGGCGGCGCGTATCGACGGAGCCAATCATTTTCAGATATTCATCAACCTGATTGTGCCTTTGTGTATGCCCGTCGTTGTGTTGATATTGGTGAATACGTTCCTTTCCTGCTGGAATGACTTTATGGGCCCGTTGATTTTTTTGCGGAGCGAAAAAGTTTGGACGCTCGCGGTGGGCATTTATATGCAATTCAAAGGTGATTATAATGTAAATAATTACCCGAATATTCAGATGGCCACTTCTACGCTGTTATCGATCCCGGGCATCATATTGTTCTTTATCTTCCAAAATCAATTGATGGAAGGCGTAGTAATGGGGAGCGTGAAAGGATAATCAAAAAGAGGAGGTAGAAAATGATCAGAAAAAGAGTCGCAGCAATATTTGTTCTGTGCTTTTTGCTCTTGGCTACGGTTGTTTTGCCGGTTGCGGCATCTGCCTATGAAGGGGGCTCGGGCATCACGGAAGGGGAAAATAACGGGGTCAATGCACCTACCTTTGACTACGCCGAAGACGAATTGGATTCGCCCGTCGTCGATGTACAGGTAGTGGAGGAGGCGACGCCTTTAACCTGGTTAGGCATAGCGGGCGTTGTGCTTGCCGTCGTCGCCGTCGGGGCATTTACGGTTGTGTATATCATGCAAGATAAAAAGCAGAAAGCTCAGGGCAAGCTGAGAATCGGCAGATGGTTTATCGCAGGAGGAGTTTCGTTGGTTTTTCTTGCGGCAGGCATTACCGGCTTTTGCGTCAATGTCGGCGGCGAATATAACCCTTATAATTTTATAGGGGCAGCGGTCAGCGAAACGGTCGCTCCCGGAACGGCGGGATATACCGAGGAATTGAGTTTAAGGAAGCAGTTAGCGGATTTTGAACAGGGTACCGTATATCTGCCCTATGACGGAACAACGAACAGATCTCCGCATTTTTGGACGAAATCAGAGCCTTCGGCCGATTATGAGCAGATTTCTCTGCCCGAGGACAAGCAGAATATGTATGAGTACGGGAATACGGAAGGCATGGCGGACGACAGCAATTATTGGTATGTTCTGCCCGCCGCAGACGGTTCTAAAAACGGTGTTACGGAAGCTCGTTTCCGCTTGTATGTATCCACGTCTGCGGCCTATAAAGATGTCCGGCCGTATGATAAGCTGCGTATTCGTTTCCGAGGGCAAAATCCGGACAGCAATTCCGTAAATTTATCCGTGTATGTGGAAACGCGGCTGGATAAGGATAACCCTGTGCGCACTTTGGTCGGTACTTATAACGGGAACTCGGGCGACCTTGTCGATATCACTTTCGATCTTGGCGTGATCCCGAAGGAGTCCAGGCAGTATGTTTCTCATATAGCGTTCTGCACATCCACACAGGATATCGGGTCTCACGTCGACGGGAGAAGCTATCAGCGCAACGATATTTATTCGATCGAGTTTTATTCGACAAAGCAAGTTTCCATGACGACAACGATCAGTAATTATCAGATGGAGAGCGAATATCTGGGCAGCGTTCGCTATACTTTGTACGGTTCATACAGCCCGAGCGGGATGTATGATTCCTCTGACGGGAAGTATAAGCTTTGGTACGGCTGCAGCGTTCCCGAGGCGGGCGCGTCAGACGTTATTTGGTATATGGAAACGGTCGACCCGAAACTCGGATGGAGCGAACCTGTCCGCCTGTATATCGAGGATCCCGAAGGAAAACTGAACCAGCCCTATAATTATGGCGGGGATCCTACGGTGGTTAAAGTCGACGGAACGTTTTATATGTATTTTTCAGCGCTCGGTCCCGGTTGGTTAGGCAACCGTGTTTATTTGGCGACTTCTTCCGACGGAATCAATTATACCCTGTATGGAGAAGTGGTCGACTGTTTGCCCGAAGAAGTGCAATCGCCGGGCGGGGCTTATAACTATGGTGCCGGCGGCCCCAGCGTGTTGTATAAAGACGGCGAATTTTGGCTGTATTATTATACGCAGGCAGGGGCGGCAGATTCCCCCGATTTAGACGGCGTTTTATTGCGCAAGAGCACAGACGGAAAAACGTTCGGCTATCCCGAACAGATTGTGTCCACGCCGAATAATGTGGGCGGAGCGATCCAACCGCAAGGCTCCATAGATGTCAAGTGGATGGAAGATCTGGAAATTTTTGTTGCCTGCGACTATGACGATTATGCAGACAATACCCCCGTATTAAACGGCGCCAATGTCCGCATTGGTATTTCTTATGACGGCGTGAATTTTCAATGGGGCGACGACGCATGGCAGCGCCCTGCGCAGGATTTTTCCTCCACGATTACACATAACGTCGGCTGGATCGGAGATGAACTTGGGCATGGTTTCGAAACGATGTTTATCGTATACGGTGTGAATTATATGGAACTGTATTCTTCGGAGGGTATCGCCATGATGGACGAACGTCAGCTGGAGTGGAGCCGCGTGAAGATTACAGCGTACATTGAGGAGTAGAGATTTGAGAAAGAAATGGATTTATGCTCTGTTGGCAGCTTGTTTGTTTGTATTTTGCGCCTGTTCGCCGGGCACACAGCAGGAGGAACTCGGCATGCCGAGCGATAGATTTGAAACAATGGAAATGGTTACACCCTTTTGGCTTTCGGATACAATGTATAACGAATCGGTGATGTTGGTCGAGGAGGATGAACAACCGGCGAGCGGGGTCATCGCATTTACTCCTACGTCACAAATCGTGGTGCGCGACAGCACCTTGACAAAAACCTACAAGGAAGGCGTTGATTATACATTCGATCCTCAAACGAGAACGATTACAAGGCTGGAGGGGTCAGAAATACCCTATATTACGCGTTCTTCGTTATATGCGGGGCAGGGCGCCTTGCCGGAGGGATTCAATGCGTTTCCCGGAGCGGGAGGCGGACCTACGCTGGTATATTCGGAAACTCCTTATTATTTTCAGCATCAGATATTCGTGACATACGAATTCGATAATTCTGAAATGGACAGGAGTATAGTTTCGGAATATATAAACGGAGCGCTCCCGAACACATTGCAGTCATTGAAAAATAAAGAAACCATAACGATGGCTGTTTTAGGCGACAGTATCTCAGAGGGCGCAAATTCAAGCGATTTTCTGAACGTTGAGCCTTATAACCTCAGTTATTCGGAATTGATCCGAAGTTTTTTTGAGGAAAACTTTAATACCGATGTGCAGTATGTCAATAAGTCTGTCGGCGGGCAGACGTCTGCATACGCAGCAACCGCGGCTCGTCAGGCGTTAACGGATAATCCCGACCTTATAATTTTGGCTTTCGGAATGAACGATACGACGACGGGAACTTCGGATACGCAATACAAGAACAATATCAAATCGGCGATGGATATTTTGTTGGAGCAGAATCCGGATTGCGAATTTATCTTAGTCGCGCCTATGCTTGCAAATCCGGAAAGCGCGGCCGGCGGGATGCAGGAAAGGTTTGCAGCATTGCTTGAAGAGGTGGCTGACGGTTATCGGGAAAACAGCGTCGTTACGGTTGCTATGCAGCCGTTGCACGAGTATTTGCTTGAAAACCGCGGTAAAAAATTTATCGATATGAGTGCAAACAACATAAATCATCCGAACGACTTTTTTATGCGCCTGTATGCGATGAATATTGTGGCTGCCTTTTGGGATTTTTAATAACGGAAATTGTAAACCGTGCGCAGGAGTTATAAACTCTGCGCACGGTAAAACAAACAGAAAGGATAATAGAAAGGAATGGTCAAAAATTTCAAATACCCGAAAAGAGAAATGCGGCCCGTACCCTTTTGGAGCTGGAATGAAAAATTGAATAAAAGGGAATTGTCCCGCCAGATGCGCTGCATGAAGCAAGCGGGTTACGGCGGCTTTTTTATGCATTCTAGGGTTGGTTTGGTCACCACGTATTTGTCGGAAGAGTGGATGCAGCTCGTTAAATTTTGCGCTGAATATTCTCAGAAAATAGGTTTGCAGGCCAACTTGTATGACGAAGATATGTGGCCGAGCGGTTACGGTGCCGGATTGGTGCCGGCCCACAGCGAAGATTTTCATGAACGGGCGCTTGTGCTGTTGGAAAAGGGAACGAGGTTGCCGAACGATACGCTGGTAACTTCAATCGCCCGCGGAGGAAAAGAATACGAAATTTGTATCCGCGTTTGTGCTTCCGGGAATGTTCGGTTTGCGGGACAATGTTACATCGATATTTTTAATCCGGAAGCGATACAATTCTTTTTCCGCACGATCCACGAAAAATATCGCAAACATATGGGAGAGCTGTTCGGCAGTGCCTTAAAGTATATTTTTTCAGACGAAGCCTGTTACGGTATTCATTGGTTTTATTCCGTTCCGCATACGACATACAGCCCGTATCTGCGCAGCAGGATCCAAAGAGAATGCGGTTACGATATATTAGAGCATGCCGTCAAATTGTTTTTTGATGAGGGGGATTACAGAAAAATCCGCGTGGATTTTTTTCGTTGCGCTTCGGAGCAGTTTAATGAAAGCTATACGATTCCTTATCAAAAATACTGTGCGGAACACGGCCTTCAATTTACGGGGCACCTTATGGCCGAAGAGAGTATGTATGAACAGGCGCAATGGACGGCGGGCGTTATGCCGTGCTATGAGTTTATGGATGTGCCCGGCATCGATAAGCTTTCACGCGTAGACAATGATCAATTGGTAACAGTAAAACAGATGACATCGGTGGCAGAACAGCTGCAAAAACCGCGCGCATTGAGCGAATGCTTTGCGGGTATCGGGCATGAAAACGGGTTTACGGGCCGCAAAAAAATTATAGATTGGCAGGCGGTGCACGGAATCAATTATATCAACATGCACCTATCGCATTATTCGATGCGCGGGGAAAGGAAGCGCGACTATCCTCCCAATATTTTTTATCAGCAGCCCTATTTTCCTTATGAAAAAACTTTTTCCGATTATGCCGCAAGGCTGTGCAGAATCGCGTCGTTCGGAAAGCCGCAAGTGCATATTTTAGTTTTGTCGCCTCTGCAATCCGTACTTGCGCAATACAATCCGAACGACGCGGACAATGAAAAGGTGTTGCGCGAAAAATACGATACTCCGTTTGCTTCTCTCTGTTCGTTATTTGAAACGCATAAAATTGATTGGCATATCGGGGATGAAACCGTTTTGGAACGGCATGCGCGTATTGAGGGCAATAAATTTGTCGTAGGCGGGAGCGAATATGACGTAGTCGTTCTGCCGCCTCTTGCATCCATTAAAAAGAATACAGCCGCGTTGCTGCATGAATTCGGCAAGGTCGGAAAAATTTTCAGTTGCGGGGAGTTTCCTCAATTTACAGACGGCATATCAGCGGAGATAAAATGCAATTATGAAACAGTTTCTCCCGAGCGACTGATAGAAATATTGGCGGAGAAATATGCTGTATTGAAAGGTGGATATCCGAATCTGATCGCCCGCAGGAGTGTGCAGGGGAACGAGGAAGTTTATTTGTTGGTGAATCGTTCGGCGCAAGAGCAGATTCGGGTTGACTTTTCTGCTTTCCCGCGCAGGCCGGATTATTTATTGTGCCTTTCCGACGGGAACACATATCGTATTCCGCAGCATTTGCAGTCTTTTATCATGGAACCGCTCGGAAGTGCCGTTTTTCTTTGCGGCAGTGCCGCAAAATGCCAAAACTTTTCGTTGCCCGATCGTGTTGCAGACGGTACGACGTGGCATGAGAGAGAGTATTCCGTAATCGAGCCTGTTTCGATACAAATTTTAGATGAAAATGCATTAGTTATCGATCATGTCCGATTTGCATCGGGGAACGATCCGTTGCCGCCCGTCGATGAACATGTACAAAATATATGGCATCGGCGGTTTTATCCTCTGCCGGAAGGGACGCCTTTTACGGCAGAGTACAGATTCTGGGTGGGGGAGATTCCGTCGTCGCCCGTATTTGCCGTTATTGAAAATGCGGAAAATTTGGAAGAAATTCTACTGAACGGCGTACCGTTGCACCCGATGCGAAAAAAAGGGGAATTACAGGTAACGGACCGAAAATGCTATAAGGACCTCGCCTTTACGCGCGTGCCTCTCGGCCCTTTTATAAAACCCGGTGAAAATGTTTTACGTATCCGAGGGGAAAAGCGGAATAATATAACGGAGGTCTGTTGTCATCGCAGCGTTTTGAATCCTGAAACGCATTTTGCGACGGAAGTGGATGCCGTTTATATTGTCGGAGATTTTGCGTTGGATAAACGCAGCGGCAAATATTATATCGCCGCGAAAAAACCGCTTCGTTTAGGCAATATCGCCGAACAGGGATATCCTTTCTATTCCGGACGTATAGCATATAAAATCCATTCGGATGCGCAGGAGATATATGCGAAAGGCGATGCAGTTACCTTGGCGAGCGGAAAGAATGTTTCGCATGAGCCGTTTTTATTATGCATGGATAAAAACGGAGGCGGCACTGTTATTGCCGCCAATACCTTATATGCTCTGTTCGGCCCGCAGTATCTGAAAGGGTATGATGCGCTTCGTTGGGTTGACCCCGGTGTGTTTAACGATATCCAAAGGTATAGCGATGCTTATTTAATAAAACCTTTCGGTTTGACCGAAATCAGAAAACTGAGGTAATATTGAAAGGATAGTGCAAGTTTTACAAGATATACTTTCATGTTCCGCCTCACGCGATCCTGCGGATACCGCCGCCGAAACTCTGTACGGTCACACTGCCAAATTCCGAGCACCAGTCGTCGTCTTTATTCCAGACATAGGCGAAAGCCGTATGACGGTTGCCCTCGGAGTACATAAGCGTTTTCCATTCCGACTTGTAATCTGTAACGATGAGAAAGGAATAGCACTCGCCGAACTCGGTAAATTCGTGCGTGATGGCATATACGAGGCATTTGTACTTTTTTTCAAGCGATTTCATCTTTTCGTAGAGTTCGGGTTCCTGTTCAGCCCAATAACCGCCGAAGCGTTCAAAGAAGCATACTTTGTCACTTTCGCGGAAACCTTTGATATATGGGGCATAGATATCCATCTGCTTGAGCAGTTCGATAGCCTTTTCTTTCTTTGCAATGTTTTTGTCTGTCATTTTCGTATCCTCCTTAAATACAGTCCTGTAAAGTTTCAAAGTTGTAGCCGATGTTCCGGAGCGTTTCTTCGAAGCCGAACCACGCCAGCAAATTTTGATTGAAGTCGTCCTGTGCGAGGGGATCTTCCTTGTCCCACCTGTCGCCGAACAGTTCCGACGGAGCATAAAGTCCTGTGCTGTCCATAAGTTCGTACAGCAGCGCGTTGATTTCCTGACGGTACTGCTTGTAGAAGCGTACCGTGTCGGTGTAGTAGATGAGTTCTCCTACAATTCCCGATTGGCAGCCATAATGAAGGATATCCGTGAAGATTCCCTTCTTGTCGTCATAGTTGCTCCAGCGGTCTATGACATAGTTGCAGACGTGTTTTGTAAGAGGGTTGGTCGAAGCACGCTTCAATTCTTTGACGTTGGAAAGGGTGAGTTTCATTTCGTTTCCTCCTTGTATTCCGGATTGTTTTCGCATTCCGTGATGTCGCAGGAATAACAAATACCGTCGCATTTTTTTGCTATATCGCAGTAGTCATAGTGCCTGCACTCAGAGCAGAGAAGTTTGCTGTTTTTTTCGCAGTTTTCCATTATGCAGCCTCCTCAAAATCGTCCAGATGGACGCGCTCGAACATGACGCCATACTCAAAATACAGTCTTCCGTTTTTATCCGTCAAGAGGTCATACGTTACAACGCTGATTTTGCCTCTGTCCGTTACGGCAACCTGTACTTCATTACGGTCAAGGTCGATGCCGACGATATTGAAGGTGATGAACGCTTCTCCGTCGTACAGTTCAAATTCAGAGAGATAATACTTTCTGAACTCGGTGAAATTGGAAACATTGGTTTTCATAGAGTTTTCCTCCGAATTATATTTTGCCTTTTCGGCAGCGGCGCAGTAGCATCGGGCGAGATAGGGGTAGAGGATATTGATAGGGAAGTAATACGGAAGTCAACGATAACGAAAAAATTATTGCGTAAAGATACAGAGTAAAAAGCGCATTGCAAAAAAATAGCCGGGCAGGTCGTTGACCTACTCGGCATTCGTTTTATACGCTATTCTATTTTTCAGCGATAATTTTTTCCGTTGACTTCCGCGAGAACTATGCTACCATCGCCACAACGAAAAGCAAAATTCGGAAAAACTTCCGTCGTTTATTTTAGTGTTCTACTGAGGTTGGGTTTGGGGGCGTGTGCTTGGCATAGACAAGTGCGGTTCGCTGCGCTCGCCGCCAGCCAAGCACACACCACGAAAAAGACAACAAGAACAACACGGAAAACCAAACCGAAAGCGCGGCGGCGCGGAGCCGTCCCCGCTGACCCGCTTTTGGGGATCGGCTGCCGCTTTTTCCGCCGCGCATGGCTTTTCTTTTTATTGTTTTTTCCGTTCACTGAACCTCTTGAATTTGCTTTTTCGGTCGGCTATGGTAGCATAGTTCTCGCGGACGTCAACGGCCGCAAAATCGTCGCTTAAAACACCTATATAAACGAATTGAGAGCCGAGTAAGGATTGTTTCCTTGCTCGGCTCTTTTGCCGTCTATGAGGCATTTCCGGACTTGTACGCAACGATTTTGCCTTTGTCCCGTTGACTTCCGCTGACCGACAGAGAAGATGCCTTCCTTTTACCGTCCTATGCACCTCCGCCTGTTGCCCGAAAAAGGCAAATACAAATTCAGAGGTGTATCTCGAATGGAAATGTTGGTAACAAAGTTCTCAAAAGGTAAGTATCGCAACGAAGGCGATTTGTTCGCAGAGCCTATCTCTGCCGAAAACGTTAAACTTATGGGCGAGATGATTGCATTGCAGGCGCTTCGTACCGTAAAAAAGTTCGATATGAAAATCGCAGACAGGCTGTATATCGGTTTAATCAAAGACCTGCATCATATGGGTGAGATAGATTATACAGTATCGGATGGCTATGACGTAGCCCAAACCGCAACCTGCTTTCTTTATCAATTCACAGGTAGAAAAGTGTCAGAGATTTACGGCAAAGATCGCAAGGGCAAAGAAATCACCATTAAACTTGCGTGCTACCGTGAAGTAGACAGCTTCATCAATCTTCTTCGAAACAGGACAGACAGGCGCGGAACTGTCGTCAAATCCATAGATTTTACGGATTATAAGGCTTTGCCAATGGATTCCGTGAACTGCTTTGAGAAAGAACAGACCGATTACAGTAAATACGCCGAACTTGTAGCGGCGTTACAGTTATCCGCTCTGGAACTCGCCATACTGAACTGCTATATGAACGGCATGAGGCAAGCCGAAGTATGCGCGGAACTGGGCATCGGCAGAGGTACTATCAATCACAGGAAAGCAAGCATCAGACAAAGGTATTATTCTCTGTACGGCACGCTTTGATATAACATTAAATTCAATATAGACATAGAGGCAGGCATCATAATTGATGTCTGCCTATTTTCATATAACATTCAAAAAGGGGTGGCAGTTAGGCGTGAGCTTGTCATAGACGAGTGCGGCGGCGCTACGCGCCGCCGCAGACAAGCTCACGCCTAAAAACAGACCGAAACGCAACCGCGCAAACGGTAAACTCAAACCGCCGTTTCCAAACGAGCGAAACAAGAAAAACACGCAGCGGCAGAAAGGCCCGCCGCGAAAAGGCGTCCGCGCTGACCCGCTTGCGGATCGCCTTT
>CAKNLK010000027.1 GCA_930989535.1 uncultured Clostridia bacterium | reverse complement strand
CGCCGAAGAACGCGCCCGACATGGGCAGGGCGCACTGCCGCACGAACGGATAGGTTCGCCCTCCGTTTTCGCCGTTTTTGTACGGCAAATCGCCGCAGTGCACCAGCCTGTCCCCCGCCACGATGAGCAGGCGCCCGTTCGGGAAATCGGAGCACGGCCGCCGATAATACTCTACAACCAGCTCGCTGTTTTTGAGCGCGTTGCGCGCATACGCGCCCTCGCCGCCCATAAAGTTCGACGCCGCCGAATAGGGCGAAAGCGAAAACTCGTAGATATCCCGCCCCGCGAGCTTCACGCCGTACCGTTTCTCGATTTCGTCGACGGGCAGCGCCTTGGCGTGAATGATGCTCGGCTGCTCCTCCACCCGCTCGCAGGCGAGGTTTTCGGGATAAATTTCGAAGGGCGGCACCGCCGCGATGCGCACGGCACCCTCCCTGCCTGCTTCTCCCCCGCCGACGAGCTGCCTGCCTCCCCGCGCATCCCACAGCACCTTATAGAACGCCGTTCCGCACGTTTCGCTCCACACCGTGGCGCGCGAAATCGTCTCGTCGAACCCGCACTCCTCGCACACCGAGTGCAGGGCATTGGTCGCGATTTTCGCGCACCGTATGTCGCTTTCCTCGCCCGTGGCGGCGCGCACCGTCAACGTCGGGCGCACCCGCGCGAGCTTCGCGCAGCGCGTATCGAACGCGGGCGCGATGTGGTTGAACACCCGCCGGTACTGCCAGTAAAAGCGGGGCTGTTCCTCCTCCAGCTCCCCCGCGGGGTTGATGCCGCAGTACTGGTTGCCCGCCAGGAAGTTCATGTTCAGCTCCCAGCCGCGCTCCAACAGCCTGCGCTCGCTCCGCCGCGCCTCGAACGCCTCCAGCACCTCCCGCACGGCGCTCTCCTCGAATTTTTTGTCGAAGGTCTCCCTTCCCTCCCTCTCTTTCAACTGTTCTCCTCCTTTTGCAGAAGTTTCAAGAGCCGCTCCTTTTCGCGGGCGAGTTCCTCATCGGAATACTCCCCGAGCGGCCTTTCCTCCAGCAGCAGTTTTGCCGCCGATATGTCGGGCGGCACGTATTTTTTTGTCACCTTGCGCTTTACGAGCACCTCCTCGCCCTCGCTGAACCCGTATTCGTCCACGGTTTCCTCGCAATCGAAGCCGAGCGCGCGGCGCAAAAGCGCGTCATGAATTTCGTCGCTCATATCTTCTCCCGTCCTGCATTATGGCGGCCGCGCCGCCCGTACCTTATTTTCCATATCCCCTCCCCCGCATCCGTCGGATCAGCCGCTCCTTGTCCCGCTGTACCGCCGTGAGCTCCGCCGCGGGCGAAGCATTGTGCGGCTTGGTCATCAAGTAGTATCGCAACTCGTCGAGCGCGTGATCGTCCCGCTTTTTCGGAACGTCCCCTTCGCCCCAAAAATACCCTTTCAGCTCCCGGATGAGGTTGACGCACCCCTGGAAGATGTACAGTTTCGGCACGCCGTTTTCCCCTTTCAAATAACTTTTTACCCGCGCGATGCCCGCAAACAAATCTTTATTTACGTTCGCGTTGACGTTGATGCCCCGCTCCCAGAACAGCTCGCTCACGCTCTTGGAGGCGGCGAGGGTGCGCTGGTTCGCCGCCGAATCGATGAGTGCGCATATGCGCCCCTGAAAGTCGGTGTGCCAGCCCAGCCGCGCGCTGATCTCCCTGATTTTTTCGGCGTGGTAGCCGATGTCGCGCTTTGCCTCGTAGTGCTCGGCGACGACGTACACGTTCCCGTCGAAGTCCACACAGTACCAATGCGCGGAGAGCGGATTGTTCAGCCCGGGGTCGATGGAGATGTTGTCCTGCCACTCGGGCGGAACGGGAAACGGCTCGATAACGTGGATACGTTCGTCGAATTCGGGGTACACGAGCCCCTCGTCCACGCCGAAGCGGCCGTAGCGGCGGCTCTCCAGCTCCTTTTCGTCCATCGAGTTTTCGAGCAGGGCGATTTCGCTCTTTTTGAGGTACGGGTTGTCGCTCCACTCCATGAACTCGTACCACACCTCGGGGTTGTTCCGCTTGTTCATATAAATTTCGTCGAACACGAAAGTGATGCCCTTGAGCGGCGTCATCGTGCCGAAGATGTCGCCCGCGCGGTCTATCACCCGCATGCGGCACTCGTCGTAGATATCCTTGGGCGGCTCCTCGTCGAACCACACGAAATCGAGCGACGCGCCCTGAAACTTCTCCCGCCCCTGGTCGCAGCTTTTAAAGCCGATGACGGAAATGCCGCCGAACACGTTTTTCACCCGAATCTGGTCTACGATGCCCGCATCCGAGCCCTTTTTGCCCGATAGCATGACGATGTCGTCAATCCATTCGGGCGCGAGGTAGTGCAGAATTTTCTTCTGCGCCACGTCGCGCTGGACGCGCTGGGTGAGCGAAACCACCCACCCGAACACCTCCCGGCGGTTCTTGCGGTACGGGTGCACGCCGCGCGCCATGTACACGCACTCGACGGCGCCGCACTCCGTCTTTCCGCTGCGGTTTCCGCCGAACACCCAGCGGTTGCGCTTTTTGCACTTGTGGAAGGCAATCTGTTTTTTGTGCTTTTTTCTTCCGGTATTGTATGCGGCGAGCGGGTTGGCGGCCTTGCGCCGTTCCTGCTCCCCTTCAATCTCTAAAATTTTCCGTATAATTTCATTTTCGAGCATATGACAAAATCCGCGCAAATTCCCCTGCATTTCCCCCGAAACGGCCCTTGTTTTCCGCTATAATGGCGTAACACAGGACGAAAGCGGCTTTTCTTCCGCGCCGTCCCCGTTCCATTCAGGAGGAATTTGGGTATGATACTGCATAAAATCACAGCCGCCGCAGCGGCGTTATTTCTCATCCTTTCGCTGTGTTTCCCGCTCTTTGCCCCCGCGCCCGTCCGCGCCGAGGAGAACCCGGAGAGCGGATACGGCTACGCGCGCGTCACGCAGGAAGACGTCTATCTGTACTCCCAGCCGCAGGCGGAAAGCGGCCTGTTCATTCTGCCGCGCACCTACTTCGTGAAGATAACGGGCGAGACGGGCGACTATTACCGCGTGGAATACCTGACGGGCACGAGCGCAACGCCCGTGCGCGGCTACTGCCGCACGGATGACGTGGAACCCGTCGATTATATACCCGAAACGCCCTTTCTCCTCTACGATACCGAGGTAACCTTTACGGTGGGCAGCGCGGATTTGCCCGACGGGTTTTTCACCGAATACACCGTTCCCGCCGCCTTTTACGGCACCTTTTACTACGGCTCGTCCGTCTACTACTATGTGAACATGAACGGAGAATTCGGCTACGTCCCCGCGAGCGCCTGCCCGCCCCTCGATTACCCCGAAAACACCGAGCATATGCCGGCGGAGACGCCCGAAACGCCCCAGGAGAGCGGCGGAAACGCCAACGTCGTCAACATCATCCTCATCTGCGCGCTGTCGGTCGCGGCGCTGGGCGCGGTGTACTTTTTGTTCCGCCCCGCAAAGCCGTCCGCCCGCCCCGCACCCTTCGACGACTACGAACAACTCGACTGATTCTCTTCCCCGCGCGGGCGCCCGCCGCAGGGGATTCCCGCACACGTACGTTTGTCTACCATCCGCCCCTCGCCGCCGCGCACGCTCTCCAGCGCCGACATAAAGAAGGAAACGCCCGAAAACGCCTCGAAGAACCATTCCTCGCTCAGCCCGCGGCGCAAAAGCTCCGCATGGATTGTGCGCGCCAGCCGCTGCTGGCGGCGGAAATAGGTGCGCTCGCTGCACGAGAGGCGCACGTCGGCAAAGGCGGCAAGCTCCTTCTTTCGCCGGAAGTATTTATATTCGAGCAAAAACTGCTCCTCGCGCGTCAAATTTGCGAGGAGCCCGTCCAGTTCGTCCTTCAAAAACAGAAGCTGTTCCCGCAAAAAATTGTATCCGATGAGTTTTTCCGCGCACGCGAGCGCCGTCTCTCTGCCCATGACCGACGCGCACGCCTTCGCCCGCACGATTTGCCCGATGTCCTCCGCTATGCGCCCCAGTTTGGGGTATGCATACAGCAATACCTTTTGATAATCCTTCATTCTTCGCTCGCCTCCCCGACACACTTTTGGCCGCCTTCCGCCCGCCGTGCACGCGCCGCAATACCCCGCCAAGCCCGCAGAAAACGCAGCCGGCCGCAGGCAGCCGAATCTTTGCCGCCGCGCGGCACCACCGGGCGCTCCCCGGCTTCTTTTATAGGCGGGGGTTCCCGTCAGCCAAATCCATTATCGCATACAACGGCGGCAGTTTACAGTTTGCCTGCCACAAAAATACAAACATATGTTCGTATTTTTACAAACAGTATACGGCATAAAACAGGCATACGCATGCCTGTTTTTTAAAATTTTCCAAAAATTAACAAAAAATTTTTTAAAAGCGAAGCGAAAAGAGAGAAGTTTTCGTGCAAATCGTGCGAAAAAATTTTGCCGTGCAAGGAAAATAGCGAATTTTGTCGACAAACGGCAGAGAATGTGGTATAATCGATTATATATAAAAAGCGCGCGCATGCGGGCGCGCGAGCGAGCGGAGAAAAAGGCGCGGATCATGCCGCGTTTCGGGGAAGCGAATGAAAAGAACAATTGCAGCGTTTTTGATGATATGGATATTGGCTGTGTCCGTGTGCGGCACGGCCCTTTCGGCGTTTGCGGCGGAAAACGCCGAAAGTCTCACCGCCTCTTCCGCGCGGGAAGAACAAACGCAAGCCGCCCCGCTTTCCGATACGGATACCGCGGCAGAATTGGAGTTATTCCTGCCCGAAAGCTACGAGCAGTACCTCGAATTGGAAAACCCCTCCGACTTTGCCATCAACGACAGCTACATTGCCGTTGCGGATAAATCGAGCAACGACAATTCCTGCATTTACATTCTGAACCGCACGGCGGAAAACGCGCAGTATTATCGCTACGTTCACAGTTCAAACAACGTATTGTCCTCCCTCAATTTTTATAAAGCGGACGGAAAAACATTTTTGTTCTTTTTAGAGACGGGCGGCACGCTCTATTACATCGATTGCTCCGCCCCGGAAACGGCGAGCCGAATCGAGCAAATCTCGCCCTATTCCATCATCTTTTCGGGAAACGATGTGTATTACGCCAGCGCGACGGACGCAAGCGCCAATATTTTCCATACGTCCGTTTCCGCTTCCGGCGGGCAAATCACCATTGCGCAGGGAACGCAGCTGAACCAAATTCCCTACAGCACCAGCCGGCCGGTGTTTTCCTCCTATCGCGGCACCGTGTACTTTGCGGCGGGGAGAGAGATTTATACCTGTTCTCCGACGGATGAACCGCGCGAACGGTTTACCGTCAATTACAGCGTCTATAATTTCAGCATAACGGGCACGAACGATTTCGATTTGATTTATATCTCCATGGATAACTACCTGTACTTCCGCAACAGCGACACGCAGGCAGAACCGCGCGACCTCAATTATACGGGAGTGCGCCTGGATGAAAGTGCAAATCTCGCCTATATCGTGACGTCCGCCGGCCGCATTTTGCGCTACGATTTAAATGCAGGCTCCTTCGATAATTACGAAATCGCCCATTATTCGGACAGCGACAACCGCATCGGCGATTCCCAAGACGTGTCCGTTTACGGCGGCAAAGTCGTCATTGCGGATACGGGCAACGAGCGGATTGTTCTCCATAGCGACGGAAACTACACGACGTTCGACGGCATCTCGGCAAATTTCGTCTGCGCCGGGAGCGAAAACTTTCTTGCCGTCACAAATACCGAAATATATTTGTATGATTACGGCGGAGGTGCGCCGACCGCCGTTGACGGCATCTCCGCCAGAACCGTTGCCGCGGCCGCTTACTCGTACGGATATTACTATTTAATATCGACGGACGGCTCCTCTTCCTCCACCTACGAAGTGGACGCGGCTACCGGGCAAATAACGCGCAGCGGCTCCATTGCGCCCCGCACTTCCGTGACCGATATAGCGGCGGACTTATTCGGAAACATCTACGTCCTCTCCTCCGGCTATGTGAATAAATATACCGGCGAACAATTCTTTGCCGCAGGCAACCCCGAAACAGTGGCGGAATTTTCAACAGCCACCATCGAAATCGTTGTAGACTATGCGGGCAATCTGTACGGCCTGACGGAAAACACCGTCTGCGCCGGCGGTTCTTCAACCGCCGTGAATCTCGATTTTTCCACGATCGCTTACTCCAACGAAGCCAAGCAAGCCGTATCCTTCACCTTCGACATCGAAAGCGGCGATATGTACATCCTCTCCGACGGATTTATCGCAAAGGCGGATTTGGGCGCCAATGCCCCCTCCTCCCTGAACAATATCGCGGCGGACGGGCTGTACGCGAGCCTGCACGGCGCCCCCTCCGGCGAGGACGACGCCAAAAACATGCTCGTCTCCGTGCCCGCCGGCAGCGTTTTACTGCCCGTCGCCGATACCGGTTCCATCACCGAATCGACGGATATTTTCCCCTACACGAGCTTTTCCCGCACCGAAGAAGCGCGCACGGGCGTGCGCGTGTGCGAGCTTGCGGCGGGCACGGTCGTCGCGTTCTACCGCTACGCCCCCTCGACGGAGGAAGGAATCGCCCCGACGCGCGAATACACGCTCGCGCTCGTTCTGGACGGAGATCTCTCCGCAATCGGCGGCTACACCGAAGAGACACCCCCCTACACCGGCTATACCACCAACGAGGTGGGGCTGTACCGCTTCCCGCTCCTGCGCACGGGCGGCGAAACCATCTATTCGAACGATGCAACGCGGCTTTCCCGCTCGACGCGCGTAGCCGTTTACGGAACGCTGCAAAGCCTTGCGGACGAAAACGCGCCCGGTTACGGCTTGGATTTCGACTATTATTTCGTGGCGGCGACGATTGACGGCGAAACGGTGTACGGCTTTATCCCCACCAATTACGTTTTGAACTACGACGCCTCCGCCTCGTGGGAAGGCACGGAATTCACCTTCCGCAACGTGGCGCGCGGCGAGACGATTACCCTCTACAGCGGAGAACAATTCATCGAGCTGTCCGACGAAGAGCAAGTCAAAGTATTCGGCGAGCCGAACGCCGAAAATCTGGTTTACGTGACCTATACCGACGAAAGCGGAACGGTATGGTCGGGACAGGTCGACGCCGATTTACTGTATGAAGCGGGGCCTTCCACGCTCGTTATTTTGGCGGTCGTCGCGGTGGTCACGGCGGCGGTATTGCTCAGCACCTGTTATCTGATACTGCGCAAACAGCCGACGATGCAATAAACGGAGGCGGCGATGGACTTTTTCAAGACGCAGGAAACGCTCATAAAACTTCTCCCCCTGTGGCAGAACAAGATTGCACGGCCGTTCAAACAGCTGCTCGACGAAGGCATCACCTCCGAAATGTTTAACTGCATGCAGTTTTTAGTGTGGTTTGAAGACGGAATTGCGATGTCGGAGCTGGCAAAGGCATTGCAGCTCCCCAAGCAGCAGGCGACCAAGCTCGTAAACAGATTGGTGGAAAACGGCTTTGCGGAGCGGCGCAGCGAACAGGGCGACCGCCGCGTGATCAAAGTGGTCTTGACGGACAAGGCGAAAGAATACATCGAAAAAGTAACCTCCTGCAACATCGAAAGCTATAAAAAAAGCTTTAAAAACATGGACATCCGCGAGATGGAAGAATTTCAGGCGGCCATCGAAACTCTCTTCCGCATCCTCTCCAAGGATATCTGAACAACCGCACACCCCCGCGCCTCCGCGCGGGGTGCTTTTTCTTTGCCCGCCCCTTTTTCCGTCCGCTGCATCCCCTGCAACGCGTATCCCTGCGCCGCCCATCTCCACGGCGCCGAGCGCGTCCTCCCTTCTCCTCCGCCGAGCACGTATCCCCCTTGCGCCGCGCCCTGTGCTCGTCCCCCTTTCTGCCCGCAACCCTCAAATATTTGAGCCGTACTCCCGCAATACCGCATTGTATCTCCGTACCTCTTTAAAAGCGAGCGCGGAGGAACTCAAAATTGAGTTCCTCCGCGCCTTTTTATGTTTAAATAGTTGACAGGTCGCCGCTGACGCCCTATAATGGAATAAAGTAGCATTTTATTTACTATCATATTTTATTTAGTAAATATATCCGCGGCGCATCGCCGCAAAAACTTTCAAAGAGGAAAAACATATGAATCTCTATTTCAGCGGAACGGGAAACAGCCGCCATGCGGCGGAAAAACTTGCAGAGCTCACGGGCGACGAGGCAAAGCCCCTCGCGGAAGGCTTCCGCGCCGAAAAGCCGCGCGCCGTCAATTCGAAAAACCCCCTGGTTTTCGTGTGCCCCGTACACTACGGCAAGCTCCCGCGCATCGTCGCGGAGTTCATCGAAAAGACTCCGTTCACGGGGAAGCGGCTCGAGCCGATACTACGGACAAAAAAAGAGAGCGAGGCAGCGATGCCCCGCTTTTCTTTATGTTACACGAAACGCCTCCGAGCCGTTGGCTCGGAGGCGTTTTATCGGCAAGATTATTCCCCCTCGGTATGCTCGAAGGCGTGCGCCGCGCCCGTATAGAGGTTGAATTCCTGCTCCAAGTCGAACTCCTCCGCGCTGTCGAAAGCGGCGAGCTTGGAGATGGAAACCTCGTAAGCGGTCATGGTTTTGACTTCGTATTCGGATATCTTCTTCTGGTATTCGCGGCTCTGGATGCGGCCGGAAAGCGCGATTTTGTCCCCTACCTGCAAATTTTTGACGAACCGCGCGTTCCTGCCCCAAGCGATGCACGGGATATAGTCAGACTTGTTGTAGGCGCGGTTGACGGCGACGAGCAAATCGGCGATTTCGCGGTTGAAGGGCGTCGTGCGGTAGACGGGCGGCTTGCAGATGTAGCCGCTCAGAACGATGCTGTTCGGGTTTTTGGCGGGCGGCGCGTCGACCGGCTCGCGCACGAACACGGTGAGCATGAGCCGCGAGCGGCCGTTTTCCAGCTTGTTATAGGAGCGGAACTGCCCCACCGCGCACAGGGTGGAACCGACCTTCAAATCCCGCTCGGAAATCAGCCGTTCGGAAACGGTGACGGGCAGAATATCCGCCTGCCCCGAAAGGCGCATCACCTTTACTTTCAGCTCGTAAAATCCCTCGCCGTATACCTCGTGCGAAAAGGTCGCCTCGCTGACGATTTCGCCCATAATGAATACCTTGTTGTTCTTCTCGGTGCCGTTCATAAAAATATCCTCCTTCAAGTCGTACCGAAATCAATTTTATCTTAGCAGCGAATTTTCGCCGTATTTCAGCTCTCCGCGGGGCACTGCCTGCCGCTCGCGTCAATAGTATAATTTTCGCGGTAGATTAGCTCGCCGATGGGCACGAACTCGTAGCCGCTGTTCTTGAGCGTATCCAGCACGATGGGCAGCGCCTCGGCGGTATGCAGGCCGTTGTTGTGGCACAAAATGATGCTGCCGCTCTTGACGCTGTTGACGATGCGCATGGATATCTCGGCTGCGGAAAGGTCTTTCCAATCCAGGCTGTCAACGTCCCATTGGATGGTATACAGCCCCATATCCTGCGCGGTTTGGATGAGCAAATCGTCGTAATCGCCGTAGGGCGCGCGGAATAATTCCACCTTTTTGCCCGTCACCTTTTCGATTGCCGCCGACGAGCTTGCAAGCTCCGCGCGGATTTCCTCCTCGCTCTGCTTGGACATGTACGAGTGCGTCGAGCTGTGCGTGCCGATTTCGTTGCCGCCGAGGGCGATTTTGCGCACGTATTCGGGGTACTTTTCCGCCCAGAACTCGACCATGAAGAAGGTCGCGCGCACCTTTTCGCGCGCCAGAACGTCCAAAATTTCCTGCGTGTAATCGACGCCCCACGCGCAGTCGAAAGAAATGGCGATTTTTTTATCCTCCCTTTCCACGCTGTAGATGGGGAGTTTGCGAACCGTTCCGCCCGTATAGACGGCGTACGCGCCCGTAAAATGCAGAGCCAGCGCCAATGCGAAAAACACGGCGGCCAGCAGGCAGGGCAGCAGCGCTCTGCGCAGGCGAAACACGCGGACTTTCATTCCCTTTCTTCCTCCTGATTATAGCGTATCCGCAGACAAAAAATCTGTACGTTTTTGGCAGATTGCGGCAACTTTTGTCGAAACCGCCCCGGCCGTATTTTTTCACGGAACGGGCGGAAACCGGCTTCGTCCTTTTCTCAAACGTGCTATATGTATATTCGCCCGCCGCGCCGAATATGCGCCGCCTCCGCAACCGAAAAAAGGGCAGCAAAAAGCCGCCCTTTCGGGCGGCTGAAATTTAATATTTGTTGATATTACTGCGATTCCTTTTTATATTCCACTATAAATCAAAATCTGATTTGCCAATAAACACAATATCTGCATACGGACATTCGTCTGTCTGTAACCCCGGATAAAACTCCATTTCTTCCCACGATACGAGGTTCAGATACTTATCCCCTCGCTTTACCGCAGGTACTAAGCCTAGAAAACTTCCCGATTTTGTATATATCCGCAAAAGATATCTCTTTTCATTCGCAATATTTGCCGCCTTGAAATGGCTGATGCGGAAACCATAATAATTCCCGTTTTCATCCTGTCTGAACAAAATATCTTCATAAGTAACCATCTCCCCATTTTCATCCGGCACCGTGCACTCCGTACCCGGCGCATAGGTATATGGTCTCCAAAATTCATTTTCATCGGAACGAGTATACATACTTGGCCCAAAAGTGACTATTACTTTATTGAGTTTGATATATACATAGCCTTCAGGTTCAAAATCTATAACAAAATACTGCAATTCCTCGTACTCATCATAGACAGGGTACACCTCATACGATGTGTATTCGCTCCCCTCCTGCATATAACGCTTTTCGACTAAATCCGATACGCGCTGCAAATGCTCTTCTTCCGTATAATCGCTCGCTTCCTCTATCGGCTCACTAAGAATAGGCCCGAGAAATGATTCGAGAACAGAACATCCGGTGAAGCAATATCCGATTCCAAACAATACGCTTACCGCCATTATCCACGCAACTGCCTTTTTCATTTTATTTATCCCCCTCAAAGCTTTCCCTCTATCGTTGCGTTAAAAAATACATCTCTCCGTTTTATTATAATTCAAATTGTAAGCAACTCTCCCCTTCTACAAATCAAAATGAGCCTTATTAAAAAATACTACATCTGCGATCGCATACGCCGACTCCATGCCGGGCGTATAGTCGATCATTGCCCCGTCCACCAAATCGAGGTACTGCTCTCCGCGTTTCACCGCAGGAATCCTACCACGCGAATGACCAATATACACGGTCGGTATGGTTGACAAGAAATAACGGCGCTCATTCTCGATTCCCGCAACTTTAAAATGGCTTTCGTAATAGATAATCACCTGCCCGTTTTCATCACGAATATACTCGTGGTTTGTAGCTCCATAATGTACGTTCCCGTCAGCATCTACAATTTCCTCTCTTGCTCCCTCCTTCACACGATACGGAATCCAGCTTTCAGATTCCGTTTCGCTGAGGGTGTACATACCCCGCCAAGGATACTCTTGCTCGTTTATAAGTACATAAACAAAACCCTGCGGCTCAAATTCGATAAGAGCATATTTCAGCTCATCGTACTCATTATAAATCGGATATACTTCCAGCCCCGTATATTCGCTGTCTTCCCCCAAAAAGCGTTCCTCTGCCCGTTCCCGTATCCTTTGCATATGCTTCTCCTCCGAATACATATCGGACGAGCACCCCACACACAGCACGGCGGCTATCAGCAACAGGCTTGAAACAAGACAGGCACCGATCCTTGTAAACTTTCTCATACTCCCCCTCCCTGCTTGAACGGCGGCACTCCGCAACGTTCTTGTTCGCTATAATATTAGCACACCCCTTACCGCCTGTCAATACTTAACGGAAATTTAATAATCACTCGAAAAAGTAAAAACCACGCTTTTTACTTTCCCCCCCCCCGATTTGCCGCATACATACGGCTTTTTAATAATTTCCTCGCGCAAGCAAAACCACGCTTTTGCGCCGCGCAACCCAATTTGCAAACACTTTTGCTTTTGGGAAGAGGGTGAATTTTTTGCCATAAATAATATGTGCGCCCTTAAAAGGGCAAAAAAGAGGGAGAAACCGCCGCCTTGTCGGCAGGTTTCTCCCTTTTCTCTCGAAATTTTCTTTTGTCAGCTCAAAAGAAAATTTGAGAACCTTTTAGCTCTTCAAATACTTCATCGACCAGAAGGCGGCCGCCTTGCATCCCTTTTTCAGCTTGATGTTCTTGCCCTTGGTGGTGCGGTCTTCGATGGTGATGTCCTCCTCGGTATCCGCCTGGATAAGCGAACCGTCGTCCATCTGCACGGCGAACTTGTACGGCTCGGTGACGTAGTCGGAATAGGCGACCTTGCGCCCCTTGCCGAGGTCTACAATCTTCACGCCCTTGCGGTAGCGCGCCATCGGATCAATCTGCGAGGCAATGACCTTTTTGATGGTGTTGCCGTCCGTCGCGACGATAATTTCCCCTTCGCCGTCGATTTGCCCCGCGTACACGACGTAATCGCCCTCCGCGAGCGCGATGCCGCGCACGCCCGCCGATATGCGCCCCTGCGTGGGGATGTCGTTCTTGTACGCGTTCAGGCACATGCCGCCCGCCGTGACGAAGAACAGCGTCGTGGTCGGCTCGGGGTCGTCCTGCTCGATGCCGATAATCTCGTCGCCCTCGTTGACCTTGACCGCCTGGAATGCGTATTTGAGGATGTTGTACTCCTTCCAATCGCTCTTTTTGACGTAGCCGAGCCTGGAATAGAACAGCAAACTGCCCTTGGACATCTTTTCACCCACCTCGGCAAAGTAGACGGGCTTTTCGCCTTCTTGCGCGTCGGGGCAGATATCGGAATACTTCATGCCCTTATCCTTGAGTTTGCCGGGCACGATATCTTCGAAGTCGATTTTATAGCAGTTGCCCATGTTCGTGAAAGAATACACGATTTTATCCGTCGCGGTGTGCAGCTGCAATTTGAGAATGTCGGACAGGGTGGAGCGCTCGCCGAGGTTCTTATCGGACATGTTGAAGTTTTTCTCCTGCACGACCTTGATTTTATCGTCGGCGGTGTAGACGAGCACGCACTTTTCCGAGGGGCGCACGTCGTCAAACTTCTCCACCTTGATGTCGGCGACGTCGAACACGAGGTTGCTTTTGCGCTCGCTCTTGTACGCCTTTTTAATCTCTTTCAGCTCGTCCGAAACGACCTCCATCTGCAGTTTTTTGCTCTCCACGATGGCGGTGAGGCGGGCGATAAGCTTTTTCAGCTCCTCGAGCTCCTGCTCGAGCTTGTAAATTTCCAGCTTGGTGAGCCGCGCCAGCCGCAAATCGAGGATGGCCTGCGCCTGCCGCTCGGACAAATCGAACCGCTCGCGCAGGCGCTGGCGCGCCGCGGGCACCGATTCGCTCGTCTTGATAATCTGAATGACCTCGTCGATGTTGCGCACCGCGATGATGAGGCCTTCCAGGATGTGGCAGCGCTCCTTCGCCTGCGCCAAATCGTATTTCGTGCGGCGCAAAACGACTTCGCGCTGGTAGGCGACGTAGTGCTTGATGATGTCGAGCAAGCCCATCTGCTGCGGCTTGCCGTCCGCGATAGCGACCATGTTGATGCCGAAGGAGCATTCGAGGTCGGTAAATTTATACAACGCGGCCAAAATTTTATCGACGTCCGCATCTTTTTTGACCTTGATGACGGCGCGCATGCCGCCCCTATCGGATTCGTCGGTAATTTCGGAGATGCCGCCGAGGATTTCCTTTTTCTCCTCGCGCAAATCGGCAATTTTGGTGAGCAATTTCGCCTTGTTGACCTGGTACGGAAGCTCGGTGATGACGATGAGCTTTTTGTCGTTGTCCCCTTCCTCGACGTTCACCTTGGCGCGCAGGGTAATTTTGCCGCGCCCCGTTTCGTACGCCTGCAAAAGCTCGTTGGCGATGATGTAGCCGCCCGTGGGGAAGTCGGGCGCCTTGATGTACTTCATCATCTCGAACAGCTTGATTTTCGGATTGTTGATATAGGCGACGACGCCGTCAATCACTTCGCCCAAATTGTGCGGCGGGATGTTCGTTGCAAGGCCGACCGCGATGCCCGAAGCGCCGTTGACGAGGAGGTTGGGGAACCTGCCCGGCAGCGTTTCCGGCTCCTTTAAGCTGTCGTCGAAGTTCAGCCCGAAGCGGACGGTGTCCTTTTCGATGTCGCGCAGAAGTTCGAGCGCGAGCGGCTCCAGCCTCGCCTCGGTGTAACGCATTGCCGCGGCGGGGTCTCCGTCGACGGAGCCGAAGTTGCCGTGGCCGTTGACGAGCGTCATGCGCATGTT
The DNA here is from genome assembly GCA_930989535.1 of uncultured Clostridia bacterium. Classification (GTDB taxonomy): domain Bacteria; phylum Bacillota; class Clostridia; order Christensenellales; family Borkfalkiaceae; genus Borkfalkia; species Borkfalkia excrementipullorum. The sequence goes on along the minus strand of CAKNLK010000027.1, from coordinate 13,019 downwards.
GAAGTCCTGCGCCATGCGCACCATCGCGTCGTACACGGAGGAGTCTCCGTGCGGGTGGTATTTACCCATGCAGTCGCCGACGATGCGCGCGCACTTTTTGTGCGGCTTGTCGGGGGTGAGCCCCATGTCGTACATGGTGTACAGGATGCGCCGCTGCACCGGCTTTAAGCCGTCCTCCACGCGCGGGAGCGCGCGGTCGAGGATTACGTACTCGGCATACGGCAGCATGGAATTGGGCAAAACCTCTTCCAAAGGCGTTAGGAATACCTCGCCCTGGCTCTCCTGCTGCGGGGGAAGTTCGTTCTTATTCTCGTTTTTCCTTTTCCTTGCCATATTCTTCCCTCGTTAAATATTCACGCGGTCGATGAAGGTATCGACCTTGTTGAAGTTCGCGTTCTGCGCCAGAAATTCCTTGCGCGCCTCGACGCGGTCGCCCATCAGCGCCGTGACCATCTGCTCCGCCTCGGCGGCGTCCTCGATGTTCACGCGGATGAGGTTGCGGCGGGCGGGATCCATCGTCGTCTCCCAAAGCTGTTCGGCGCTCATTTCGCCGAGACCCTTGTAGCGCTGGATTTGGTAGCCCTTGCCGACGATTTCGATCTTCTTTTGCAGCTCCTCGTCGTCGTAGGCGTATTCGACGATGTCCTTTTTATACACCTTGTACAGCGGCGGCATGCCGATGTACACGTTGCCGTTGTTGATGAGTTCGCGCATGTAGCGGAAGAAAAAGGTGAGCAAAATGCAGCGGATGTGCATGCCGTCCTGGTCGGCATCGGAGAGGATGATGACCTTGTGGTACTTTAAATCGTCCAACACGAAATCGCTGCCGTAGCCCGCGCCGAGCGCCGAAATGATGGTGCGGATTTCCTCGTTGGCGAGCACCTGGTCGATGCGCTTTTTCTCCACGTTGAGCGGCTTGCCGCGCAGGGGCAGAATCGCCTGCGTGAGGCGGATGCGCGCCTGTTTTGCCGTGCCGCCCGCCGAATCGCCCTCGACGATGAACAGCTCGTTCAGCTCCGGCTTTTTGCCCGTACAGGCGGCGAGCTTGCCCACGAGCGTGAGGTTATCGATGGAGTTTTTCGCGCGCGCAACCTCCTTCGCCTGCCGCGCCGCGATGCGCACGCGCGCCGCCGACTGCGCCTTTTTGATGATTTCGTCGAAGGTGTCCTTCAATTTGGGGTCTTTGTACAGCGCAGCCATGCCCTCGACGGTCGCCGTTTCGACGGGTTGGCGCGCCTCGGCGTTGCCGAGCTTGGTCTTGGTCTGCCCCTCGAACTGCACGTTCTTCATCTTGATGGAGAGAATCGCCGTCAGCCCCTCGCGGAAGTCCTCGCCGAGCAAATTCTGATCTTTGTCCTTGAGCGCGCCCATGCTGCGGGCGATGTCGTTCAGGCTCTTGGTCAGCCCCGTGCGGAAGCCCGTCTCGTGGAAGCCGCCCTCCGGCGTGGGGATGTTGTTGACGAAGGAGAACAGGCTCTCGGTAAAGTCGCTCGTATGCTGGATGGCGAACTCGATGAGGATGCCGTCCTTCTCCGTCTTATAGCCGATGGGGTTGTCGTACAGCGGCGACTTGCCCTCGTTGAGGTACATCGCAAAGTCGTGCAGGCCGCCGTCGTACTTGTAGTTGACCGCAATGGGCTTTTTGTCCTCGGGCACGCGCTCGTCGATGAGGTTGATCTCCAGCCCCTTGTTCAAAAACGCCAGCTCTTTGAGCCGCTTGGAAACGGTGTCGAAGTTGAAATTGACGGTATCGAACACGCTCGCATCCGGCTTAAAACGGATGAACGTACCCGTTTTTTCCGTCTTTTCCTTGGTGTCGGTCAGATGCTCGTTGGGCACGCCCGACATATATTTTTCCGCCTTTTCGTCGTAGTAGGAATGGAAGGACATTTTGTAGACTGTTTTGCGGTACACTTCCACCTTCAGCCATTCGGAGAGGGCGTTGGTGACGGAAGCGCCCACGCCGTGCAGACCGCCCGAAAAGGAATAGTTGTGCTCGTCGAACTTGCCGCCCGCGTGCAGTTGGGTAAAGACGACCTCCACGCCCGAAACGCCCGTTTTGGGGTGGATGTCGGTGGGGATGCCGCGGCCGTTGTCCTCGACGGACGCGCTGCCGTCCTTGTAGAGTTTGACCTCGATGCGCGTCGCGTAGCCGTTCGACGCCTCGTCGATCGCGTTGTCGACGATCTCCCAAAGGATGTGGTGCAGACCCTTGACGCCCGTCGAGCCGATGTACATGCCCGGGCGCAAACGAACCGCGTCCAACCCTTCGAGAATCTTTATGTCCTCCGCGCTGTACGATTTTGCCATTGATTTTCCTCCGTATCCGCCGCCCGCCGCGCCTCTCGCCCGAGGGAAAAAACTTGCTTTTTCCCTGCCGACGAACTCCCATTGCGCGCCGCAAAGCGGCCTTTTTCCTTGCGGGCAAAACAATGCCCGATTTTACTGTATTACTGATACCATTATACCATATCTTGCGCTTTTTTTCAAATAAATTGGACAAATTCCTACAATTTATGCAGATATTTGCGCATCGAGTTTTATACGCTTTTGCGCAGTTTGTTTTGCCCATTTGTGCGCGGTTTGTTTTATCCCTTTTGCACGATTTGTTTTATCCCTTTTGCGCGGTTTATTTTGCCTGTTTAGTTTATTTTGTCCCTTTTGCGAGGCCTGCTTCCCCCTTTCCGCCGCGCCGATCCTTTACCCCCGGCAAAAAACAGCGGAGCCGCGACACTGCCTGCCTCTGCACAACGCCGCATACACTCCGCTTTTTGCGCTGCGCAAAGGCAAAATCTCCGCTCCCGCCAAACCCGATAAAAAAGTTTTTCGCTCCCAAAAGCCGACAAAAAAACAGCGGATCCGTGTCCGCTGTTTTTGGTATTATTGATCCTCTTCTTTTCGAGTCACATATTTTGCGCCGCATTTTTTACATTTGCCGAACAGAGAAGGCTTCTCCGGCCATCCGCAGAGGATGCAACATGCCATGTTTTTTCTGCTGTAGCCTTTCGGCAAGGATACATCTTTGAGTTTTTTATACCCTTCGAATAAATCGCAGGAAGCAATCGAACCGCCAAATTCGGCCGCTTCTTTCGGATAATACAGCGTTCCCTGCAACAAAGCTCCGCCGACATACAGATTCTGAAGACCGGGAATATCAAGACCCGGGCCAAAGAACTCATCGGAAAATTCTCCGTCGTCAAAATCCTTGAAGTCCTCGGGGCACGTGTCATAGAAACGGAAAAGTTTTTTCAGATCCTTTGCGATCGATTCGTCGAACACATCGTCCGTATTGTAACTCAAAAAATGAGAGCTGCGCGCATAAAGAATGATCAGCTGGGCAAGCGTGCCCGCATACCGATAATCCATCGGCGCACACTGATGAAAAACAAAATTCCACAGCATGTTCAAACTGCTCGGCACGGTCACATCCGCTAGCTTGGAACAGCCGTAGAATGCGAGCGAACGGATCTCCTCCACACCTTCGGGGAGCACGATTTTCGGCAGCGAAACGCACTCGTAAAACGCGCAATATCCCAGCTTCTTGACGGATGAAGGAATTTGTACGCTTTTCAGCTCGGAACATTTGGCAAAAGCGCAATCGCCGATGGATTCCGTCCCTTCCGGTATTTCGATCGATTTCAGCTTCCGACAGCCGTAGAACGCGCCCTGATCTATGCTTACGAGGGACGACGGCAGTTTGACGGAAGAAATATACTTACAATCCTTGAATGCGTTTTTGCCGATCTCCAACACCCCTTCCGGCACAGTGACGACGGGGCTCTCCCCGTTGTATTTTACAAGGATACCGCCCTTTACCGTAAAATCCTTCTGTCCTTGGTAGATATTGACGACGTCCGCGCGGATATTGTTGGTAACGTTAAAATTCTGTACGGCCTTTTCCACGATAAAAGCAGAACCGCAGAAAGGGCAAACCATGGCATCTTTACCCTGTTCCACCTGCAAAACGCCGCCACAGTTCGTGCATTTCGCATTGATCAAAGGCATATACTTTCCCCTCCTTTTCTATGCCGTTTTTCCGCTCACATTTCAATGTATGCGTCGCGCTCGGCCCCTACGGATACATAACGGACCTTGCACTCGCACGCCTTTTCGATAAAGCGGATATAATCGAGCGCCTCCTTGGGCAGCTCTTCCTTTTTGCGGCACTTGGAAATGTCGCAATTCCAGCCCTTGATTTTTTCGAACACGGGCTTGCAATCGTCCAGCACGTCGGTAAACGGGAACTCGGTCAGCTTTTTGCCGTCCAGTTCGTAAGCGACGCACACCTCCAGCTCCTCGTGCCCCGAAAGAACGTCGAGCTTGGTGAGCGCGATTTCGTCCGCACCCTGGCAGCGGATGCCGTACTTGGAGGCGACCACGTCGAAGGGCCCTACCCTGCGGGGCCTTCCCGTAGCCGCGCCGTACTCGCCGCCCGCCTTGCGCAGTTTTTCCGCCTTTTCGCCGAAATACTCTGCCGTGAACGGGCCCTCGCCCACGCAGGTCGAATACGCCTTCATGATGCCGATGGTCTTATCCAGTTTCAAATTCGGAACGCCCGCGCCGATGGGGCCGTACGCCGCGATGTTGTTGGAAGAACTCGTGTACGGATAAATACCGTAATCGAGGTCGCGCAATGCGCCCAGCTGCGCCTCGAGCATGATCTTTTTGCCCGCCTTGTTCGCCTCGTTCAGGTACAGACCGACGTCGCAGATATAGTCCTGCAGGGGCGCGCCGTATTCCTTGAAATACGCGACGATATCCTCCGCTTTGACGGGCTCGGCGCCGTAGGCGTTGGCAATGGTGAGGTTTTTCCACTCCACGATGTCGGGCACGCGCTTTGCAAGGCGGTCGAGGTTCAAAAGTTCGCCCATGCGGAACGCCTTTTTCATGTACTTATCGGCGTACACGAAGGCGATGCCGCGCTTGGTGGAGCCGAATTTTTTATCGGCGAGGCGCTCCTCTTCGAGGCAGTCCTGCTGCACGTTGTACGGCATGGTGATGACGGCGCGGTCAGAAATTTTGAGGTTTTCGGGCGTGATCGATATGCCCGCCTCGCGCAGGCGCGCCATTTCGCCCGCGAGGTGCTTGATATCGATGACCATGCCGGGGCCCATGACGCACACGACGCCCTCGCGCAGAATGCCCGAAGGGAGCAGGTTGAGGATAAACTTTCCCCGCTCGTTGATGACGGTGTGCCCCGCGTTGTTGCCGCCCTGGTATCGGCAGACGATATCGTAATCTTTGGACAGAAGGTCGACCATTCTGCCCTTTCCCTCGTCTCCCCAGTTGATGCCGACGATTGAAGTTAACATGGTAATTCCCTCGCGTTAATAGATTGCAAAAAAACAAATCGGGCCAAGGCCCGCTCTTTTACCCTATTATTATATCTTATTTTTCGCGCCGTGAAAAGCAGAATCGACCGCTTGCGGCAAAAAAATTCCGCTTTTTGCGGGAAATCGCCGAAAAAGGACTGCCGCAGGGGCGCGCGAAGCGTTCCTGCGGCAGAACGAAAAAGCGCAGGCCTTCCCGCGCGGCGCCTACCGCTCCGTTTTGCTGTCCCCTTCCGTCCCGTCCGCGAGGGCGGCCTCTTCGCTCAGCTGCACAGGGGCGTTTCCCTCCGCTTCGGCGCAGGTCGCCGAAGCGGGCGATGCCGCGCAGGCGCGCATCGCGCAATCGAACAGCAGGTCGGCGATTTGTTCGGCGCCGTTCCTGTCCTGGAATCCCCGCGCTTTCCGCGCATACTCTTCCAGCTCGGCGCGGTGCTGCGCAAAGTACAGAATCTTTTCGGCGGCGAGCTTTGCCGACGGTATGTACATCGCATTGCCCACCGTTTCCACATAATAATCTTTGATATGCGTCTCAATCGTAGTGATGCACTTTGTCACAATTACGGGCAGGCCGAAAAAGGCGGGTTCAACCATGGAATTGGCGCCGCTCTTGCCCGCGTACAAATCGGCAGCGCACAAAAATTCGAGCATCTTGTCGGTGAACCCGAACACGCGCAAATCGACGCCCTCGGCGCATTGCAGCTTTTTCAGCCGCGCCGCCCCCTCCTCGTTTTTGCCGCATACGGCGATAATCGTAATCTCCCCCCGATGCTTTACAAGCTCGGTTACGGTCTCCTCCAGCTTCGCCATGCCGTAGCCGCCGTCGGAGAGCACGACGGTGAAGCGCCCCTCGGGGATATTCAGCTCCCGCCGCACCTGCGCGCGCCTGCCCTTAAGGGCGAACGCCTCGCCGCGCAGCGGATAATCGACGGCGCGGCCGTTCCCGCCCGCATACATGCGCTGCGAATTCGCCGCCCGCAACCCCTGCTCCGTGGGAATGAGGAAATCGTTGCAGTCCATATTGAACATGCCGTTGGAATAGCAATCGGGGCAGAAGAGCACGGAATACGGCCGATTCTCCCGCAGTTTGTTGATGTAATAGGTCGACGCCCAGTGCGTGGTGAATACGACGTCCGCGTCCAGCTCCCGCATATGCTCGAGCGCGGGGCGCACCGATTTCGGCCCGCGCATGCGCATGACGAATTCGTGCGAAATGGTATCGCCGAACAGCCACAGCCCGAACATACACAGCTTGCCGTAAAACCTGCTTCTGCTCTGCTTTTCTACGGGCTTCACGAGCGTCTGGCCGAACTTTTTCAGCTCCGCATTCCCCGTTTCGCTGTAGAAATACGAGCGCACGACTTCCACTTTGCCGCCGTATTTCTGCTCCATCGCGTCGGCGACGGCGCGCTCGGGGATGATGTGCCCCATGCCCGCCTCGATAAAGGTGAACACGACGCGCGGCTTCCTGTCCGCCGTCACGGCGCGCCTGTGCGCCTCCAGCTCTTCGCGGCGCGTCTTTTCCAGCATAATCTCCGCCACGGCGAGGAAGGCGCCGTAGAATAACTGCACGCTGAAATAGAAGAAGAAATTATCCAGCAGGCTCGTCAAAACGACCGCCGCGGCGCCGAGCAAAACGAGCAGCCGCTCCATGCGGAATTTGCGGATACCCAGCACGCACACCTGCACGAGGTGGAACAGGAAGGCGAGCAGTCCCGAAATCCCCGCCGCGCCGATGAGCTGGACAAAAATATTGTGGTACATGTTGCTGTATACGAACGGATCGGACGCCGCGCCGTCCATGAACCCGACGCCGAAAATCGGCGCGGAGAGGAAATCTTTCCAGCCGTTTCCCCAGCGCTCGAAACGGTGGTTGTCGCCCTGGTCGAAGCGGAGCATCTCGGCGATAAATACGAAGAAATCCTGCGTTCCCATCAGCGCCCAAACGCCCGCGACGCACAGGACGGCCGCCGCAGCAACGGCGGCGAGCAGGATGCGGTTTTGTTTGCGGTTGGGGCCGAAACAGCAGATGATCATGCAGGCGAGCAGTACGATGCCGCCCATGAGCATGGCGGTGCGCGCGTTGAGCAAAATAATCGTCAGAAACATGACGAGCGCCGCCAGATAGCACCAAACGCCGCGGCGGCTGGAATAGGCGAGCGCCATCGCCGGGGCTATCAGAATGGCGAGCACGCCCGCCGCATAGGTGCTCACCCCCCAGCCGAGCACCTGATAATCGCGCACGAAGCCGCCCGTCCAGTTGCCCGCTTCGTCCAGCTCGAGCAGCATGCCGTCGGCGGCGAGTCTGCCCATCAAAATAAACTCCTCCGCGCAGATCATCAACCCGACGATGAGGCAGATGCGCAGGATATACCCCGCGATATCCTCCGTGCGGCCGGACATGGCGAGCACGATAAAATAGGTCAGAACCAACCCCACCGCCTGGAACAGCCCCAGGGCCAAATCGAGCGGCTCCCATGCGGGAGAAAAGGCACCGTTCAAAAACAGGGCGCCCGCCAGGCAGAGCAGGCTCCACGTGAGCAGCCCGCGCCGGCGGAATACCGCCGCAATCGTTCCGTCTGCAATGAGGCGGAAGGCAATCGCCGCAACCATAACCGCGCCGACGACGTACATATTGATGAGTCCGGCGGGGTGGAAAAACAAAGTTATATCGGTTACGGCTTGCCCGTAGTTTAAAATGCCGTCGCCGCCCGCCGCGAAATAGGAGATGAGCAGCGGCACGAGCAGCACCTTCGTATCGTCGCAAAAGAGCACGGAAAAGAGCGTCGAGAGCATGAACAGATAATAAACGGGGATGTACGCCGCCATGCCGAAGCTGCAGGAAACGACGCCGAGCGCCGCATACAGAATCGGGTACCAGACGGTCTTCTGCCATGCGGCGATTGCGGCAATGATTCGGTTTTTTTCGCGGATGTTTTTAAAAATCTCCATTTTTGTCCGGCCGCTTCCCCGTTCGAGGGGCGGCTCGCCTCTCCACTGAATTACCTTTTTATTATACTCTGCAAAAGGCAATCTGTCAATCCCTCAAAACAAATCGCAATCCCTCGCGCGCCGATAAACGCCAAAAAAACGCAATTTTCGCGCACGTCTGCAAAAAAACGAGCCAATGCCAACCCCTATCGACAAAAACCGCAGGCGGCTCGCGGCCGACTGCGGCAGTGATATCATAGCATGGAAAGGAGGATTTCCTTCAATTCGGCAAAGGTGCGCGCATACCGCTGCGCGCCCGCCGCGGTAAGCTGTTCCTTGGAGCGATACCCCCACAAGACGCTGACCGAGCGCATGCCGGCGTTTTTCGCCGTCTGCACGTCGGTGTCGCCGTCGCCGACGAACACCGCCTCGGCGGGCGAAACACCCAATTCGCGGAGTACCTGCAGGGTGAGTGTCGGATCGGGTTTGACGGGCACACCATCCCGAATTCCTGCGAGTATATCGAACCCGAATTTTTTTAAGAGCGTCGCGCCGAGCACGTCCGTCGCCCCCTGCGATTTGTTGGTGACGACGGCGAGCTTTAACCCCGCCCTTCGGAGTGCGGAAAGGCAATCTTCTTCGCCCGCAAATTCGCGGGTGAGGGCGTTGGTGCAACGAACGTGCAACCCGGCATAATGGGGATAAAACTCGTCGATAGTATCCTTTTTGTCGGCGGGAAGTGCGGCGAGGGCGTAATTTCTGCCGCCGTGGCCGACGAACGCCATCGTCTGCTCCCGCGTGATGGGCGGGTAGCCGAAATCGGCGAGCGCCGCGTTCATGCAGGCGTTCAAATCGGGCAAGGTGTCCAAAACCGTGCCGTCCAAATCAAATATGACCGCTTTTAACATAAAAAAGTCCTCTGGGGCTGCGCACGAGTCCGGTTTTCCGCAATGCCCTGTCGGGCATTGCTCGCTTCCGCCTCGGCTCCGCCGCTTTATTCACGAAAATCTCGCTCCGCTGCGATTTTACGTGAGTTATTGGTTTTATATTTTTGATATTTATTCGCAAGAGCAAAAATCACACTTTTTGCTCTTGCCCCCTATTTGCCGATACCTCGGCTTACAGAAAGGGTGAAACAGCGGCATTATAATAATATGTGTGCCCTTAAAAATGCCGCTATGAGGGGAAAACCGTTCGGGTTTCCCTTAAAAATCGCAGAAATTCGCAGCTGTCAGCTCAGCGAGAATTTCGCGAGCTAAATAAACTTGCTGCGCGTGGCAAAACGACGCTTTTGCCTAAGCGCACCCAATTTGTCGCATACCTGCGACTTTTAACAATTTACTCGCGCAAGCAAAACGACGCATAGCGATAACAAAGTTATCGCGCAACATTGTCAATTTTGCTTAAATGTCCGCAAGCGGTCGCTTCGCAAAATTGACTGCGTTAGGTGCGCAGCGCAACACAATTTGCCGATACTTCGGCTCACGGAAGGGGTGAAGTTGCGGCATTTCAATAATATGTGTGCCCCAAAAATGCCGCAACAAGGGGAAAGCCGCTCGGGTTTCCCCTCAAAATCACGGCGTTTCGCAGGCAACAGCTTGCCGAGAAACGCGTGAACTACTCTACATCTTCTCCGGCACCCCGATTCCGAGCAGGGAGAGCGCGTTTTTCAGCACGACGAGCGTCGCCTCCGTCAGCGAAAGGCGGAAGGCACGCGTGTCCTCATCCGCGTTCAGAATGGAGCAATCGAAGTAGAATTTATTGAACTTCTGCGCCAAGTCCACCGCGTAGCGCGCGATGAAGCAGGGCTCGTACTTATCCAGCGCGTCGCGCAGCATGGCGGGGAATTCCGCGAGCTGTTTGACGATTTCGAACTCCTGCGGGCACACTTCCTTCGCCGTGCAGGAGCGGGCCGTGCCCCCCTTTTCGAGCACGCTGTGCGCGCGGGCGCAGGTGTACTGCACATAGCAGGAAGTTTCGCCCTCAAAGTTGAGAACCTTGTCGTAGGAGAAGGTGATATCCTTGATTTTATTGTTGTAGAGCGCGCCGAAGATGACCGCGCCCACGCCCACCGTCTTTGCAATTTCGTCCTTATTTTCGAGCGACGGGTTCTTTTCGGCGATGATGCCGCGCGCCTTTTCGATGCAGCGGTTGATTACGTCCTCCAAATAGACCACGCGCCCCTTGCGGGAGGACATGGAGCCGTCTTCCAGCGAAACCATGCCATAGGCGACGTGCACCAAATCCTTCGCCCATTCCTTGCCCATGAGCTCCAAAACCTTGAAAAACTGCTTAAAATGCAGATTCTGCTGGTAGGCAACGACGTACAGGCTCTTATAAAAATCGTACGTCTCTTTGCGGTAAATGGCGGTGGCGAGGTCGCGCGTGGCGTACAGGGAAGCGCCGTCCGAGCGCAGAACGATGCAGGGCGGCATGCCGTACGCCTCCAAATCGACGATTTGCGCCCCCTCGCTCTCCTTTAAGAGCCCCTTTTCGCGCAGTTCGTCGATGACGGGCTGCATTTTATCGATATAGAAGCTCTCGCCCGCCCAACTGTCGAAATGCACGTCCAACAGCTCGTAAATTTTGCCTACGTCCTTCAAAGTGAGTTCCTTGAACCACTCGAAGAGGGCAACGCTCTCCTCGTCTTTATCCTCGATTTTCTTAAAGAAGGCGCGCGCCTCGTCGTTGAGGGAAGGCTCTTTTTCCGCCTCCTCGTGGAAGCGCACGTACAGCGCGTTGAGCGCGCGCAGCCCCCCTTTCTCGATTTCCTCGCGGCTGCCCCAGCGCTTGTACGCGGAGATGAGCTTGCCGAATTGGGTGCCGTAGTCGCCCAGATGGTTGATTGCGACGGCATGGTACCCCAAAAACTTGTGCAGCTTATACAGCGCGCTGCCGATGACGGTGGAGGAAAGGTGCCCGATGTGGAAGGGCTTGGCGATGTTGACGGAAGAGTACTCGATGCACACCGTTTTCCCCTCGCCGTCCTCGCCCGAGCCGTACTTTTCGCGCGCGGAGAGCACCTCTTCGAGCGTCTGCTTCGCCCACAGCGCGCGGTCGATTTTAAAGTTGACGTACCCGTTCACCGCCGACACCTCGCCGACGATACCGTCCGTCTGATAATCCGCGGCGATTTGCTGAGCGATGAGCGCGGGCGCCTTTCGCATCGTCTTTGCGAGCTTGAAGCAAGGCAGCGCAAAGTCCCCCATCTCCGTGTTGGGGGGAAGCTCTATCATCGAATAAATGTCGTTTTCGGTAAGCCCTTCCGCTTTGACGCGGGCGGCGATGTGTCTTTTAAAATCCATACCGACCTCTGTAAATAAAAATTCCCTATTAGTGTAGCATAATTTCGGCTTTTTGACAACTTTTTGCGCTTTGCCCCCGCTTTTATTTTGATTTTTCCCGCAAATGTACTATAATACGGTATGAAATAAAATTCGCAAAGGAATCAATCATCATGAAATTAGGCGTAGTAGGCCTGCCGAACGTAGGAAAATCGACGCTGTTCAACGCAATCACGCACGCGGGCGCGGAAGCCGCGAACTACCCCTTCTGCACCATCGAGCCCAACGTGGGCGTCGTCGCCGTGCCCGACGAGCGGCTGCAAAAGCTCGCAGCTCTGTATGACAGCAAAAAAATCACCCCCGCCGTCATCGAATTCGTGGACATCGCGGGGCTCGTAAAGGGCGCCTCCAAGGGCGAAGGTTTGGGGAATAAATTCCTCTCGCACATCCGCGAGGTGGACGCCATCGTCCACGTCGTGCGCTGTTTCGAGGACGAGAACATCACGCACGTCGAGAGCACTGTCGACCCCGTGCGCGACATCGGCACCATCAACTTGGAGCTCATCCTCGCCGACATGGAGACGGTACAGCGCCGCCTCGACCGCGCCAAGAACTCCGCCAAGGGGGGCGACAAAAAATTCCTCGTCGAAGCGGAATTTTTACAGCGGGTGTACGACCATCTCTCCAAGGAGCAGTGCGCGCGCACGATGGAGCTTTCGGACGAAGAAAAAGAGCAGATGCGCGACTTGTTCCTGCTCACCTCCAAGCCCGTCATCTACGCGGCGAACATCGCGGAGAAGGACATGGGCAAGGCGGACGCAGAGCTCCCCTTCGTAAAACGCGTGGAAGAGTTCGCCGCCAGGGAAGGGAGCGAGGTGCTCGTCATCTGCGCCAAAACGGAGGAGGAACTTTCGCAGCTGCCCGCGGACGAGGCGCAGATGTTTTTGGAGGAGCTGGGCTTAAAGGAGAGCGGGCTGGACAGGCTCATCCGCAAGTCCTATTCCCTGCTCGGGCTCATCAGCTACCTCACGGCCGGCGAAAAGGAAACGCGCGCCTGGACGATCACCAAGGGAACGAAGGCGCCGCAGGCGGCGGGCAAGATTCATACCGACTTTGAAAAGGGCTTCATCCGCGCGGAAGTCGTGGATTGGCGGACGCTGTTGGAATGCGGCAGCTACAACGCCGCCAAGGAAAAAGGGAAAGTGCGTTCGGAGGGCAAGGAATACGTCATTCAGGACGGCGACGTGGTGCTGTTCCGGTTCAACGTGTAAAGTGACTCACAAATTTTCTTTTGAGCTGACAAAAGAAAATTTCGTGATTTTGAGGATAACCCCAACGAAAAAGGCGTACCAAAAGCGCAATTCCCATAGGGAATAAAATCAAAATAAAATTTTTATAGGAATTGCACTTTCAAGCGAGAAAAGAGCGAACTATCGAAAACGATAGTTCGCTTTTTTTATTGTCGGAGATTTTTTGA
>CAKNLK010000026.1 GCA_930989535.1 uncultured Clostridia bacterium | reverse complement strand
TTTCCCTGTCCCCCGCCACCACCGGCATAGCCGGTGGATTTCTTTTTAGATAAAACGGCCCGAAAGCAATATTGCTTTCGGGCCGCCCATCTCACTCATAGCGACAAAAAGCGACGTTCCTTCACTCAGTCAGTCTTCTTTTTTCTGCGCAACAGAAGAATTGCCGAAACCACCACTACGGCAGCGCCGAGCGCGCCGACGGAATAGTAAACCGTTCCGGAGCATCCGCCCGAATTGGAAGCCGCCAGCTCGCCGAAATCTTTATCCGAAGATGGACGCAGAATCAACTCGGGGTCTTCCAGCGTTCCCATATCGGCGTCTGCAGGAGGGTCAGGGTATCCTTCGAACGCAAAGTCTGCATAATTTTCGACTACGAAGTAGTCAATCGATACATACGCCAACGCAGGCACGGGGGGATTTTCTACCTGTTCTCTTCCCAAAACTTTACGGCAAGATCGAACCAGCCTTCGGCGATTGTTCCCGTGCCGAGCCCGAACCCGTGCCCCAAACCTTCATACACATGAAATTCCGTGGGAACGCCCATCGCGTCGATCGCTTCGACGCGCCGCTGCATGGTGCGCCAGTTGGCGATGCCGTCCGAATCGCCAACACAGACAAAAGTCGCAGGTTCCCCTTCCGGATTACAGCCGCTGTACCCCGTGTACTGCATGACGACCGTTGAAGGTTTCGGAATATCGTCGCCGCCGTATTCCGCCGCCCCGTACGAACCGATCTCGGCTGCCATGCGCGCACCCGCGCTTCCGCCCCAGAGGGAATAGCCGTCCGTATTTACGCCCAGTTCATCGGCATTTTCAAAGATGAAGGAGAGCGCGCGGGCGAGGTCTTCATACGCCGTCTGTGCGCCCGGGCGGTAGATGATGGCAAAGGCGTTGTAACCGCGCTTGGAGAGTTCCAAGGCGTGCGGAAAACTGTCGTGCATGGCGGCGACGTATGCCCAGCCGCCGCCCGCACAGGTCACGGCAAACGGCGCATTCCTTTCCCCGCGGAAGAAGAACAGCCCCGTATCGGCAAGGTTAGGATCGGCGGCCTTTTCCGCGTCGGTGTAGATGTCGTAAAAAATTGTCTGCCCGTTTACCGCCTGCGTTTTGAGATAGTTGCAGATTTCAACCGTCTTGTTCGGGTCGATATGCGTGTACCACGTCATGGAGAGCGAACCTAACGTGTCACCCGAATAGTACCACTCGTCCACGGGAAAGATGAGCCTGCCGTAATCGCCGAACGCGGTATCGGAGATGACGTCGGTTATCCTCGTATCGGCGGTATAGTATTGCCTGCTCATGCCGCTCCATACCCAGCAGAGCGCGTTATAAAAATATTCCTGTGCCGCCTGCGCATTGTGCGAATACCCCTCCTTTACGGTGTAGGCGATATTCCCCTCCGCCTCATTGTCCGCCCGAGCAAAGTGTTCTGCATCGAACATGGCGTTCATCTGCGCGGTGAACGAAGAATAGGCAAAATCATTTGTGCCCGACATTCCCCAGATAAAGAAGTCGTTGTCGGCATACCCCGAATTTTCCACGATGTTATCCATATAATCGCCGCTCGACGTGATCGCGCCGCTGGACGGAAAGAAGTAGCGGAAATAATTGAGGCAGAATTCAAATGTACGCCACGTCGTCACCGAGCCCATGGAAAAGCCCATAAACGCGCGGTGATCGCGCGCAGCGATGAGGTCTTGCGCCGAAGCGCTTTCCGCATAGCCCGAATATCGGCCTTCCACGGCGGGAATGAGGTCGTTTATCAGCTCGTTGTGATAGTTGCGCGTGAGCTGCAGGGCGAGCGAATAATTGTCGCTGTCCTGCCCGTTTTCGTTGGTGTTGTTGTAGGTCGGGCAGACGATGATGAGAGGCGCGAACGCGCCGCTTTGAATGGCGTTGTCGATGACGTTTTTGAAGGAGGACGGCGCGGAGGGCGTGCCGAGGTTTGTCGTTTCGTTGCTCCAACCGCCGTGCATCATGTATACGATGTTGTAGCTTTCCGCCTCCGTATAGCCGTAGGGAAGATAGACGATGGCGCGCTTTTCAAGCGGCTGCGTCCCTTCCTCGTACGAAAACGATTCGTAGGTATCATAGTACAGTTCTGCAAGCGTTCCCTGCTCGGCAGCTTCGCTATAATAATCGGAAGGTATTTCGGCAAGTTCCTGCGGAATTTGCGCAGAACCGCTGTTCGGTGTTCCGCCCGTTCCGCTTCCGCCCGCGGGCGCTTCATTCCCCCCAGAAGAGCAGCCTACCTCCTCGGGAGAAACCTTCGGATCGATGCGGTGCTGATAATACAGGTCGATGCGGTCGGTTTTCAGCCTTTTGAGCGAGCCTTCGACCGATTTTCGGATCGTTTCGGGGCAGCTGTCGAGCAGGAGCGATCGGGCGCGTGCGTCACGCCGAACTTTGTGGCGATGACGACTGTATCGCGGCAATGCGCGAACGCTTCACCGACGAGTTCTTCGTTTTCATACGGGCCGTAGCATTCGGCGGTATCGAAAAAGGTGTACCCGAGCTCGAGCGAATCGCGCAGCGTTTTGACCGCCTCGCCTTTTTCCGTGGGCGCGCCGTATGCGTGCGAAAACCCCATGCACCCCAGCCCCACGGCGGAAACGCGCAGGTCTTTCCCTAAAATGCGCTCGTACATATCAGACCTTCTTTCCCATTTCGTAGGCCTGTTTATACGCGGGCGTTCCCTCGATTTTGCCCTTTTCGTACACGCCCGTGCCGTAGATAACGCCCATTTCCTTTGCGCCCTGCACGCAGTCGGCATAGCCGCGGAAGCAATCGAGCGTGGTGAGCGTTGCGCTCTTTTCGGAATCGGCGCAGGTGGCTATGTAGTAGAACTCCTTGCTTTTCACCTCCAGCCAGCGAGCCACGGTGCGGTCGATGACCGCCTTCAGCTGCGCGTCGATGGAATAGAAATACACGGGACTCGCCAGCACGATGACGTCCGCGTCGATCATCTTCTGCAAAACCTCCGCCATGTCGTCCTTTATGGCGCAGGCGCCCGCGTGGTCGCGGCAATAGTAGCAGGCATGGCAATAGCCGATCTTCTTATCGGCGACGCGAATCTTTTCCACTGCATTGCCCGCTTCCGCGGCGCCCTTGGCGAACCGGTCGCACAAAATATCCGAATTGCCGCCCTCCCTGGGGCTGCCCGATAAAATCAGAACTTTTTTCATAAATCGTTTTCTCCTTCAAAAATGATTTGCACGCTTTCGTTATCCAAATTCCAAAGCGAACCTTTCTGCACGGCGCTCCAATCGCTCTCCGTTCCCGCATAGAAAATGGCGGAAAGCGCCGTATCCGCCGCAATGTAGTTGCCTATTTGCGTCACGGACGAGGGAATATGCAGCTCGGTTACGGTCGCCGAACGGCTGAACGCCCTGGCTCCGATACCCTGCACGCCTTCGGGTATTTCGCCGCTCTGCCCTGCGCGGGATAGCTTTCGATGTAGGGAATAAATTCATCGTCGTCGACGCTCGAATGCTGATAGCTCTCGTTATAGGCGGGAATATTGCCTGCATTCCATAGGAGAATCGTCTGTCTTTCGTTCGGAGTGGGCACGGCGATGTCCGCCGCGGGCGTGTCCTCATCGGGCGCGTTTTCACCCTCTTCGGGCGGCGGCATATACCCTCCGTCGCGGGTATTATTGCAGGCGCCAAACATAAAGGCGGATACTGTGCACAAACACAGCGCCAAAATTGCAGAAAGCACTTTTTTCATTCCGCCGCCTCCGCATCAGATCACGCCGAGATCGCCCAGCCAGTCTCTTACATCGCTTTCGGACGCGCTCGAACGAAACCTGTGCCCTGTCAGCCAGTTTCCCTCTCCGGCCATATCGGCGAGCAGTCTGCCGCTGTCGCCCAAGCCCGAACTCGCCGAGGTGCAGAACGGTACAATATTTTTACCCGTAAAGTCATTTCCCGTAACAAAACCGTTGACAGGCCATGCCGCGATGCCCCACCAGATGGGGTAGCCGATGAATACGACGTCGTAATTTTCCCAACCGGCCACGTCGGTATCGGAAAGCTCTACATCGCGCAGGCTTTCGTCAAGGTATTCTTGATATACGCGGCTGGTATGGTCATTATAATTCAGGTCGGCGTCGGTATAGGGTTCGGCAGGAACAAGCTCAAAAATATCGCCGCCCGCGGCCTCGGCAATATAACCGGCAACCGCCTCCGTATGTCCCTGCGCCGAAAAATAGGCCACGAGAATGGTGCTTTCTTCGGGTGGTTGCGCCGCGCCGACCAGTCCGTTTGCCGTCAGATATTCGTCGATCGTCTGCGTTGCACCCTCGTCGCAGTACAGCCCTTCATGGACGGTGGCTCCCTCCGCACAGATGCGGACAAAACTCATGGAGTTATCGTAATAATCCTGATTGCTGTTCGACGCGCCCTGAAAGAACGGATAGATATTGTCCTGTGCCGTCCAGTCATAATGTTCGAGGAATGTGCCGATGACCATAGGCGCGGTGTGCCACCAGATCGGAAAACCGATGAGTACGGTATCGTAATTTTCCATATCGATGAGGTCGTACGTCGCCTGCGAAACAGCGGGGCGTGCGTTGGTTTCCGCCTCCGTCTGTGCCCTGCCGTACGCCACGTCGCTGTAACTGCCCTCGTAAGGTTCTTCCGGAACGATTTCCACGAGGTACGCCCCCGTCTGCTCGGCGATATAGTTTGCCATCTCCTGCGTATTGCCCGACCAGGAAAAATATACGACGAGCGTATCGCTCGCGGGATCGCCGGAAGTTGCGGGCGTCTGCGGCCCCGCCTCAGAGCCGGAACCGTTATTATCACCGTTTTCGCCATTGCCGCCCGTCTGCTCATTGCCGCCTGCGGGGGTATTTCCGCTCGGCGCATTGTCCGCGCAGGCGGCAAACGCGAGCACCGTTGTGCCCAAAACCAGGCTTAACAGGACAGTTAAAAACTTTTTCATGATTTTCCTCCTTGCGTTACTGCCGTTTACCAGCTCTTTTTTGCCGTATCGTTGCCGTGCGCCTTTTTGCGCTCTTCCACGGTCTTGACGAACCATTCCACCATGTTCGGGTCGGTATGCGAGAAGAAGGAGGACTGCTCTTTATCGAGCGCGGCGATCTCCTTCATGTCCTCGTCGGAAAGCGCAAAATCGAACACATTGAAGTTTTCCTCCATTCTCTCGATGTGCGTCGATTTGGGAATGACGACGATGCCGCGCTGAATATGCCAACGTAAGATGACCTGCGCGACCGTCTTGCCGTATTTTGCGCCGATCTTCGCAAGGACGGGGTCGGTAAACAAACCTCCCCTGCCTTCGCCGAAAGGCGCCCACGCCTCGTGAATGACGCCGTACTTGTTCATCCATTCGTGCGCGGTTTTCTGCTGGTTGTGCGGGTGCGTTTCCACCTGATTGACCATAGGCTTTATGCGCGAGAAGGAACAGATGTCCACCAGCCTGTCGGGGTAAAAGTTGGAAACGCCGATGGCGCGAAGCTTCCCCTCCGCATACAGCTCCTCCAACGCTCTCCACGCGCCGTAATAATCGGCAAACGGCTGATGCAGAAGGACGAGGTCGAGATAGTCGAGCTGCATTTTGCGCAGCGATTCCAAAACGGATTTTCTGCATTCCTCATAGCCGTAGTGTTCGATCCACACCTTCGTGGTGATAAACAGTTCCTCGCGGGGAATGCCCGACTTTTTAACGGCGTTGCCGACTTCCGCCTCGTTAAAGTACGACTGCGCCGTATCGATGTGGCGGTAGCCGACTTTCAGCGCGTCCGCAACGCAGCGTTCGCATTCTTCCTTTGTCACCTGATATACGCCGTAGCCGAGTTGGGGCATCTTTACCCCGTTTGCAAGAGTTACATATTCCATACAAGAAACCTCCTTTCGATTTACGGCTATATTATACAGCCCTGTTTTTCAAAAGGGAATCGCAAATAAGTTCATCGCATGAACTAAAAGTAAATACCGCAAGGAAAAGAAAAATCCGCGAGCGCCCGAGGGCTCGCGGATTTTTCGGCTATCTGAAATATTTCACTGTACGGCTATCGAACTCAACAGGTCGATAAATTTTTTGACGAGCTTTGTGGGCGCCGGCGAATAGAACACCCCGAAGGGAACGGAATCCTCCCAATCGGCGGGAATAAGCTTTAACAGCGGGTGAACATCCTCCCATCCCTCTACCGTGATGATGGGCATATTTTCCGTAACGGCGCGGTTGTAGGCGGATATATTGAACATTTCAAAATCTTCCGTCTTTACACCCTTTGCTTCCAGCTTGTCGCGCAGATTATCGACAAATATATTCCAACCGCGGTGAATAAACAATACCCTGCGGTTTTTCAGCTTATCGGGCGTAATGAGCGATTCGGCGCTCAGTGCGTGCGATACGGGTACGGCGAGCAATATCCTTTTATCGTACATATGCGCGGCAAGACAGCGGCGTTCCCGAAGAAAATTTTCATCGTACAGCCCAGCGACGACGTCGATATGCTGCCCGAGGTTCCGCAGAATTTCCACCGAATTTACGGGGTTGTTTTCAAACGGAATCAGCTCTATTTTCAATGTCGGCATGCGATTTTGTATCTGCGACCATACGTCCAGAATAAACTTGGCCGGCGTCATCACCGATGTGCCGATGCGGATGGATTTGCGATTTTCGCCCTCCTGTATCTCGCGCGCCTTTTGCTCTGCGCGCGAAATATATTCGAGAATATAACGCGCATCCTGCAAGAATGCCTCGCCCGCTTTCGTTATGCGCAGCCCGTGGTTGGAGCGGTCAAACAATGTTGCCGAAAGCTCCTTTTCAAGCGCGTTGATCTGCTTCATGACCGCCGTGGGCGTAACATATAAAGATTCCGCCGCCTTGGCGAAGCTGCCGCACTCTGCAACCTTAATGAATGTTTCCAGCCGTCCTTCGAACAATTTACGCCTCCGTATTTACTTTGAGTACATATATTATAGCAGTCTGCAACAAAAAAGTCCAATTAACTTTTTTATAAATGAGGAAATTGTTATTTCACACAGATTCTAAAACAAATCGGACAGAATAATTCTGTCCGATTTGCCAACCTATGGAAACTCATTTGTTTACTATTATAGCATTTTTTTGAAAGCGCGAAAACCGCTGCCATACACTTGTCAGCAGTTCCCGTACCTCAGACTTTCTTAAGGCAGTATATGCCTTCCCGCTCGGAAACATCCACAATATACGACGGTTTATGCGCGCGCAAAAAAAAGGTTATTTCGCGAAGATAGCGGTAAAACGTTCGTTCGACGATTGCATGCTCCGCGCAAAATTGCGTGCGCGAAACGGTTTTGCCGCCGATCAGTTCGTCGTACAGCAAGAGAACCAATTCGATTTTCATTTTGTCTGCTCTCCTTGCAAGCAGACGGCGCCGTCTTTATCTGTTCGGGTACTCACTACCCCGTTGCAACGATTGTATTATAGCACATTTTTTTGCGGTTTTGTTCAGCCTTGTTCGCGGAACAGCCCGCATTTTCGGCTGAATTTGCCGCGATTTCGGCTTAGTCGCCTCAAACAGGCGAAAAGGCAGGGAAAAATTCCCTGCCTTTTCGCCATGCCGCTGCAATGTTAATTCGGCAAAAGTATGATCCTGACAGTCATTTTCGTCCCCGACGGAACCGGATCGGTCTCCACATAATAGACATCGCCCGCGCGGTAATCGACCGGGCTTCCGTTCTGCCCCGCATACTCTGCCGCATTTTCGCGTACACGGTAGACGTTCCAACGGAAATCTCCGTTGACGGATATAAGGATGCGGCAGGTCTGACTGACATCCGGTCGGAAATAAAACACCTGCCCGTCCAAAAGGGTAAATTCGTAAGTCGTATCCGTGTCGAGTACGGCGGCGCTGCCGGGCGTTCTGCCGTCGCTCTCCGACTGTTTCTCATACACGGCGACAAGCGCGGCATTGCGGTTCGGGATATAACAATCCCCCACAAATTCTCCGCTTTCGTCCTGCCAGCCCAAAAACGTATAGCCGTCCTTCTGCGGCGACGGAAGAGCGAACGCCTCGCCGAAAAGCTGCTGCCGCGTTTCCCCGTCGCAGAGCGTTACGGTGCTCTTTTGCACGTTATAGACGGCTGTTCCGCCGCCCCAGGCGGAGCCGAATACCTTTACATCTTCTTCTGAAAAGGACGTATACACGCAGTGCGCCGACGGATAGCTGATATATTTTACCGAAGACGGAATAAATATCTTATCCAAATATCCGTTCGGCTGATAAAAAGCGGAATCGAAGATGGTTTCCACCGTATCGGGTAAAATCACGCCGCACGTCTTCACCCCGTAGAATGCACAGCTGTCGATGGTCTTTACCCCGTGCGGGATGACGAGCGTACCGATAAAGCGCACACCGTGGAAGGCATTCCTTCCGATGTAGGTAAGGTTGCCTCCGTCCGAAAAAACAATGTCCCCCCCATAATATTCAAAACAGCCGCTTTCAATCCTTTCGACGGTGGAAGGAAGTTGCAAAGTCTCTGACACTTTCATCGTGCGGAAGGCATTTTCCTTTAATACCAAAACGCCCTCGGGTATGGTAAGCGATCGAATTTGGGCGGAATCCGGCGCACCGAAAATGCTGTAACGAACCATATTGCTGCCGATCTGCGTTACGGGCAAACCGTCTATGACCGACGGAATGACCACATCGACGTTCGCTCCCGTAGGGCCTTTATAATCGGTGATCGTCACCTCGCTGCCCGTCCTTTCGTAATCGAAATATTTCGCGCTGCCGCTGACCTTTACTTCCTGCCAGAGCGCGTACAACGTCAATTCGTCCACCCGCCCGAACGGTGTGCAGAGATACGGCTCCCCCACCCCCTCGGGATTATCGTACCAACCCAGGAACAGATATCCCTCGCGCACGGGTTCATGCAGCGTTACACGCACGTCCGACAGCGCCGTATCCGGATTCGGCTCTTTCATCGTTCCGCCGTCAAGGATATACTCGATTCGGTACTCCACTCCCGTCTGCATCCAGCCCGCCGTCAGCGTCATGTTTTTTATGTTGAGCGAAGTGATCTCTGCAATTTCGTTGCCGTCCGCATCGAACCAGCCCAAAAACGCATATCCGTCGCGCGTGCAAAGCGGAAGTTCAAACGTCTGCCCGTACTGCAATACATAGGTATAGACCGTTTCCGCTCCGTCAGAAGTGGCAAACGAGCCGCCGTCCGCATCAAGCGTGATTTCAAATTCCAAAGGCTCGAACCGCGCATACAGCCATTCGAGTTCTAAAATATTGTTACCGGTAATAACTTCGACGCGCGTACCGCCCTCCTCCGCATCGAACCAGCCGACAAACTCATACCCCGGCCGATAAACCGGATACAGCACGACCGTTTCGCCGTAGGTGATATAATTCGGATTAACCTTTCCGCTCTCATACATCCCTTCGTATTCGTAGCGGACGAGATATTCTTTCGGCGCATAGACGGCATACAATTCTTCGTTGCCGCCTGCGCCCGTAAACACGGTATAAAACATCCCCGTACCGTCCGCGCGCTCGTTCCAGCCGAGAAAGTCATACCCCGTCAGGCAGCAATCGGGCAATACTATCGTCTCTCCGAAACGGATCGTAAACGTATACGCCGCGCCGTTCTCGCCGTCCGACAGAAACGCACCGCCGCACGCATTTAATTTCAGCTCAAATTCAAGAGGTTCAAAACGCGCATACAGCGTTGCAGATGTGAGGATGTTGTTTGCGTCGATGGTCTCAACTTTATTTCCGCCTTCCTCAGCGTCATACCAGCCTAAAAATTTATGCCCATACAGTTCAACGGGCAGCAATGTTACACTATCGCCGAAAACAACCGTATTCGGGTTGGTTTCTTCGCCCTCGTACGCGCCCTCGAAGATGTAGCGGATTACATAGGCTTTCGGCTCGAATACCGCATATAAATAAAGCGTTTCGTCCACTCCGTACAGGTACTCGACATATTCGCCGCTTCCGTCCTCTCGGGTATTCCAGCCGAGGAACGTGTATCCCGTTTTAAACGCCCCGTTCAGTTTATGTACTTCCCCTGCCCCGACGGATACCGGATTTTCCGACTCCGTTTCCCCGTCATTCAAGTCATAGTATACCGTAAATAAATCGTCGCATCTCTGCCAAAGCGCATACAACGTCACATTCTTTGCAGAATCTCCGCCGACGCTCTCATATTTTTCGCCGCCATACGGCTGATCGTACCATCCCAAAAACACGTACCCTTTGCGAACGGGAGCCTTCAGTTCATATCGACTGTCAGCCGTTACGCTTTCAGGGTTTTCTTCCCCGTACAAAACGCCGCCATTCAATTCATAACGGACAGAATAAACGGCATCGCTCCATTTCGCAAACAGCTTTACGTTTTCTCCCCGGCATTGAATCTGCGTTATCGGTTCTCCGGAATAGTCCGCCGCCGTGAACCACCCTTCAAACACCGCGCCCTCCTTTTCGGGCAAGGGAATCTCCAGCAAGCCGCTCTCTACAGTAAACGCAGTTTGCGGCGTCTGCAAAAAATACCCTCCGTTCAGCCAATAATCGACGGCATATTCGTGCGGAGCATAAACCGCAGTAAAAGAACAATCGTTCACTATCTTGCGCGGAAAAGAAACCGCGGCACCCTGTTCGTTCTCCCAGCCGATGAAATCGTACCCGTCGCGCTCGGGCGTTTGCGGTATAAACCAATCATTTTCGCTGACGGAAATTTCATTGCCGTCGAGCGTTACGGTATATAGGCTCGGCTCACGGCTCGGCCAGAAAATGAACGTCAACAAGCAGCTGATAAGCAGAAGAATTGCCGCGGCGGCGACGATTGAAACGACGGAAAACCGTTTGCTTTTTTTGATATAAGCAACGGTCTCCACCGTCGGCGATTCGGAATACCCGCAATACAATTTCGATACCGGTATATCAAAATGGTCAGCCAAAGCAGAAAGCCTTTCAATATCGGGGCAGGTAATGCCGCGCTCCCACCGCGAAACCGCGTCCGGCGAAGCGACCGCCGCGGCGGCAAGATCGCCCTGGCTCTCTCCGCGGCCGGCGCGAAGCTCGGAAAGCATCTTCCCAAACGCTTCCGCCTGGAAGTTTCCTATATACGATTTTTCAGCTTCCGCTTTTCCGAGCAGCCTTTCCAGGGTAATGCCGAGGGCGGCCGCCAAATCGCCCAACTGCGCTATATCCGGTTCCGACAATCCCCTCTCCCATTTGGAAACGGTCTGCGGATGAAGGTTTAACTTTTCCGCTAAGCCCGATTGCGTAATTTTCGCCGTCTGGCGCAATTCTTTCAAACGTTTTCCAAAGTCTTCCATCGTTTCTTCCCCTGTGCGGCTTATTACAATTTATAGTTTAACACAATTTTGCCGTTTTGACAAGTTGCACGAACTCAATTATACGTTTATTACACGGCAAAATAAGCAGGGAAAAGTTTGGAAACTGCCATGCTTTGCGGGACATTCGTTTGACAAAGACGTAAAGTCTTCCGCCGCGGACAGAGGCTATACGGACTACCCGCAAACGTATCTCATGCAGGAAGCGCAAAAAATCAATTATATCTTATAAAGGAACGCCTTTTTACCCCGCAATTACCCCACAATCAAAAGGGAATAAAAAGCCGCATATAAAACAAAAACCATATATTGTATTTGATTTACTCAATCTTATACAATATATGGTATCTGTGGCTGCGCACAAGTGCGCTTTTTATTGGCCTGCCAGCCAATCATCGGTTACTTGCTACCCGTAAACAGGTCTATGTATTCACTCAAGCTGATTTGGTCGTGCATACGGTCTTCCTCCAATTGCTTTTTGTTATACTCCCGATTACCCTATCATTTCGCCCTACCGTGTCTGCATGGTAACCGGCGGCGAAGAAGCACCGCTGCAATTATAACCGCCGACACGGCAGCCGCTCCGCCGAGAACCGATGCTGCCCCCAGGGACGAATTGCAACCGCCGGTATCGGCACTGCCCGCCTCCCGTACGCTGACGGTAACAGGGTCAGAATACAGCGTATACGCCGCCGAATCGCTCACAAACCTATATTTGAGAAGGACGACAGCCGTACCGTGACCGGCATAATACTTGCCTTCCGCGTTTTGCAACAGCGTCATCGTGCCCGAAATTTGTATATATTCGCAAACAACCTCTGTACGCTCCCCTTTCTGCGTCACGAGCGTCGCGGTGAGGTCTGCCGCCTCGGCATCGCTGTTCGGCAGTGTAAAATCGGAGGTTTCCAGCCTGACCGCATACGACGACGAACGGTCGGCATAGTCGGTCGTGATACCGTTGATACCGTTCGTATACGCGGTATCGTAGTCGGACGTATTCGGATATGTCCACGGCCACACCGTGATGCCCCGCGCCGCCATTCCGCGCACCTGCTCGAGCGTTACAAAATTATAACCGGGATTATAAGTCGCATTGATGGGTGCGACGGACTGATTGGCCTCCAGCGCGTCGGTTCCGCTGGCCGTATTGAAGAGATACCCTACCGATAGCTCGGGCATCTGTTCGTGCACGCGCGCGAGCTGGTCTTCCAAGAAAGAAATAACGACGACCTGGTCGGAAACGCCGCACTCGTCGATGAGCGCCTTGAGCGCCGGCACGATTTCGGGGCGGGAAGATTTGATTTCGACAAAATGCACGAGCTCTGTGCCCTTAAACTCCTCAAAAAATTCGCGCAGCGTGGCGATAGGACGGTTTACCCCGCCCCCGCCGACATCGACTTCGTACTGCAAAACTTCTTCCAGCGTCATCTCTTCGATATTGCCCGTACCGGTAGTGGTATTATCGAGCAATGCATCGTGGTTGATTACGATTTCACCGTCGGTTGTGAGATAAATATCGCACTCTACGGCATCCGCGCCCGCCTCATAGGCGAGTTTGGCGGCGGCGAGGGTATTTTGCTTTTCACTGTAGATGCCCCTGTGCCCGACGACCATGGGGAGATGCAGCAAACTGCCCTCGTCGAACATTGCGAGCAAATCGTAGGCATTCTGTACGTCGGACGCGAGAATGCCGTTGCACCCGGCGACCGCCGCCGCAAAAAACTCTTCATCCGTTTCCGCGGCGCCCCACACAGTCATCAGCCGCTCTTGCAGCCAGCGCACGGAATCATAGGAAATTTGGCCCGCGCCGAGAAGCACAATCTTCGCATCGGAAGAATTCGCGGTATTGCGCACGTCGACGAGTTCGCCGATCTCTTTGCCGCGGAAGTCCAATAGCCCCTGCACTTCGGTGCAGCTTGCGCGCATGGACGCGACGAGTTCGGGGCTGTCGGAAGCGACGATACAATCGTCGAGCGCCGCACTCTCGACATAAGCGGACACGGCATCGGCGGCGGATTGGTCAAAAACGTACAATACGGGTACCGCTTTTTCGTCCAACTCCGCGAGCGCCGCGGCGAGGTCGGTTCCGTCGGGCAGCTTGAGCTGCGCGTCGGGATACAGAAACACGTCGGCGGGCGGCTCGCCGGCGTCGGCAACGCCGGCGGAATACTCTGCCGCGATTACGGGAGGAAGCGCGACGCCGCAATCTTTCACATACGCATCCGCAGACGCCGCACCGGCAGATACGGAAAAGGCGGGCGCGGCGAAACACAGCGCGAGAGCCGCGACGGATAACAACAACTTTTTCATAATTTTTTCCTCGCGATTATTTGAGCGCGGGCGAATACGAACCGCCCGCGCCACGAAATACAGGCAGATACTGCCCGCAGTTAAGTTACGAAACACTTTGTACGGGCGAAACGGCACCCGCGCTCTCGGACAAATTTGCCTGCCCGCACACGGCGGCACGTTCCTCCGCTTCGATGACAAATTCTCCGTTGGTCAAGCGCAGGCAATCCTCCCCAAGCAGCTCCCCCATGCGCAGAAGTTTGCCCTTCGCGCGCACGGTGAGGCGGGTATTGCCGGGCACGGAGACGCGCAGGACGATTTTGCCGCCACGCTTTTCCCATGCGACGCAGACAGGGCCGCGCACCGTATCGAGGCGCGCGGACACGCTCTCGAGCGGCAGGGAAAAGAGCGGTTCGACAACGATTTCGCCGAATGCGTCTTCACATTCCCTCGTGCGGATTCCGGCGACAAAATTGTATAAGAAGCCATCGTATCCCGCGAACATGGGATGGTCGAAAGAATGCATATCGGTGTATACGTCCGACTCCCAGCGTTCCCAAACGGTGGTAGCGCCCTTGACGAGCATATACCCCCAGCCGGGATATTCTTCATTTTTGAGCAATTTCAGGAGAACATCGCCGTAGCCGTACTCCGCGAGACGATAGAAGAGGGGGCGATATCCCTGATTGCCGCACGTCATGTGGTAACCGCGCGCGGCGATGTCCTGCGCGGCCGCCTTTGCCCAGCCCTCGCACAGGGCGCGCTCTTCGGGGAAAACGGTCATAGCGACGGCGCACTCCGTCTGAGATCCGCCGCCGATCGCGCCGGTAGCGACGTTCAGATAGCGGCGGAAAAAAGCGTCTTTGCCGCGCAGGCGGCGGGTACGCCACCTCTTTTCGTCCGCCGTTTTTCCGAGGACGTGCGCAATTTTTTCGGTAAACGAGAGGTTCCAAAGATAGAACGCGCCCGCCATGAACTGCGGCGTGACCATCGCGGAATGGGTGCCGTCTCCGCCCTTGGAAAAGGCAAACGCCGGGCACCAATCGCCGTAAATCCCCCACTCGACGACGCCACCCTTTTCGTATTTGGAAAGGCAATCGTTCCAGCGGCAGAAACCTTCATAGTTTTCGGCAAGAACGCGCTCGTCGCCGTAAAGTTGATACGCGAGCCAGCCGAGCAGAGGATAAGCGTCGACCGCGTCGGCGACGGCGGAACCGACGCTGAACGGCACAGTATCGCCGATAGCGCCCGACTCCGTCTGCGTGTCGGTTATCATGTTCACAAAATTGGGCAAAAAGGCGGAAAGGTCGAAATTGCAGACCGCCTCGAAGATGCGGGCGGACATATCGTTGAGCCACGCGAGGCGCTCGTCGCGCTGCGGGCAATCGGTAAATACGCCGTTGAGGTTGTTCGATTCGGTGAGCGCCGCCATTTCGTGCAGGGCGTTGAGCTGCGAATCGGAACAGGTGAAGCTGCCGCACACCTCCAAATCGGAACGCACGTGCTGCGCGAGCGCGCCGAGCACTTCCGCTCTTCCTTCCGTGCGGATTTCGGCATAACGGAACCCGTGATAGGTAAATGCGGGGGCGTACATCTCCTCCCCTTCTCCGGAGAGGATGTATACGTCGCGGCTGCGGGCGGTGCGCAGATTGGTACGGCTGATTTCGCCGTCCTTGCCGAGCAACTCGGCATAATACACCGTCACCTTTGCGCCGCGCTCGCCGCGCACCCGCAATTTGAGCCAGCCGCAGATATTTTTGCCGATATCTACGAACGCGCCCTCGCCCTGTTTGCGCATTTCGGCGGGCGGGAACGCCTCGACGACGCGCATGGGCGGAATGGGACAGGAGCAGAGCCTGCCCGCGGGCGGTTCGACGCAGTATGCCGCCACAAATTCATCGGTGGATACGGGATGAGCGGGCAGATACTTGGAAAAGGAAATACGCGCATCGAACACTTCTCCGCCGTAAACGCTGTTTTCGGCGACTCGCCCCGCACTGATGTTCCACACCCGCCCCGCGAGGGTAGGTATGATTGTCGTCGTGCCGTCTTCATATTCAAGAAATACCTCGGCGCACATCTTTTTGGCGCCGTAGAAGCCGTACCCCAACTCGACGCAGAGGGCGTTATTCCCCTCGCGCACATGCAGCTCGCGCGCGCGGTAGAACACGCGCTTACCGTAGGCGGACACGGCTCCGTCAAAGTAATCGTCGCCGACGAGCTCGCCGTTGAGGTAACAGCGGCAGCAGCCGAGCGCAGCCAGATACAGCCGCGCCCGCCGCACCTTTTGGGGAGGAGTAAAATCCAACCGGACAAGGTCAGTCGCGCCCTGGTACGCCATCGGCATACCGATCCAAACGGCACGGGGCATGGCGGTGCCTATGTACGCCGTTTCAAAGCAAGATTCGGCGCGGCCGACGTTCGTTTCGACCGACCAATAATATACGCGGAGTGATTGCAGAGGTTTGCCGCCATACAGCGCAGACTGCCGGCAGGTCCGCACGCAGCCGCTGTCCCACAAGTCGGGTTTCCCTGCCGCGAGCGCCTCCTCCGAGGACGCCACACATACCCTGTACCACGTCTGAAATACATTCCCCGCAGAAAATTTCCAAGTAAAGCGCGGATCCGAACGATCGATGCCGAGAGGACGAACCTGCCCGTCCGTTTTTAAATCAAAGATTATCATGCCTATGCCAGAGACGAAAGTGCGCAGAAAGATTCCACGCACTTCGCCGTTCCTTATTTACAATGTGCTTTATCAGTCTTTTTTCTTCTTCAGGCAGACCAGCAACACGCCGCCGAGCAGTACGCCCGCAAGCGCGATGCTCGTGCCGGCAGCCGCCAGATTGGACGAGCAGCCGCCGCCCGAAGATCCGGAGTCACCCACGGTGATGGTGAGCGTGCCGGTGACGGACGTGCCGTCGACCGTTACGCGGAAGGTGAGCGTCTGCTGGCCGGCCGTATCGGGGTCGTACCCGGTGACGCGCGCATTCGAGAGGTCGATATTTTCGGTTCCGACCTCGCCCGACGCGTACACGGCGTGCGCGGTGATGCCGAACTGTTCAATCCAGGAAGCGATATCCATCTCCGTGCCGAGGGCAACGGATACAGGCGTGCTCGCCGTAATCTGCAAGCCCGAAACGGAGTCTGCAACGACGACGGTGAAGGAGACCTCTTTGATGACGCTGCCGTCGTAGCGCAATTCTGCGGTGACGGTGGTGGTGCCGATGGAGACGCCCGAAATCATGCCGCTGACGCTGACCGTCGCAATCGAATCATCCTCCACTTCGAAGAACCATTCGCCGCCCGTGGCGTACGAGGGAATCGTTTGCACGTTGGTCGCATGCTGCTGGCCGAGGCCGACGGTAACCGTTTCTTCGAGGACAATGCCGTCTACCGGTTCAATCGTCCAGGAGAAGGTATTCTGCCCGGCGCTGTATACGAATACGATGTCGTAGGCAATCTCGCCGACTTTGACGTAATCGCCGTCACCGACGACGTTGTGGTTGCTGTCTTCATCGCCGAACCAGCGGTAGAAGCACATGCCCTTCTCGAGAACAATCCTGTCCCCGTCCTCGACGGCGGCATACGTATCGCCGCTGCTGTCGTGGTCGCTGCCGACCGTTACGCCGTTATCGGTGACGGTGAAGCCGAGCAGATTCTGCAGGAAGCCGGGGTTGACGATGGTAAGCTCGGTGCCGTCCGCACGGTAATAATGCATCCTTTCGGTGACCGTAGCTTCCTCCTCTTCCGTCAAATTCGAAGCGTACACATTCGCGGTGTTCGGGAATGTCTGCTGGAAGTAGATGAGGAAGAGCGACTCCGACCAGAAGTTCGGGTCGGTGGGGATATTCATATTGTCGGGGTGTACTTCGATAACTTCGTGCACCGTATAGTTGATGGTGACATCGTCCGTTATGTCGACGCCGCCCTCGTTTACGGTGACATGCAAATCAATCGTATGGCTGCCGACCGAAGTGTCGAGCGTGTACGCATCGACGGTGACGGATTCGCTGCTGAGCGGAATTTCCTCGCTGTAGTAGCCGGAGCCGTAATCAATCATCACGCCGATATTTGCGAGTTTGAACGCCGTATCGTCTTCCGAAATGTTGTACGTGCGGTTATCCGCGAGAACCAAACCTGCAGCTTCGGTATCCTGCACGTTGACCGTAATGGTTTCCGCCGGCAGGTTGCCCATCTTCACGGAAACGGTAGCCGTGCCCGGCTCGATTGCCGTGATAACGCCGTTTTCCACTTCGACATATTCGGAGCCGCTCGTAATTTCAAGCGTCACGGCGCCGTACGAACCTTCGGGCGAGTAAGTAACTACGGGCGTATAGGATGCGCCCTTGGGAAGATTGACTTCCGTTTCCTCCAGGGTGAAATCTTCCGCTTCGGCGATAAAGGTCTGCCAAGCGCTGCCGTCCCAAACATACTGAACCGGCCTACTGAATTTATACACGGCAATCCACGTGTTGTCGAGGTTGCGGTAGAAGCGGAAATCCTCCGTCAACGTGAGCACGCTGCCCACGGAAAGGTTATCGATGTCGCCGAAGTACAGCAGGCATTGAATTTTGGAGACTTCGCCGACCGTGTAGAGTTCGTGCGAACGGGGAGACTCCACCCAGCTCGGCTCGACGAGCGTAGCCATCGTATTGGTGATACCGTACTGAGGAGAATTGCGGAAATCAATCGTGTGTACAGCAGCTACTTCCCCTTGGTTATCGTCCACTACGTCAAACAAGTACAAGTTGAGAGCGCTGTTCCACCTGGTGATACGCCCCGGAGCAATCGGCTCGACCTCTTCTACTTCGTAGACATAGACGGGGACATCGGAAGAAACGCCGGGATACGCTTCGACGCCGGAAACCGTAATGGCGGAAACCCCTTCCGCTGTATTGCTGAACTTATCGAGGCTGATCATATCCGCCGTTACGCTGAACTCCGTCCCGGTAGAACCGTCGTTGAATACGGGCGTAGCCGTAAGGCGCGACGCGGCAAATTCTTTATCCAAATCTTCGCCGACGTAAGCGACAAGGTATTGCACCCCGTCACGCGTGGCGGCGCCTGCGATTTCAAAATTGAAACTTGTGACGGCGAGCGCCTCTTGCACGGTTATTTCGATTTTCACGGCTTCAATCTGCGAGAAGCGCGCGGTGATGGTCACATCGCCTTCCGCAACGCCGGTAATCAGGCCCGTTTCGCTCACGGTTGCGATATTGGTATCGCTCGATTCATATTCGGGAATCTCGTACTCGCCTTCGCCGAACGTCCATTCAATCTGCACCGCCTGCCCTGCGCGCAAACCCTGCACCGCTTCGCTGTTGGCAACCGTAGCAGAGCTTGCAGGGTTTACCTCCGTCCACGTTGTACCGTCATAATAGAAAGTAACATCTCTGTTCAAAACGATGAACGGATGATAACCATTGTCATCGTTGCCGTAACTGCCAAAATACAACGTACCCGTATATCCCATGAACGGCAACCCTTGTTTCAGCTCGATGACATCGCCCGCCTGCGGAACAAAACTGCTTTCGCCCGCGCCGCGGGTGACGATTAAGCGGCCGGTCGGTTCCATCCAGAAACGGTCATATACATTTGTAGACGCGGCACTTGTATAGGTGATATAATCGGACATCATTAAATAGACGGCGCGGGAATTGACAACGCCGCTGTTATCTTCCAACACATACTGCTGGTCGCTGACGCCCGACACGCCGAAATCGACGAAAACACCGCCGGAGCTGCGGTTGGTGACCTGAACCTCCGCCTGCGAATCGAGGAAAGCGCCCGTCCATCCGTCAGCGGTATAGGTCACCGTGATTTCGTCTGCGAGGCTGATACCCAAATCGCCGCCGTTCCAGTTGTTGAATGTAAAACCGCTCTGAATAGTAATCGTATCGCCTACGGCGTATTGAACTGCATTCTCCGCCGTTTCATCCTCCGTAAAGGAAAATACCAAGGTAGGAACGGTATTATCCAACATATAATAGACTCTGCTCAAAGTCCTTGAGCCGCCGTCCGCTTCGGTATAGACGACTTTATCGGTAGATAAAGAAGCGACCGCAAACGGATTACCGCCAAGATTTTTGTTGATAACGAACGAAACCCTCGAAACGTTATCGTCGCTTTGTTCCGTCGTACCCACGCTCAATAAGCGGAAAGTATCGCGGTTCGCGTCTACTGCCGCATTGGCAAAAATCGTACCCGTTCCGAGCAGCGTGCCGAACAACACTGCGACGGACAGGAACAATGCGATGCACAGCGAAAGCAGAACGCTTACTCTTTGCTTGCTCATAAATCCCTCCTGAATTAAATTATTTCTTACGGCGGCAATTTGCCGCTGTGCGAATCAAAAGTGTTTTGGCGCAAAATTCGTAAAACGCGCGCCCGTTTTCAGTACCCGTAGGAATAGCGCAGCCTGCCGATGGGGGCGGAGTCGCCGGTGACGTAATAGTCCATGATGTCGGTATAGTTCGTTACGTTATCCGCCACTTTGAACTCGAAGGCGAAATTTTCCGCCGTGAGCCCGAGCATCGAGAGCGGCACCGTGACCATCATCTTATTGCCGTCAATCGTCATGGAAGCCGAGCCGACGCTCTGCCAATTCCAGCCGCCCGTGCTCTTTTCGACGCTCGCGGTGTTGCCGGAGGGGCTGCGGTTAATGATATAGTCGTACCCTTCCCAACTGTTCGAGGAATCGGACGCGCCCGTTTTAATGAGGATATTCATCCAATTTTCGCCGCTCGCATACGGCTCGATGTCGTTCAATGTTTCAATGTAGAAGTACACATTTTCCGAATCGTGCAATACTTTGACGAGCGATATATCGTTGCGGTTGGAGAAATCGGAATACCACGTGCCGATAAGCCCCTGCTCGCGCGCGCTTTCGCGGATATCGAAGCCATAGAAATCGCGCTCGATGGCGTCTCCGGTGAAATCGCGGTAGACGGCTTCGGCGTCGTCGAAATCGGCGAACGACGAAGCGGTTTTACTCTGCCAGGCGTACCCTTCGGAGTTGACGTCTCCGTACTTATACTTGCGCACGTTGCGCACCAGTTGAAGATAGAAATTGTCCTTGTAGTAGTACTTATCCATCTCCATGTCGCGCGAGAATTGCGCGTTGAAGTTATCGACAAAACGAATCTCGTCTTCCTGCACGTTGTACTTCCAGGCAAGCCACTCGTTCCAGCCGGTTACGGTCACCATTTCGACGGTTTTGCCGCTGTCCTCATAATAAAACACGCTCTGCCACTGGTCTTCCATGTTCCTGCCCGCCGTCCAATCCTCTTCAATCGTGTAATCGGATTCATTGAACCCGCGCGAGCTGCGCATGTTGCCCGAACCGCCGTAAAACACATAGGAAGAGTACGCCGTGGGCATAGCGCCGTGCTGTGCGACGTTCACGTTGACCATCTTATTGTCTTCAAAATAATAGTTGCGGCTGGGGGTATCCGACCAATCCATCCAAGGGAAGCCGTTCGACTGCGAGGCCTGCGACGGCCACTGCGATTCGCGCACGTCGAAATACTGCTGCAGTTCGGGTGAAATATCCACGCGGTTTTCGCCCGTTTGGTCGGTGCCGCTGTTATCCTCGGTGGTGCCGATAATCATCGGCTTTCCGTTGGGAGCGAACCAAATGGAATCGTACTTTCCGCTCGCGTAAAAGGCGTCGTAAATCTGCTGGACGCGCTCGCCCGATTTGTTGTTGGTGTAAAACACGACCTTCGGCACGTCCCAGCCCTGCTGCGAGAGCTTTAAAATTGTATCGAGCACGGTGTACGTGGGGCGGGAAAGCTGTACGTTCTTTTCGTCCGTCGAATCCAGGCGGAAATTCGGGTTTATATTGGTGTCGTAGATATACTCGTTGGTCGTATCGAAGAAGATAAAATCCACGTCCGCCATCGTGAGCAGCTCCATGTGGCGGGTAATCACCCATTCGTCGGCGGTGTTGTAGTAGCCGTAGAGCGGCTCGGTCGTCCAATGCACGTAGTTGGTGGGGCTTTCCATGCCGTTCGGGTACCCCATCTCCGCGTTTACGGTGTTGGGAACGATTTCGCCGAGGCCGTACGACGGATCCCCTACCGCCGCGGCGCCCTCTTCGGTGAGCTGCAGTTTCGTCACGTCGTACACGCCGGCGGACGAGAGATGCGTGCCCAGCCAAAGGAAGTAGAACACGCCGACATAGCGCTCGTGGTCTGTCTTTTCGCGGTGCATGGGCGTTATTTCGCGCCCGAGCTGGTCGACGGTGGAAAAGCTCGCCTTCGTAAAGTCGTACTCGTTCAGCGTGCGGCGGGCGCTGGTCTTCGACGTTTCCGTGTTGCCCGAGCAGCCGGCCAAAAGGCCGAACGCCGCGCAGAGAACCAATGCGATAAAGGATATAAATCGTTTCAATTTGCTCTTTTTCATGGTTTCCTCTCTTTTATTAACCTTTCAAACCCGCCGTCTGCACGCCTTCGATGAGGTATTTTTGGAATACCGTGAACAGAATCGTGGGAACGAGCGAGGTTATCGTAGCGGCTGCAAATATCCATTCGGGATGTGCGGAGTTCGTTTCGCGGCTGGTCATATCATAGAGAGCATAAGCGAGGGTATACGGCGCGTCTGTGCTGTTGTTGTACATCGACGGCGTGAGGTAGTCGCCCCACGACGCAATGAACGCGCTGACGCCCAGATAAATGAGAATGGGCGCACACAGAGGCATGCAGATTATAAAGCAGCGCATCAACGCATTGGCGCCGTCAAGTTTGGCACTCTCCTCCATCTCGCGCGGCACGCTCATGAGGAACTGCCGCGTAAGGAACACGTTCATCGCGCCCGCAAAGAAAATACCGGGCAAAAACAGGGGCAAAAGCGTGTTCGTCATGCCGAGGTCGTTGTACAGAACGTACAGCGGAATCTGCGTTACGATGCCGGGCAAAAGCGCCGTGAGCATCATCAGAGAAAAAATCAGGTTTTTACCAATCCACTCGAGTTTGGAGAATGCGTACGCCGCGAGCATCGACGCCAATGGCGTAGACACGAACACGATGGCACACACAATGATGCTGTACACGAGCGGCATGCCGTATCCGCCGTCGCGGAACGCCTCAACATAGTTCATGAAGCGGAACCCGTCCGTCCAATAGTGCATGTACGAATCGAGTATCCACTCGTTGGTCATCAAACCGCGGTTGAGCATGAACCCGTACGGATAAAGCAAGATGACCGCGATGAGAACCAAAAAGAAATACATCACCGCTTTTGCAACGGTTGCCCGCACTCTGTTCTTTTCGTTAATTGTCATACTGCACCCACTTGTTTGTCTTAAACAGCAGCGCCGTAACCAAGCCTACCGCAACCACGAGCACCCACGCCAGCGCGCAGGCATAGCCCATATTGGTGCGGCGGAACGCCTCGAGATAAATTTTAAGGCCGAACATCAGCGTGGCGTTGTTGTTGCCGGCGCCGGTGTTGGGAGCAAACGTGAGCGTGCCGTTGAATTGCAGCGTTACGATAAAGTTTGTAATGAGGTTGTAGAACACCATCGGGGTAGACATCGGCAGCGTAATCGCAAAGAAGCGGTGCACCGTGCCCGCGCCGTCGATTTCGGCAGCCTCGTACAGCTGCTTCGGGATATTTTTGAATTGCGCCAGCCATATGATGGTGCCGCCGCCCAAACTCCAGAGGTTCATCAGAACAATCGAAGCGACGGCAGTAAAGTTATCCGCATAGAAGAAACGCGACATCGGCAGCCCCATCGCCGAAAACATTTGGTTGAACAGGCCGGGCGTTTCCACATTGTAGCGCATGATGTAACTCCAGACGATACCGCTGACGATGGCGGGCATCGTGCAGGGAAGGTAATACAGGACGCGGAACACCTTGATGCCCTTCAAATTCACGTTGAGGAACAATGCCAGCAGATACGAGCCGCACAGCGTGACGGGAATGTTGAGCAACGCGAACAGGAGAGTGTTCGTAACCACCTTCGGCATATCGGAATCGCCGCTGAAAATGCGGATATAGTTGCCGAACCCGACAAAATCGAAGCGCGACGTCATGTTGTAATCGAAGAAGGAATAGTACAGCGACTGAATTATCGGATACAGCGTGAACACGCAGATGCCGAACACCGTCGGCAGGATAAACAGCCAGCCGGTTATGCTGCCCTTTATCCGCTTTTTTAAATTCGACGGACGCCTGGGGAGGGTTACGGCAGCAGTTTCGCCGCAACCCGTCTTAGCCGTTTCGGTAACCATGTCAGGAGATTGCCTCCCGGAGGTCTTCTTCGCATAGTGCGATGCACATCTCCACCGAGCGGGGCGTACTTACGCCCGTCAAACCGGGATCGACGAGGTTGCGCATGAAGTTCTGCAGCGCGGAATAGATGTCGAACGTGGCGGAAGGCTCCTGCGTGGTGAAGAACTGCGAGGAAACTTTGTATTGGCTCCACTGCAGCCATGCGTCGAGATTGATATTGTTATAGCCGCTCGACCAGGTTTTGCCTTCGGCGAGGTCGATGCGGATGGAGGGCGTAGCCAAGCCCGCGTTGATGAGCGCCTGCTGGCCGTCATACGAAATCATATATTTGAGGAACTGCCAGGCGATGTCGCGCGTGGTTTCGTCGCAGAGGGAGCTGATGCCCCAGCCGGCAAAACCGCAGCCGATTGCGGGATTGGTCAGCCCCGCCGATTCATCCTGAATCAGAGGGAAAGGAAGCGCATTGAAATTGTTCTTAATGCCCTCGTTGAGCGCCATCGAAGCGGGGCCGCTCGACGAGAAATGGAACGCCACCCTGCCGTTGGCGAACGACGCGCCGGAGGTGTTGCTGCGCACGATGCGGTGGTTGCCGTCGTCCTCGTACAAATCGCGCAGCATGTTCGCCATGGCGAGCGTTTCGTCGGAATTGATGGCCACGTTGCCGTTTTCGTCAAACGCCTGCGAGCCGTAGGAGACCATAACCGCATTGAATACCGCTTCCCAGTCGAAATCGGCCTGCAGCGCATAGCCGGTAGGATACTTTTGCTGCCCATCCGCACTGAGGAGATAGTCGGAAACGTCGTTGCAAAGAGACACGAGGTCGTTCCAGGTGAAGGGGTTCTCCTCCGTGCTCTGCAGGCGCTCGTCCGTTTCCGCATTGATACCCGCGTCAGCGAGCATCTGGGTGTTGTAATAGGTTACGACGGAGTCCATCGAGCGGGGCACGACATAGCGGTTGCCGTCATACTCGCTCATGGAGAAAAATTCGGAGTAATAGTCGGCTTCCAGGTTCAGTCCCTCCTGGCCGCCCGTCTCGTTGTAGCGCTGCTCCTCCGCCGTATAATAAGGCTCAAGGCTCACGATGCAGTTTTCCGCAACCAGGTAGTAATAATATACCGTGTTGGTATAGAACAAATCCGGAGCCTCGCCCGATGCTATCGCGCTGCT
This sequence comes from uncultured Clostridia bacterium, assembly GCA_930989535.1. Taxonomy (GTDB): domain Bacteria; phylum Bacillota; class Clostridia; order Christensenellales; family Borkfalkiaceae; genus Borkfalkia; species Borkfalkia excrementipullorum. The sequence goes on along the minus strand of CAKNLK010000026.1, from coordinate 6,753 downwards.
GATCGTCTCCATATAGCGTTCGTCGGAAATGGCGCGGCGGTCGAGCTCAATCGTCACGTTGGGGAACAACTCTTTAAAGCCGGGAATGAGCGCGTTGATGTACCCCTCCTCCATGCCGCCGTCCGTCGTGGGGACGAGGATGCGGAGCGTTGCCGTGGTGTTGCGGTCGATATCGATGTTCACCTCGAAATCGGTGGGCTGTTCTTCAATGATGTTGGGCCGGCAGGCGGTGAACAGCGCCAGAGCCATGACCAATGCAAGTACCGAGCAAAGTATCTTTTTCATGAAATGTCCTCCTTCAGTTCAGATTTTACTCCTGCGCGAACGACTGGAAATCGAAGATCGCGCACAGGATATTCATCGCATAGAAACGGTGGATGAAATCGTTGGGGTGGTTGACGTTGTTTGCCGCCACTTCGTAATAGTTTTTGGTTCCGAGCATATCGAGCACTCCCTCGTACATGCTCACATAGCAGACGTCGAGATAGGATGTTTCGCTGACGATTTCCTGCAATTTTTCGCACATCAGTTCATGCGCGCGGGCCGTTTTGGCGGCCTCGTTCGAGGGGAACGGAGCGACGAGTATGATTTGGCACTCGCTGTTGGCGTTTTTCGCGGTGCTCACGATTGCCTCGATGTTGTTCTTATACCCGTTGCCCACCAAGTCGGAATATACGTCGTTCGTGCCGAACGCAACAATCAAAAAGTCGGGTGCAAGCGAGGCGAGCCGCGACAGCTGTTCCTCCTGCGCCGCCCATGTGGACGCTTCGCCGCCCTTCGAGATATTGGTCAGGTTGACCTCTACCCCGCCGTAAATTTCCAAACCGGTCTTGACCAGTTCCGCATACGGCGGGCAGTACGGCTCGTGGTTCCATGTGCCGCTGGAAGAGTTGCCCTCGGAAATACTGTCTCCGAATACGACCATATTGATTGACTCTTTATTCGCAATTTTCTGCGAAAGCCCGTACAGTTCGTCGCCGTACGTTTTTACTTTGGTGCGGTCAACGTCGGCGGGGTCGTACACATAGGTAACGTGGATGTAATTTTTCCAGATAAGCCCCGTCTCCGTATAGATTACGCCGTCGGCAAACATCTGATAGCCCGTTCCCGCGTTGCCTTCGGGATATTCTTCGGGAACATTTATGCCGCGCGACCACTCGTCTTTGAATACGGGAATCGAACTGCCCTCGGGCAAGGTAATCGTGTTGCCGTTCACGACGTAATCGACGCCTTCCACATATTCCGTCTGCAGCGTCCAATCGCGCACGGAAACGATGCGGATCGGGTTGTAAAGAAGGTGCCCTTCCACAACGCCGTCTTTTTCGACGACCATGAGCTGCTCATTGTAAATTACGTTGCCCATCCAGTACGGGCGCAGCCGCTCCTCTTCGCTGTAACTGTACGTCAAATTGCTTGTATCCTCCATATAATAGGGTAATTCCGTCGGGTCAAACGCGTCATCTCCGTTGCCCCCGCCGGGAGTTGTATTATTGCACCCGGCGAAGAAACAAAAGACAAACAACAGCCCGAATAATAAAGACAATTTTTTTATCATCGATGTACCTCCGGTTTTGTTTTTTTCTTATAAGCGCCTTTTCGGTTTTTCACAAAACCGAAAAGGGCATGCCCTTTTTTCCTTTTCTGCTTTTCTATTTTAACGCAGATATATCTGCTTGACTATAGAAAAATCCTATTTAAAACTGGAAAAATCCTACATTTTACTTTTTAAATGCTTGACAACGTTCCCGCTCTTTTCTTACAATATTATAAAAATTTACCTTTTGCGGGAAACGAGTGAAAATTATATGAATGACTTTTATAATTTTTTTCAATCGACAAAAATGGATATTGTAACGGCAGGCTACCTCGACATCGGCAAAGAGTGGAACCACATGGTAAATGAATTTCTTCATGTGCGCATCTACTACATCCGCTCCGGTTCGGCGCACCTGACTCTGATTGACGGCCCGCTCGACCTTGAAGAGGGATATCTGTACTTTATCCCCGCCTTTTCCATCATACAGGGTTCGTGCAACGACCACATGGGGCACTATTTTATCCATATTATACCCGATATCTTTACCGAACACTTTTTTAAAGCGCTTTCCCCCAAGCAGCGCTACAAGATGGACGTGCAGGCAGCCGATTACCTGTTCCCCCTCATTGTGCATAATTACCGCAAAAACACCCTCGCGTCGAAAATTGCGACCGACAGCACGCTGAAATTGATTTTTTCGAACTTTCTCACCGACCTTTCCGACGCGTCGCTGAACAATCTGAACCGCTTCACCGCAGCGTTTGAATTTATCGACAAGCATATCGACGAAAAAATCTATATCCGCGACCTCTCCGCCCTGACCTTTACCGACGACGCGTACTTTTCCAATCTGTTTAAAAAGACGTTCGGCATTTCACTGCAAAAATACATCTTAAACAAGAAGACCGACCGCGCCAAATCGCTGCTTTTGACCGATATGACCGTCGCGGAAATCGCAGAGCAGATGAACTTTTTCGACACGGCGTCCTTTACAAATTTTTTCAAAAAACAGACGAATATGACGCCCAAAACCTTCCGCAGCCGCCTGCACGTCGGAGGGGGTAAGCGGGGGCTTTGACGCATCCGCTCTCCAGCGCCGGCAACGGCGAATGGCACACCGATACATCGGTAAAAAATGAATCGTTTCCCCGGTACGGGCAGGAATTAACTGCCCGTCAATAAAAAGATCGAACGCAAACGGATAATCGATTTCGATTGTATGGTCGCAGTGTTCCAATACAATGTCTTTTCTATAATAATATCTCGTCAAAGTCTCCGGCATCAAATATGTTCTACCCTGTGGAGAAAAAGACGCCCTTTTATTCAGTAATACCAAAAAGGTATATCTGTCTTAAAAAACGTCTACTATTTTACAGAAACCTCGTAAAGATACAAGACATTCAATTTGCGAAGGCTTCAGCACCCAAAATAGATGATACGTTAAATTCCTATACGCAATATATTTTCTTCCGCATCAATATCCCCAAAGTCACATGAAATAAAATTTGTTAGAAAACTTGCGGCGTCGGTTATATGTGCAATATCTTAATTACTCCATAAGAAAAAGAATTATTGACATGCTCAACTTTGACAATATCGAACGGATTTGAGATTAAATCTCGAGCTGTCCAAAATGTAGAACCATCAATAGTTGTCGAGTTCTTTTCTGTAGCAAGTACCCTTCCGATTAAAGTATTCATACTTATATCTCTCACTTAAAATAAATTCAAAAACATATCCGAACTTATTTTACCCCGCGATAATCGACCAGATATTCGTTGTTGCCGGTTTCTTCCAAAACCGTGATTTCGTCCATTTCCCCGTCCAGGGAATAGATGTGCGCGTATGCCTTATAGGGTTTCATTGGTATTCCTCCATATAATTTTTGTATTGGGTATTGGCAAGTAATTTTTGAATTTCGGGCATGATTTGTTCTTTCGTTTTTCCCGCGCAGGCGAGAAGAAAGAGGTTTGTGTTTGTGCCATAAAGTCTGCGGAACGTATAGTCGAGAATTAAAGGTCGTTATCTTTATGTTCGTTCGTCCGGTTTATTACGAATACGGATGCGAGCAGGAATTTGAGTTCGTCGAGTTTTTTCGTCTTCACCTTTGTCTTTTTATATTTCGAATTGTTTTCACATTCACTATCGTCGCAGCAGTCACACTGACCATCGCAACGGCTGGCACGGTCGCAGTAGTCATAATGCCTGCATTGTGCGCAGAGTTTTTTGCTATGTTTTTCGCAATTTTCCATTATTCCACCTCCTCAAAATCGTCGATGTGGATATGTTCTTTCCCTGCAACGCCGTACTCAAAATACAGCCCGTTTTTATCGGTATGCAGGTCATAATCCGAAACGCTGATTTTGCCGCATTTAGTGACGGCGACGGTTATCTTTTCACCGTCTACCGACAGAATGCTGAATACGACGGAATCTTCTCCGTCGAAGAACTGAAATTCTTTGAGATAAAACTTGTTTTTCATATCGTGCCTCCTTATTAAACCAGTTTGTACCATACGGAATATTCAATCTCGATTTCGCGTGTGTCGTAAGAACCGTTTTTCTCGATTTCGACTTCGCGTATCTCGTAGTGCGCGCCTTTGAACTCTCCTTCTTTTCCCGTAACGGGGTGGCAGTTTTTGACGCAATCTTCAAATACACGGATATATGGATTGCCTTTCTTACTGATACAGGCGATAACCAGATCGCTATCAGTTATAAACCCTACACCGGTCATCTTGTTGCTGCCAAACCTATTCAATTTGGAAATGCTGTAAACTACTTTTTTCATTCGTTTTTACCTCCGAATTTTTATTTTTTGCCGTTTTCGGCGTGGCGAAAGAAGCACGGAACGGTAAAAGGAACATTTTCTGCAAAGTATAGTGCGGAAGTCAACGGAGGAAGGAAAAATTGCCGCATAAGTGTAGGGGGAAATAAATGATTTAAGCGGGAATTTTTCCGCCGTTTACTTCCGCGAGGAACCGTGCTACGATAGCCACAACGAAAACAAAAAAATTCGGAGAAAAAAGAAATTGTCTTATTGCTTCTCTCTTTACGATAAATCAATATTTTCGCAACGTTATAATGAAAACCTACAATAACGCAATAAAAATCCCCGCGTGGAAACGCGGGGTATTTCATTTTCGGGTATAACCCTAAACTTTACTGGCTGCGCACAAGTGCGCTTTTTATTGGCCTGCCAGCCATGCATTGGTTACTTGCTACCCGTAAACGGGTCCCGCGGGTCAAATATGCTTAACTGCTCGCTTTCCTTATCCTTCTTCAACTGGTTTGCTATGTATTCTTTTATCGCTGCCGTGTTCTTTCCTACCGTTGTAACCTATCTTTATGGACACTATCGGTAAAGGGGCAGGAACGGGCATGAGTAAAGCGTATGAGTTGTTGTACCCATACGCTTTTTGCTATTTGTTCAGTTTGTACCGTAAGACGGAAGCAATATCGACTTTATAGACAATATCTATCACTCGCTCTTTACCCGTATGCTTCGGATGACCGCCTACTACCACACGGTCTAAAAGCTCATAGCACATCTCGCGGGTAAGTTCCGGCGCTTCGAGATACTTCTTTATGTTCCGTATAAACTCATCCGCGCTCTGTATCGTGTTCGTCGTTTCGGTAAGCCACTCTTCAAGCTCCGCTATTTCCGCTTCGACTTTCTTCTGCTCCTCGGAATACTTTTGGATAAAGCTGATACAGATATCTTCGGGCATTTTGCCTTTCAGCCTGTCCTCATAGGCAATTTGCATCAGGCGGGATAATTCTTCCGTTCGTTTACGCTTTCCCTGCAATTCCTTCTTGGCAGACTTTATGGCTTTATCCGCAAGCTCGGCGTTGTGACGTATAAATTCCTCGCGGATAGTCTTTTCATCCAAAACAATTCTTTGCGCCATTGTCCGTATATCGTCAAGGACAATTGCCTCAATGTCTTTCGCTTGAATAAAATGCGAAAAGCAATACGATTTTCCGAGCCTCACATGATTGCCGCAGTTGAAATTGAAATCTACTTTGCCGTTCCGGTTAATATAATTCAGCTTCATCTTTCCGCCGCAATCGGCACAGAACAAAAACCCCGACAGCGGATGCGTATAGCCGCGCTTTGTTTTCCTGCCCTGCGCTACGGATTTCTCTACTTCACGCACTTTATCCCAAAGCTCCTGCGATATGATCGGTTCGTGCGTATTGTGGACTACAACCCACTCACTTTCATCCTTTATATAGCGCTTATGGTTCTTATACGAAATCGAACTCCAACGCTGCTGCACCATATGTCCCAGATAGGTAGGATTTTGTAAGATACTGTTCACCCCACAAAACGACCATAATCCCACATTTTCTCTGCGACCCACGACTCCGTACCTCTCCAAACAATATCTGCTGGGATTCAATACCCCTTCGGCATTCAGGGTATCCGCTATCTTATGCGGGCTCAATCCGCTCGCACGCATTTCAAATATCCGCTTTACGACTGCGGCGGCTTCCTCGTCAAGTATTGGCGTTTTCTTTTCGTTATCGCCTTTGGTATAACCGTAGGGAGCCTTCCTCGCATGATACTTTCCCTCCCGGGCATTTGCTTTTAATACCGTCCTGATCTTCTTGCTGGTATTGGCGGCGTGCCACTCGTTAAACACGTTCATAATGGGCATCATTTCCATCGCGCCGCTGTCGCGGTTTTCTGTGTCTACGTTGTCCTGTATCGCTATGAAGCGAATACCAAACGCAGGGAATACGTAATCCACATATTGCCCGACCTCAATATAGTTTCTTCCGAAACGGGAAAGGTCTTTTACGATGATGGTATTGATAACGCCCGTTTTTGCATCGTCTAAAAGCCGCTGCACTTCGGGGCGTCGAAAAGTAGTACCCGATACGCCGTCGTCTATGTATTCGTCGTAAATTTCGAAACCGTGTTCTTCTGCATACTTGCGAAGTATCGTTCTCTGGTTTTCAATAGAGATCGATTCGCCCTGACGCTCGTCTTCCTGCGATTTCCTGTAATACAATCCCGCTATGTAAGTTTTCTGCTTCATATGTTTACCTCGCTGCTTTATTGGCTTGATTTACCGCAAGCCGTTCCATCGTCCGCTCGAAATCCTTGCCGCCTTTGAAGTACCTGCGGACATAATAAGACTTTCCCCCAACGGTTTTCCGTTTGCTTACGGACGGAGCAAAGAGATAGCAATTCTTCTCGTATTCTTC
>CAKNLK010000025.1 GCA_930989535.1 uncultured Clostridia bacterium | reverse complement strand
ATCGGCAAAACCTCCGTCAACAGATACGTTGATATATCAAGGTGAAAACTATTATGATTATTATTATGGTGATTGGAGTTATTATTATAACCGCTATTATATTCCGAGCAGTCTGCGAGAGATAGTAATAACAGACGCGACGGGGATATCGGCGAACGCCTTCTACGGTTGCACAATGCTGACAAGTATCACATTGAACGAAGGGATAACGGCAATCAATACATATGCGTTCTACAACTGTGACGGACTGACGGAGATGGCAATACCCGAAAGCGTGACGAGCATCGGTTCGTATGCGTTTGCGGAGAGCGGTAATTTAACGGAAGTCACTTTGCCGAGTAGTTTGACCGGAATATCCGATTATATATTCAGCAATTGTTCGTCGCTCACGAGCGTAAACGGAGAGGGCGAAGTTATACTTGGTGCAAATGTAACAAGCATAGGAATTCAGGCATTTGCCAATTGTTCTTCAATAACTTCCGTTACGATGCAAGGAATCGTAACAAGTATAGGCGCACAGGCTTTTGACGGTTGTGTAAATTTGGTACGTGTCAACAGCGGCATTGACGGAAAAGTTATCTTGCAGGAAGGGCTTACAAGTATCGGCAATTTTGCGTTCCGAAATTTGGGTAAGATAACGGAAGTAGTGGTACCAAACAGCGTGACGAGCATAGGCCAAGGAGCGTTCCAGGGCTGCAATTCTTTGGTGAAGATGACATTACCGTTTGTGGGCGGAAGCAGAAGCACGACGACAAGCACACCGTCTACGGCTTCAAGCAGTTGGAACGGCGGTTCGCGATATTTGTTCGGGTACATATTCGGCGGAGAGATATATTCCAGCGGTTCATCGGCAAAACCTCCGTCAACAGATATATTGATATATCAAGGTGAAAACTATTATAGGAGTTCATATTATTATTATTATAATCGTTATTATATTCCGAGCAGTCTGCGGGAGATAGTGATAACGGATGCGACGGGGATATCGGCGAACGCCTTCTACGGTTGCACAATGCTGACGAGTATCAAGCTGAACGAGGGGATAACGGCAATTTATACATATGCTTTCTACAATTGCAGCGGATTGACGGAGATGGTGATACCCGAAAGCGTGGCGAGCATCGGTTCGTATGCGTTTAACGGATGTTCGCAATTGCAGTTTGTGCAGGTTCTGCGGGAGGATGTGCTTTCACTTACCTCGCTCGGTACGAGTGCCTTTGGTTCGACACCCGCGACGCTGCTCATCCTCGTCCCCGACGACGCGTATTCCGCCTATGCTTCTGCGGCGAATTGGAGTACATATGCGGATAAAATCAGGCCGGCATCTGCCTCCGAAGACGGGTTTATCATCGAAAACGGCGTTCTGCTGCACTATATCGGAAGTGCGGAAACGGTCACGATTCCCGCAGGGGTAACGAGCATCGGCGAGTATGCATTCGCGCATAATAACAGCATAAAACAGGTTATTATCGGCGATGCGGTCGTTTCCGTCGGGAACTACGCTTTTTATAATTGTACGTCGCTGCAAAATGTGACAATCGGCAACGGCGTGCAGTCAATCGGGAGCTACGCGTTTTACGGCTGTACTTCGCTGCAGAGCGTGACGTACGGAGACGGATTGCAGAGCATCGGAGACTACGCCTTTGCCGGCTGTGTTTCGCTCGGCATGGTCAACAGCGAAAGCGCCAATACGGCGGTTTTGGGTAAAAATCTTGCGACAATCGGGCAATACGCATTCCAAAACTGCGGCGCGCTGAAAGCAATCACGGTGGAAAAGTCGGTCACGGGCATCGGCGTTGCCGCGTTTATGGGGTGCAATTCGGTGGAAAGCATGGTACTGCCTTTTGTCGGCGCAGACAGGGGCACGGAGGCGGGCGCCACGCAGGTGCTCGGGCATATCTTCGGGTATACGACGAGCGCCGCCGAGGGGACGACCATGCAGCTCACCGGCTATTACTACTATATCCCGCAGTCGCTGCGGCAGGTCGTCATCACGGACGAAACGGCAGTCGCGCAATATTCCTTTATGAATTGCAGCTTCTTGCAGAGCGCGGAGCTGCGGGCGGAGGTAACGCAAATCGGCGATTATGCGTTCTATGGGTGCAGCGGGCTGCGTTCGCTCACCGTTGCGGCGCAAGTGCCGCCCGCCGTGTCGGGGAACGCGTTCAGCACGGGCGTCGCGCCCGATGTGTACGTGCCGGCGGCTTCGGCGGAGGCGTACCGCGCCGCAGAAGGGTGGAAGGCGTTCAATATTCTGGCGATACCGGAGGCATAAATCATGAACAATCAACCGACAATCGAAGCGTATAAAAGTTTCAGCCGGCGGGGGAAGGAGCTGTACGCCGCGGGGAATTTTACGGAGGCGCGCGAGGCGCTGTTAAAGGCCGCAGAGCTTGCCAATAAAATTTCCGTCGAGTCCTCTTCCTACGAGGTGCGCATGGAGTACCACCGCGCCGCCGCAAGCCTGCTCGATTTTATCAAAAAATCGTGCAGCGGCGCTCCCGCGAAGCGGGTTTCCCCCGCCGGGGCGGAGGAAAAAAAGCCGTCCGATATCCGGCCCGAAAAAAAGGGCGCCGTCACCTTTGCGGACGTCGCGGGGCTGGAGGACGTAAAAGAGCAAATCCGCTACAAGGTCATCGAGCCGCTCAAAAATCCCGCGCTCGCCGCGATGTATAAAATCGAGCCGGGGGCAAAAATTCTGCTCTACGGCCCGCCGGGTACGGGCAAAACATTCATCGCCCGCGCCATCGCGGGCGAGGTGGACGCCGAGTTTTACGCCGTCAACTGCCAAGACCTCATCTCCAAATACATGGGCGACAGCAGCAAAAAGCTGGACGAATTGTTCGAAACGGCGCAAAAAAACGAGCGCGCAATCATTTTTTTCGACGAATTCGATTCGGTCGCGAGCAAGCGCGGCGACGGAACGGACGGCGTCGACGCGGAAATGGCGCGCTTTGTTGCGACCTTTTTGACGAAGGTGGACGGATTCAAAAGGAGCGAAACGAATAAAATGCTCCTGCTGATTGCCGCGACCAACCGGCCGTGGGCGCTCGATTCCGCCATGCTGCGCGGGGGAAGGTTCGATACGCATATCTATGTCGGCGTGCCGGATCAGGCGGCGCGGGAGTTCCTCGTCGGCAGGGAGCTGAAGGGGCTGCCGATGGACGAGGACGTCGATTTGGCGAAGCTCGCATCCGTCCTGGCGGGGTACGGCGGGGGCGATATCGCGGCAATCTGCGGCAAAATCAAGCTGAACGCCTACATGCGCTCCCTTCGCGCGGGGGCGCCGCAGAATATTTCCCGCGACGACTGCAACCGCGTGCTGCTCGCGTCGCACAATATGATTACGCCGGAGGAGCTGGCAAAGTTCGAAAAATTCCGCGCGGGCAGTGCCGGTTAGGCGGGTAAAAGGGCGAACGGGCAAGAGCGGCAGAAGCTGCCCTTGCCCGAAATTTTATCAAACGTATTTAAAAAACAGTGCCTCATGCGGCATTATTTCCGCCGGCGGGGCGCATACGGCAAAGGAAGGGGAACGGTAAAACGACCGTTCCCCTTCCTTTGCCGTATTTTTTATATCGGGCAAACCGGTGCAGGGAAAGAAGAAAAGCCGTTCGGAGTGAACGGCTTTTTTACTTGCTTTTACGGTATTCGGAGGGGGTGTTGCCCGTCAGCTTTTTAAAGGTGACTGAAAACTGCGAAATATTTGCAAAGCCGCAGGTAATGGCGATATCCGCGATGCAGATGGAGGAGTTTTTCAGCAGCAGTTTGGCGTGGTCTATCTTCTTGTGCAGGATATAATTGAGCGGCGTCATGCCCGTCTTTTGTTTAAAGGCATGACGGAAATGGTCGTAAGAGTATCCCGAAAGTTTCGCCAAATAATCCAGATCGATGTCCGAGGTGTACTGCTCGTTGATATAGCGCAGCACGGGAGAAAAGCTGTTTTGCTGAAAGGGGGTTTCCGTTTGGCGGATCAGGCTAAGAAGCAACTGCCCTGTCAGCAGGGAACACATAAAATGAAAGTCGATTTCTTTATTGGTCGTCTCGTTTTGAATCTGTTCCAAAATTTTAAGTACCGACTTATCGTGGTCGCTGTATAATTTATCGCAGCAAAGCACTTCCTGTTCGCCGGGCGTAAAGCCGAGGCATAGTACTTTTACTTTGCTCAGATGGATCTCATTGTGCACGCGCTCGCGCGGATAAATCAAAAAATTCCCCGCAAAGCACTTGTACGTTTCACCGTTCGTTTCCGTAATCGAATTGCCGTCGCAGAAGTAAGTGAGCTCGTAGCAGTTGTGATAGTGCGGTTTGACGATGGTATCCTTATTATGATAATAACAATATAAATATTCAAATTTCGGGAGTTTCATGCCAATTATTGTAGCGCAAACGGCAGGAATTGTCAATAGTTGAAATTTACAGTAATAACCAAATTATAAAATTTAAATTTGCAAAAAAACCAAAAATAGCAAAAAATTCGGCTGAATTCAGCCATTTTTGGAAAATATTTAGCCATTATGATATTGAAAAACAACCGGTGAAAATATATACTGTATTTATCGTTTAAAAAAACGGAGGTAGAAAATGAACAAAAAGAAATTTGTGTCTCTCTTGCTCAGCTGCGTTTTTGCTTGCGCCCTTTTGGTGGGTTGCAGCGGAAACGGGGATGACAACAACGGGAAACTCGAACTCTTGGTCGACATGCACGGGTATATGCCTACGCTGAATACCGAGCCGACGGCGGAAAGTCCTACGGTGATTTTGTCCACCCGCCTGATCGAGGAAGCATTCGAAGAGGCAAACCAGGATATCGACGTCACTTGGGCGCGTTCCAAGCCGGTCGGCGGGTTGGAGGCGGAAGTTTCGCAGTGGTTCGTAACGCAGATTGCCGGCGACAACTGCCCTGCCATCGCTTTCTCCTGGGGAACGCAGTATCAAGACCGCGATTATTACGTCGACCTGACGAAGTATTACGAGGAACCCAACGAATACGTGGAGGGGAACGAGCATTGGAGCGATTTGTTTGAGTCGTATCTGTTTGAAACCTCAACAATCCGCGATATGAAAGGGCAGCTCGTCGGCGTTCCGATCACGCTGTACGCCGGCCCGCCTACGGGTTGGTATTATAATACCGAACTGATCAGCGAAGATCAAGTTCCCAAAAATTGGGAAGAATTCGTTACCCTCGCGAAGCAGCTCAATGAAGACCCCGATATCACGGCAGTCGCGCCCTGGTCTTATTTCAAAAAGATTTCGCTGGATAACTGGATTATGCAGTACACGATTGGGCCGGCTGTAGCGGGATACATCATGGATCAAACGGACTACGATAAAGACGGCGTAACGTCTACCACGGAACAGCTGCGCGCGATGAAGGCGGGGCTGTATAACCCGACGGTCCATCCGTATGCAAAGGAAGTATATAAACAGGCGAAGAGATATTTCACTGAACTGCTGCGCGACGGCTGGATGAACACCGACTATACGCCGATGTGGAACAACGGACAGGTCGCCATGTATGAAGAGGGACTGTGGGCGCTCTACACGCAGGAAAACAACACCGCGAGGGAATTCGACTACGGGGTATTCCCCGCGCCTTTGATGGATAAGAATACCTCGGAATATGCAATCGATATCGAATATACGGAAAACGGGCCGTATCAGCCGAAGGGCGATATGATTTTGAATATCATGAAGCCCGCCGTCGAAGGAAATCCCGAATTGGAGGCCGCCGCCGTCAAATTCCTGAAATTTTTGACGACGCCCGATAATATTTCGATGATTGCAGAGGAGATGGGTTCCGTCCTCGGCGCCGTTAAGGGCTCCACCTATAACAGCGTATTGGACGATTGGCTGGATCAATCCTTCCCGATCGTGCCCGAAACGAACTGGCCGCTCGCTTTCAACTCCGACCAGAACGACCGCCTGAACCGCCTCTTCGGCGAATGGGTGCTGGGCGCGCACGAAGACGATGCTTTCTTTGCACAGGTCAATACTATCCAGCAGGCAGGTGCCGACGCTTATATTGAAGCATTGGATATCGATACGAGCGGTTGGAATTAAGGATTCACTATGAAGCTGAAAAAAACTTTGATTGTGGTTTTGGCGATCGTTCTCGTATTCGGCGCATTTGCCGTATTCGATACGGTGCGTGCCTCGACCTTTCATATCGAAGTGGTTTCAGTCTCACCCGAAAAGCCGGTGGCCGATGTGCGCCAGCAGGTAGAAATCAAGCTGCGCGTCACCCACGGCGGGAAAGCCGTGGAAGGCCACTCGCTTTATGCCGTAGTAAGCGGGGGCGGGAACTTTAAGGGGAACCGCACCGAAACGGATGCGGACGGCATAGCCACGCTGACATACGTCCCGTACTCGGAGACGATGCTGCGGCCGGCCGGGCCGGTTACGATTTCGGTGATAGACGAATCCAATTCGATATTTTTAGAAATCAATACAAAATTAGAGTTTGTGATTGAATTGCAGCCCAAGGAGTAAAGAGACGATGAATGTTGAAAACACTGTTTCGAAACTGAAATTAAAATTAAAGGCCTTGGGCAAAGAAATTTGGAAGAGAAAACTCGCCTATTTGTTTATTGCGCCGCTGATTATCGGTTTGCTGATATTTTCGTATTACCCGCCCGTTTACGGACTCGTGCTTTCGTTTTTTGAAAAGCACAGCGTGGGAGATACAATTTTTATCGGCGTAAAAAATTATGTTGACCTCTTCCATGATGACGTATTTTTGCGCTCGATTCCGACGATGTTTTATATCATGATTCCGCGCCTTCTCATCGGCATTGTGGTGCCGTTGATTATGGCGGAGTTGATTTTCGGAGTAAAGTCGCAGCGGATGCAGGGTGTATACCGCGTGCTCGTATTGGTTCCCATTGTGGCGCCCGGCGTTGTCGGAACATTGATTTGGCGGAATATTTTCGACCCGACCAACGGCCTTTTGACGTCCGTATTGCGCATGCTCGGAATTATGGAGCAGTCGCAAGTCGTCGATTGGCTCGGCGATCCGAATTGGGTCATACCGTCCATCATTTTTATGGGCTTCCCGTGGGTGGGCGGTACGAGCGTTTTGATTTACATGTCCGGATTGATGGGCATTTCTACGGAAGTGATTGAGGCTTCCCGTTTGGATGGTGCCAGTGTTCTGTACCGCATCTGGAAAATCGATTTGCCGCTGTTAATCGGGCAGATTCGCTATTTCCTCATTTTCGGTTTGATCGGCGGGTTCCAGGATTACAGCACACAGATCGTATTGACGGACGGAGGGCCGGGGTATTCCACCTATGTGCCGGGGTATTATATGTACCAACAGGCTTTTATGCACGACAATATGGGATATGCCTCTGCAATCGGCTCGGTCATGTTCTTGGTGATTATGGTCGTATCGCTGTTTGCGTTTAAATTCGTCAATTCGAAGAATATTCAAGGTATCGATCAGGAGACACTGTAGTGGAACAGGTAATGAATTCGGAAAAGAAAAGACGGAAAAAGTTTCCTGTCGGGCAAGTTATATTGCATGCAGTATTGGCGATCCTGCTCTTTATCATGCTGTACCCGCTGGCGATGGCGCTGTGGAACGCATTTAAGTCGGATATCGCGTATGATTACAGCCGCTGGTATCCTACGTTGCCGCTGCGAATCCGGAATGTGGCGACAGCCTTCGATATGACGTCGCAGTACATGCTCAACACGGTCATCGTAGGTTTGGTGGGAACGTGCGGAATGTTGGTTATCGCATCGCTCGCGTCCTTTGCCTTTGCAAAAATGAAGTTCCCCGGCAGAAAATTCTTTCTGTCAATGGTGCTTGCGCTGATGATGGTTCCGGGAGTTCTGACCTTGGTGCCCAGCTATATCCTGTATAAGACGCTCGGCCTGCACGACAATCTGATGGCTCTGATATTGCCGATATGGACGGGAGGCTGCATCTTCGCTGTCTTTTTGCTGACCACGTTTTTTGCGGGGCTGCCCAAGGACTTGTTCGAGGCAGCGCAGATTGACGGCGCGTCGGTATTTCGGTGCTACTATACCATCGCTTTGCCTTTGAGCATTCCGATCCTCGGAACGATCACCATCATGCAGATTGTGAATGTTTGGAACGACTATATTTGGCCGCAGCTCGTGCTTTCGGAAGAAAAATTCACCGTATCCGCCGGGTTGCTGCTTACATTCCGCAGCGAACATACGTCGAATATGCCGGTCATGTTTGCGGGATACTTAGTGGCGTCTTCCCCGTTGATTTTATTGTTTATTTTTGCGAATAAATTCTATATTCAGGGCTTGGTCGGCGCGGCAATCAAAATGTAAAGAAAGAATGAAAAGAGTTTATTATGAAAGATAGAATACCTGTTTTAATCGATACGGATTTGGGAGACGATATCGATGATGCTTTTGCCCTTTGCCTGGCTATGCGTTCTCCCGAAATACGCGTGCTGGGCGTAACAACGGTGTTCCGCTGTGCAAAATACCGCGCAAAAATGGCCAAAGCGCTCCTGTGTGCGGGCGGCTTCTCCGAAATACCCGTTTATGCGGGAGAATCAAAGCCGCTGGAGTGCACTTCGGTGCACGGGCATCCCATTGATTATTCCGAATTGCCTCACTCCTATGCGGAGGAATACGAGGGAGTGGAATACGACGGGGACGATGCGGTAGGGTTTCTCATCCGCGCTTTGGAGTCGAGCGAGAAGAAAGTTACTCTTGTTACGCTCGGTGCACTGACAAATGTTGCGAAGGTTCTGCAGGCGAGGCCGGACTTGTTCGGCAAAATCGAAAAGCTGTGCATCATGGGCGGCTCCTATTCCATGAATTGGGGCGAATATAATTTCTGCTGTGATCCGAAAGCGGCGTCGATTGTTATGGGCAGCGGACTGCCGATGCAGTGTGTGGGCGTCGACATCACCTTTCAATGCAAATTGAGCGGGCAGCTTTTGGAAGAAATTGTAAAACATCCCCACCCTTGCCTGCAAATGCTCAACCGCATGCGCAAAAAATGGGCGGGAGAAGTGTTTCTGCACGATCCGCTCGCGCTGATTTGCTCCTTTAACGACAGCTTTATAACGTGGCAGCCGATGATTTGTGCGGTGGAGAGCGATGCCGAGTATGCGAACGGATATGTGGTGAAGTTATCCGACCCGAATTGGAGGAAAAGCGCTGCCGAAAGCAAACAGTTGGTTGCCACGGCGGTGGATGCAAACGCATTTACGCGCGAATATGTTCGGCGCGTAACGGAATTTTCGAGAGAATAAGGAGGTAAAATGAAGAGAGGAGCTGCGCTTGGTGCGACCTGCCTTTTATCGGCGGTCTTGCTGTTTAGCGGCTGCGGCGTCGATGATAAGTTGGCTCCGCCGTCCATCATCGGCAACGAGCGTACATTTGAGGAGGAAGCTTTTTCAGACCCGGAGCTGCGATTCCGCCCGCTGCCTATCATTCATGCGAGCGAATATGAAACCAATGGCGTGGATAAAGCGACGCTGGACATGCTCAAAGAATACGGGTACGGCGGTGTCGCAACCAATGTATCTTTTCTGGTGGACTATCTGGAAAGCGAGGAAATGTGGGATTCCCTCGTAAAAAATGTAGAGTATGCGATTGACGAACTCGGCCTGCGCGTTTGGCTGTACGACGAATTGCACTATCCCAGCGGCGCCGCGGGCGGGTTGGTTCTGCGCGACCATCCCGAATGGCAGGCGGAGGGGCTGGTCAACGATGTCAAGGTCGTATCGGCGGGGGAAACGGTGCAAATCAGCGCCCCGCACGGGCACAGTATAGCCTTTGCCAAAGCCTTTTCGGGCACGAGCGTCGATGACATGGATTTGAACGCGTGCGTCGACCTGATGCAGTATGTCAGCAACGATACGCTGCAATGGACGGCGGATGCGGACAGAGTGATTGCAGTGCAATATTATAAGTACTTTTACGAAGGTACGCACGCTGTAAACAACTGGGCAGAGCTCCGCCGTTATATCAACGTGCTCAAGTCGGAGCCTGTACAGGAATTTATCCGCGTTACGCACGAGCAGTATAAGGAACGGCTGGGCAAGTATTTCGGCAACGGTATCGAAGCGTTTTTCACCGACGAACCGTCGATGTTGGGTACTTATATGGACGGCCCTCCGACTACCCCTGCGGTGAAAGATCCGATCGATCCGGATATTCCGCTCCTGCCTACCGCAAATTACAGCAGTGATATCGTTGAAAAGTTTACCTCGCTGCGCGGCTATTCCCCCGAAAATTATTTCACCTATCTGTATGAGGGGACGAGCGACGCGGCAAAGCGGTTCCGCTGGGACTACTACAAGACGCTCGGTGAGTTGATGTCTGCCAACTATTCCGGTCAGCTCGGCGAATGGTGCGGAGAGAACAACGTGAGCCTTACGGGGCATTTCCTGTTGGAAGAGGATATCTATATGCATCCGGTTTTCAACGGAAACATTATGCGCAACCTCTCCAACATGCAGATGCCCGGCATCGACTTGTTGACGGCGAACCCGTCGACGGCGGTGAACTGGTGCGCAACGACGGCGAAATTCGCCTCTTCTGCGGCGCATTTCGGCGGCAAGAGCAAGGTGATGAGCGAAGTTTCCGCTGCATTCGACGCGGTGGAAACGGACAATATGTATGCAAAACTCGGATCGATTGCCGTGCAATATGCCATGGGCGTCAATCAAATCGGCACTTTTTACCGCCCGCATTTGATGAGCGAGGAGGATAACCGTTTGTTTGCCGATACGATCGGGCGCATGGGGTATATGCTCGACGGCGGTATCCACGAGAGCAGCGTCGCCGTCTATTATCCGATCGAGGGCGTGTATGTGGACACGCTGCCGCCCGAACACCTGAATAAGTTCAACGAGAATGTCCGCGCGACAAGCAGCAATTTCAGCAATCTGACGCGTACTCTCGTGGGCAATCAAATCGATTACGATATACTCGACTACGTCAACCTCGATGCATGCAAAGTGGAAGGCGGCGCGCTGGTAACTCCCTCGGGCGAACGGTTTACGGCGATTGTTATTCCGCGCACCAAGGCGTTGGAGTACGAAACGGTCGATAAGCTCGTCGAAGCGGTCAACGGCGGCGTGCGCGTAATTATGCAGAATACGGACGATATTCTCTCCAATACGGCGGGCGGACAGGCCGAATTGACGCAGAAGCTGGGGCAAATCCGCGCGAACCCGAATTGCACAGAGGCGCAGAGCGTGAGTGCAATTTCCGATGCGCTGCGCGAAATGGGCGTCAAATCAGTCGTTTTGGAGGATGATAACCGCGATATCGTGGCGGTGAAACACAAGTTTAAGAACAATTCGGTATTCATGTTTGTCAATACCACGTCGGAAAACGCAAAAATCAAAGTGCGGCTCAACGAAGTGGGGGAAGCGTACCGCCAGTGGGATGCGTACACCGGCGATGTCAGCGCGGTCAGCGTGCTTACCGAAGGGGAGGAGACGATTGTAGAGCTTTCCATCCCCGCATACAGATGTACCTTTATCACGGTTGAATAAAAAAGGAGGAATAAAGATGAAAACCAAGCTAATAGCAATACTTGCGGCAATTACGCTGCTATGCTCCGTATTTGTCGGAATGACTCTCACCGCTGCGGCGGACGATTCGCGCGGGTTCGGTATGAGCCTGTCGGAATGGCAGGACGATTACGGTCAGGGCAAAGAGTATGATGACGGAAGCATCGGTATCGGTGCGGACGCGCATTTGAAGTCGCCCCTTTACGGCGAAAGCATTTCTTTGGATATGGAATTCACCGTACTGCCTGCAGTCGATTTCTGGTATGTGCTGGCGTTTGCGAACAGCCCGCAGTTTGTGGGCGGTTCCGTCCATGGAGCTCCCGACAGGGCGAACTTTACGATTATGTTCCAGCCCGGCGCGGAGAGCATGAATGTAAATATCTTCCATTGGTGGGATAACGGGAGCGGGCTTGTCCGCGAAGATATCGCCCTCGGCCCGGTTATGATTGCGGGCGGCTTGAATGCAAATGAGCCGTTTACAATCAATATCTCTCTGTTCGGGGAAAACCCCACGGTGGAGATAAAGCAGGGCGAGCTCGTTTCTGCCATGAATTTAGAATCGCATCCTCAGCTCGGGAATGTAAAGAAAGAAGAAATCGCCGATTCTTACGGCAGAGTATTTATGAATGTGGCGAGCTATGCTGCGGATGGCGCACTGAAAGAGCTGTCCTTCTCTAAAATCGAGACGTTCGGCGGCGTCGAAGACGTGCGCAACTGGTCGGGCGCGGGCGTCAGCGCGAGCGGCAGCGGCGTCGAATTGACGCAGGACGCTCTCTATCTCCGCCCCATCGATGTGTCTTCCAAGTACATTAAAATTACGATGAATGTAAACATGATCATCGGCAACGTCGACGCTTGGGCAGCGATCAGCTTGGGCAAAACGGCCAAAATTCCCAATCAGAACACCGCCGGCCTCAACATCATGATGCGCAACCAGGGCGGAAAGATTGCCATTCAGCCCGAAAAGAATACGTTTGGTCAGGGCGAGCTGAAGTTGACGGATTTCAATTTGGGGCAGTTTGTTTTGGAATTGGAGGAAGTGGAGGGCAAGATGTCCGTTTCCCTCAACCGTCAGCCCGTTTCGAACTCCGTATTCGATACCCTCACCTTTGCCGACTTTACCGATGAAAACGGCTATACCTTCTTCGGCTTCGGCAGCTATGTACAGGGCAATCAGTCTAACAACAGCGTCCAGGTTCTCGGCATCACTGGCGATATTAAGGCGAAAGAAAATATTTACATCGAAGTATCCGGCGTGCCGGAGAGCGGAATGGTCGGCAGCGCCATTACTCTTCCCGCGGGCAATGTAGTGCAGGCGGACGGAGAGGAGATTCAAGCGGCGATCACCGTTACAGACCCGGAAAACAATGCTGTTACCGTTACGGATAACGTTTTCACGCCGAGCATAAAGGGAACTTATACCGTCGTATACACGGCGACGGACAGCAACAACGAGACCGCGCGCAACGAATATTCCATCACGGTTATCGACCCCGACGACGCGCTGACAATGGATTCAATCAAAGATATTAACAATTGGGTTGCCCCGTACGGCGGCGTCAGCGCCGTGGAAACGGGCATGCAGGTATTCGCGCACAGCTATTACAAATTGCCCCTCTCCATGAACGACGGGGCTCTGCGCGTCAGCCTCAATGTTGACGGCCTGTGGGACGGCAACGATACGAACGAAGCAACTTCGACCGACGCTTGGGTCAGTGTGGGCTTCGCCAAAGCTCCGGCAATCAATGCTCCCGGTGCGGGGCAATGCAATTCGCCCTGCTTAATCGTCCGTTTCAATAACCGCGACGGGAAATTGCTCGTCAGCGTGTATTATAATTCGATCGTCGGCGGCGAGGACATCGCTATCGAGGACACCTTTGCGAACGATTCCGATGCAATCGGCCCTGCGACGATTGAAATTCAGCCGAACGATGAAGGCGGCGTGCTGTTGTTCGTCAACGGCAAGCAGATGCGCCACGAAAATTTGAGCAAAGTATATTACAGCGATATCGTAGACGCCAACAACTGCACTTATCTGAGCTTCGCCGCCTATGATAACGATGACGCGGATCAAAAATTGCCCAATGTGCAGACGCGCTGCCTTACGCTGACGGGAATCAGCCACGAAAAGACGGAGGTAATCGAGGATACGACGGCTCCCGAAGTGAAGGTATCGGGCGTGCCTACCACCGGAACGGTGGGCGAAAAGGTTATTTTGCCTCCCGCTACGGTTACCGACGATATGGAAACGGGGCTTACCGAACAGATCAGCGTGAAGGGCCCGGACGGCAAAGATGTGTCGGTCGTGAACCGTTCGTTTACGCCGCAGGCTGCCGGGGAATACACCGTAACGTATACGGCGACCGATTCTTCCGGGAATACGTCCACGCCGGTAACCTTTACGATAACGGTCGCAGAGGCGGCGAGCGGCGGCGGTTGCTCTTCCGCCGTGGCACAGAGCGGTATGGCAGTTGCAGTCGCGGTGCTGCTCGGCGCGGCGGTGTGCGCAGTGGCAATAAAGAGGAAGAAAAATTCTTAAAGTGTCAATAATCTATGTTTAAAGAAGCGAAACCTATCTGGATTGAAAGTAAGAAAAAAGATTACAACAAGTTATGCGGGTTTTTACTGAAATTCAATAAGGCGGATGCGAGCGACTATGTACTGAATGTCGCCGCTGCAGATAGCTATCAATGCTATCTCAACGGCGCATTCCTCCTCGCCGGGCCTGCCCGTTCGGCAAAGGGGTACTTCCGTGTGGACTCGCTGCCGATTGGGGAAAAATTGCGAAACGGCGAAAATATTTTGGTATTTTTAGTCGCGTCGTATAAGGTGAATACCTTTCAGTATGCCGAAAATGACGGCTTTTTGCAGGCGGAGGTGCTTTGCGGCGGCAAGCCCTTGATCGGTACCGACAAATATACTCTCGCGTTCGATGTGCCCGAACACGCGCAGAAAACGTTGCGCTATTCTTTCCAGCGCACCTTTACGGAAATTTGGAAGCTGGATAAGGACTATGCGGAAATGCTGGCGGGGGAGCGGGTTTGCAGCGCGCGCAAAACGGTCGAGCAGGAGGAGAAAAAATATTTGCCCCGGGAGAGCAGAATTCCGCGCTTTTCCGAAATCGAGCCGAGCATTATCGGGAGCGGTACCTTTTTAGCCGGGCAGCCGCACGATAACAGCGAAGTGCTCGTCGGGCCTGCGTTTTTGGAGCCGCGAAAGGACTTCAAGGCCTATGCACGCAACAGTGTGGAATGTGATCTGTACGAAGAGTTGCGGGGGATGAAGCTGGTTTCCTTCGACTACGAGGTAAACGAAGGTACTCTGGAAGAAGGCCTGTTTCAGCTGTTCGATTTTTCGGTGAACGGGTGCGGTTTTATCAGCGTCGAGTTTACGGCGGAAAAAAAGAGCGTTTTTTATGTGACGTTCGACGAAATTTTGACCGATTCCGATGTCAATCCGTTCCGTTTGAATTGTATCAATTGCATTAAATATACATGCGAGGCAGGCGAATATAAAACCTTGAGTTTAGAGCCGTATGTCTTTCGGTACGCAAAAATCTTCTGTACAGAGGGGAAAGTACGGATTCGCCGCTTTGCGATGAAAGAGGTTTCTAACCCTGCGGCGGAGGAATTTACGTTCCGCAGCTCCGACGAAAAAATCCAAAAGCTGTTTGCGGCGGCGCTGAATACGTTTAAGTACAACTGCGTGGATATCTTGATGGACTGCCCTTCCCGCGAGCGCGCGGGGTGGCTGTGCGACGGATATTTTACCGGGCGCGTCGAGCATATTCTGACCGGCCGAAACGACGTTGAACATGACTTTTTGGAAAACTTTTTGCTCCCCAAGCGCGTAGAGCATCTGCCGAAAGGCATGTTGCCGATGTGCTATCCTTCCGAGCATCCGGACGGGAATTTTATTCCGAACTGGGCGATGTGGTTCGTCCTTGAATTGGAGCGGTACTATTCCGAAACGGCCGACGCCGATTTGGTTCGCCGCGCAAAGAATAAGATTTACGCGCTGTTTGAGTATTTCAAAAAGTACGAAAACGAGCAGGAATTGCTGGAAAGATTGGAAGGCTGGGTATTTATCGAATGGAGTAAGGCGGCAGAATTTACCAACGACGTAAATTATCCGACCAATATGCTGTATGCGCTCACCCTGCAAAAGGCGGGGGAAATGTACAAAGATGCGGGGCTTATCGCCAAAGCGGAGCGTATCCGCGGCGTGATTCGGACAAATTCTTTCGACGGGGAATTTTTTACCGACCATGCGGTGCGCAGTGACGGGCAGTTGTCGCCCTGTCGTGATATCAGCGAGGTTTGCCAGTATTATGCGTTTTTCACGGAAACGGCTACGCCCGATTTGTATCCTGCGCTGTGGGAAACATTGGTTAAGCATTTCGGCCCCGACCGCAAAAAGACGAACGCCTATCCCGCGGTATGGCACGCAAATTCGTTTATCGGCAATTACCTGCGGCTGATGCTGTTGGAGCGGCACGGGCTGAAAGAACAATTGTTGGCGGAAGCGGTCGGCTATTTCCTGTATATGGCGGAAAAGACGAATACGCTTTGGGAAAACGATACCGACTTTGCCAGCTGTAATCACGGGTTTGCGTCGTATGTTATCCAATGGATCATCGATCGCAATGAGAACGGAATAGTACGGAGTGAATAAAATGAATTTAAAAAAATGGATGGTTTTATGTATGGCGGTGTGTCTCTTTACGCTTCCGCTTTTGGGCGGTTGTCAGCAAAAGGAACTGGAAGATACGCGCGACGACAAATATATCGTAATGCAGTTTACGAACACGCATTATGAAGAAGTGGAAAGCTATGCCGCGGAAATGAAAGTATTATTTGGCGAAAACGATCCCGCGTCCGACCGCATGTATGCGGCGGGGTTCATGGGCCCGATGCTGCTTACGCAGTCGATCGAACAGATGCAGGCGGAAGTAAACACGGCGTTCGATATGGCGGAAAAGTTTAACATACCTGTATATTTCCAATTGGACGACGTCAACAATTATACCACGCTGTTCGGCGGCGATGCGGAAGTTAAGTATTGGGAAGATCCTTCCATGTGCGAGTGGATTGCGTTCCCCGAAGAGGGCGAAGAATACGGCGGTCAGAACAAGTACGGCGCACTGCCCAGGTTCTGGTATAACTGGGGCAGCTGGCGCGTTGCTCACCCGATGCCGAATTTTGCCTCTCCGAAATTGCAGGAATTGATTGTCAATAATCTGAAAGAGGGCTTTTTAAAGCCGCTTACCGAGCGATATAACAAATTGAAAGAAGAGGACAAAGCGTATCTCTTTGCGGGCGTTGCCGTCGGTTGGGAAACGCATATTGCCGATTATACTTCGAACAACCGTCAGCTCAACCTCGACATGAATAATTTGCCCCGCGATTATGCCACCGGCGTGCAGATGCAGGAGTGGGAAGTGGCTCAATACGGTTACAGTGCACTCCATTCGCTCGGCTACGACCAGGCGAAGCTCGATGCCGAGGCGGCGGAAAAGGGAATCGATTCGGCGCAGCATATGCGCAATATCCTGTATCAGGTGATTCACGATTATTCGGAATTGCTGGCAAAAACCGTGTACGATGCGGGCGTTCCGCGCCGCAAGATATTCACGCATACTGTTTCCTGCCAGACGACGCTGAACAACGAAAGCACTTTTTATCCTCCGATTTGGGTAGCGGTCAACGAATACAGTACGCCCGGGTATACGATGTCTCCCGTAACGTGCAAATACGATATGACAAAGATGAAACAGCAGCTCTTTGAAGCGGATCCGACTTATAACGAATTCGCCTGTGCGGAAGGGTATGCCGCCGGGTTGGATACGGTGGAAAAATGTGACGATTATTTCGCCGAAATGTTCGGCAACGGCGCGCGCGTCGTTACCTGCTTCGGTTATCCCGACGTCGGCGTTCCTGTCTTCGAGTTTAAGCGCGATCCGTCTTTCCCGTACGTCATTTCGACGAACAATTGGCTGCGCGGCGATATTACTTATTGAGCGTTCGGGAAGCAAATTGAACCGAATTGTGCCGCCTGCGGCGGCACGTGGAGCCGCGGGCCCGCGATAGGGCCCGCGGTTACTTCTATCGAAAAACGAATAAAGGATTTGAACGGATATATGAAAAAGATTTTTGTATTAGGCAGCATCAATATGGATATGGTCATGAAGGCGGAGCGAAAACCGAAAGACGGCGAAACGATCAGCGGCACCGATTTCTTTCTCAATGCCGGCGGAAAGGGCGCAAACCAGGCGGTGGCGGTGCAGAAGAGCGGCGGCAATCTGAAGTTTTGCGCCTGTGTGGGAGACGATGTTTTCGGCGCGCGCCTTATTCAAACACTGCAGGGGTATGCCGTTGACACCGGCTGCATGAAGATTATCGAGGGAACGGCCAGCGGCCTTGCGCAGATAACCGTTGTAAACGGAAACAACAGTATCATTCTCTATATGGGCGCCAACGGCCGCCTGGATAAAGGCATAGCGGAGGAATTTTTAGGCCGTGCGCGGGAAGGGGATATCTTCCTCGTGCAATTGGAAATTGCGCCCGAGGTCGTGCTCTTTTCGCTGAAGCGGGCAAAAGAGAAGGGAATGCTGACGATTCTGAACCCCGCCCCCGCGCAAAATTTTCGCAGGGAAATGCTGGCGTATACGGATATCATCATTCCCAATGAGACGGAAGCGCAATTTATTTGCGACGAAGCGGACGTAAACGCCGCGGCGGGCAGCCTTGCCAAAACCGTAGACAGCGTAATCGTTACTACGGGAGACAAGGGATGTATTTATTATCGCGGCAGGGAAGCCGTATCGTATCCGTGCCCGCGGGTAAAGGCGGTGGATACGACGGCGGCGGGGGATACGTTCTGCGGCGCCGTTGCTTCCATGTTGGGGAACGGCTGTTCCATGGAAGAATCCATTCAATATGCGCTCAAGGCCGCGTCGCTGGCAGTTACGAAGAACGGAGCCATGCAGTCGATTCCGTGCAAAGAGGAAGTGCTCGAACGATTTGGCTGAGAAAAAGATATAAATAAGCCGCTTGTAACGGAAGGCCGAAGTGCCCGAAAGCTGTTGCTTTCGGGCACTTTATGCTGTTTGGTTTGCGGATAGCGAACAATGGGAGAAAAGAATGGAGCGCCGTCATTGCAAGAGAGTCTCACACAGCGTTTCCCGCGGATAGACATTTTTTCCGCCCGCCGCATAGTATGTACTGAATTTTCTTTTGCAAGGAGGCGCAGGGTGGGCTACAAGGTAATTTCTCCCGAAACGGTCATAATCGATGCGGGCGCGAGCATCGGCGAGGGCGCGACAATCTATCCCAACAACTGCATCGGGGCGGGCAGCGTCGTCGGCGAAGGCGCGGTGCTGTACCCCAACAACATCGTCGAAAATTCGTACATAGGCGCGGGGGCGCAGGTCACGGCGAGCGTCCTGCGCGGCGCGCACGTGGGGGAGGGCGCGCAGGTCGGCCCGTTCGCCAACCTTCGGCAGGGCGCCGTGGTGGGCGAAAACTGCCGCATCGGCGACTTTGTGGAGCTGAAAAACTGCGTCGTCGGCAAAAACACGAAAATCAGCCATCTCGCGTACGTGGGCGACGCGGAGATCGGCGAAAACTGCAACATCGGCTGCGGGGTCGTGTTTTGCAACTACGACGGCGAAAAAAAGAGCCGCACGCGCGTGGAAAATCATTGCTTTATCGGCAGCAACGCCAACCTCGTGGCCCCGCTCACCGTGGGCGAGGGCAGCTACGTGGCTGCGGGCACCACCGTCACTGAGGACGTGCCCGCCCGCTCCTTCGTCATCGGCAGGGCGCGGCAGGGCCTGAACGAAAAGCTCGCCGCCAAATACGTCGGGAGGAATAAGCGATGAGCGCGCACTTCGGTACGGACGGCATCCGCGGCGTGGCGGGCTCGGAACTCACGGCGCGCACCGCCTTTTCCCTCGGCAACGCACTCTGCCGCTTAAAGCCCCGCCCGCTCGTGGTGCTGGGGCGGGATACCCGCGTGTCGTCGGATATGCTCGCGCTGTCTTTGGCGGCGGGCGTCGCGGCGGGCGGCGGGGAGGTGCTGGACGGCGGCGTTCTGCCCACGGCCGCCGTCGCCTATTTCGTGCGCAAGGAAGGGGCGGATTTCGGCGCCGTCGTCAGCGCGTCGCACAACCCGCCCGAGTTCAACGGGCTGAAGGTGTTCGGCGCGGACGGCTGTAAACTCTCCGAAAGGCAGGAGGAGCGCGCCGAGCGGTGCTTCGACGAATACGCCTTCGCCCCGCCCCTAGCCTGCGGCCGCTGCCGCCCCCTCGCGCGGCGGGCGGACTACGCCGATTTCCTCCTGTCCTGCGCCGAAGCGCCCCTCGCGGGCAAAAAGTTTGTGTTGGACTGCGCCAACGGCGCGGCGGGCGCGTTCGCGCCGCGCGTGTTCCGCCGTTTGGGCGCGGAGGTCATCGCCCTGCACTGCGGCCGGAGCGGGAAGGACGTCAACGAAAGGTGCGGCGCCCTCCATCCCGAAAGAATTTGCCGCGCCGTGCGCGAAGCGGGCGCGGACGCGGGCTTTTGCTACGACGGCGACGCCGACCGCCTCATTGCCGCCGACGAGAACGGGGAACTTGTCGACGGGGATAAAATTCTGTGCATCTTCGCCAAGGAATTGAAATCGCGCGGCAGGCTTCCGCATAACCTCGCGGTGGGCACGGCGCACACCAACACGGGCGCGGAATGCGAGCTTGCGGCGCACGGGATAACCCTTCACCGCACCGACGTGGGGGATAAATACGTCGCCGCGCACATGCGCAGGAGCGGCGCCGCGGTGGGCGGGGAACAGTCGGGGCACATCATCCTAGCCGGCTATTCCACCACGGGCGACGGAATCCTTTCATCCGTCAAGCTCGCCGAGCTCGTGTCCCGAAAAAAGCTGTCCGTTCTCGCAAAAATGCGCCTTTTGCCGCAGTACAACGTCAGCGTAAAGGTCAAGGACAAGGTGCGCGTTCTCGGCAACGAGGGGGTGCAGGCGGCGTCGGGCGAGGCGGAAAAGCTCGCCGAGCGGGTGGTTGTGCGCGCCTCGGGCACGGAGCCCGTCGTGCGCATTTTCGCCGAGGCGGAGAGCATGCGCGCCGCGCGCGAGGCGGCGGAACTGGTGCGGCGGGCAATCGCCAAATCGGAGGAATGATATGTGCGGCATCATCGGCTGTTTTTCGCAAAATAATTGCTATGAAAAGCTGTTTTCGGCGCTCAGAAAGCTGGAGTACCGCGGCTACGACTCGGCGGGCATCGCCATGCTCGCGGAAGGGGAGGGCGGCGGCAAAATTTCCGTGCGCAAAAAAAAGGGCGGCGCGGAGGGGCTCGCGGGCGCGCCCATGGCGGGGGAAACGGGCATCGGCCACACCCGCTGGGCGACGCACGGCGCCCCCTCCGACGCAAACGCCCACCCGCACGTCGCGGGCAAGTTCGCGCTCGTGCACAACGGCATCGTCGAAAATTATTCCAGATTGAAGGCGGAGCTTGCCGCCGCGGGCGAGGTGTTTTCGTCGGAAACGGACAGCGAGGTCATCGTCAAGCTCATCGCGCGGGCATATGCGGGCGACTTTTTCGCCGCCGTTTCGTCGGCATGTGCGCGGCTTTCGGGCTCGTATGCAATCGCGGTGCTGTGCGAAGATTTCCCCGGCGAAATCGTCTGCGCAAGGTATAAGAGCCCACTCGTGGCGGGCGCGGGCGGCGGCGCGCTGTACGTCTGCAGCGACATTCCCACCCTCTGCGGCGAGGCGGAGTACATCTGCACGGCGGCGGACGGCGAATTCATCCGCATCTGCGGCGGCGAAATCCACTTTCTGGACGCCGCGGGCAGGGAGATTCCCAAAACCTTTTCCCGCGTTCCGCCCGAAAGCCGCGCACAGGAGAAGGGGCGCGGCAGCTATATGGAGCGTGAAATCGCCGAGATCCCGCGCGCCCTCGCCGACACCCTCGCGGGGCTGAAAAAGACGGATTTTGCCCGGTGCGCGCGGGTATTGCGGGGCGCAAAAAGGGCATTCGCCGTCGCCTGCGGCACGGCGTACCATGCCGCCCTCGCCTTCAAGGACGCGGCGGAGAGCGACTGCGGTATCCCTGTTTTATGCCACACGTCTTCGGAATTTCGCTACCGCGCGCCGCTCGTAGGGGAGGGAGATTTGGTTGTTGCCGTCAGCCAGAGCGGCGAAACGGCGGATACGCTGGAGGCGGCGCGGCTCGCCAAGGGGCGGGGCGCGTATGTGCTCGCGGTCACGAACGTCGCGCAGTCATCGCTCGCGTCATTGGCGCACTTCACCGTCGCCATGCGCGCGGGGCCGGAAATCGCCGTCGCCGCAACGAAGAGCTACAACTGTCAGCTTTTGTGCCTGTACTATATCGCCGCGCAGATGCATTTTTATAAGTTCACGCGCATGCCGCCGTGGTTTTCGTCGCTGTTCGAATTGCCCGGGGCGGCGCGCGCCGCCTTTGACTGCTTCCCTACCATGCGCTCGCTCGCCGAGGCGCTCACCGACAAGCGGAGCATGTACTTTTTGGGGCGGGATGCCGACGTCGTCACCGCCATGGAGGGCGCGCTCAAGGTCAAGGAAATCGCCTATATCTTTGCGGAGGGGTACGCGGCGGGCGAGTTAAAGCACGGCACGCTCGCCCTGGTGGAGGAGGGGTTCCCCGTGCTGGCGGTCTCCACCCTGTCGCGCCTGACGCAGAAAACGGAAAACGCATTGCAGGAAGTCAAGTCGCGCGGCGCGTTCACAATCTTGCTGTCGCAGTCGGCGGAGGTATTGGCGGAAAGCTGTGCGGCGTGCAAGTGCCGCCTGCCCGACGTGTGCGAGCGGTTGATGCCCGTCGTCGCGGTCATCCCCCTGCAATATTTCGCCTGCCGCATGTGCCTGGAGCGGGGGTATAACCCCGACAAGCCGCGGAATTTGGCGAAGTCGGTGACGGTAGAGTAAGGGGAGTTCTCACAATTTGTTTTAAGCTGAAGGTGCACGAGGCTTTCACTTGCTTGCAATGGCGAAAACGAGCGCACCGCAATCGCCTATGGCGATTACAAAACAAAATTTCGTGAGTTTGAGGAAGCTCCCAACGAAAAGCGCACCCGCAAGGGTGCGCTTTGGCTAAATTCAGTTTTTTTCGCCGAACAGCTTTTCGTAGTCGGCGTCGATTTTTGCAAAATGCCGTATAAAGCAGCTGTAAAAACCGCGGCTATGCTCGGTGATGTACGGTTGCGGCGGCGGGCCTTCGCGCAAAATTTCGCCGAGCCGATAATCGCCGTTTACCTTCCAACCCTCCAGCAATCCGATTTTAATGGCGTTTGCCGGGCAGAAAAAAGAACAGCGCATACACATATCGCACCGATGCCCGAACCGCACCTTGCCGTTCTCGAGGCGGATATTGTCTTCGGGGCAGTTCTTCGCGCAAAGCCCGCAGCGGGTGCACTTTTCCGGATCGACGCGGTAAAAAAAGGAATTGAACGCTCCGCCGGCCTTCTGCACCGAAACCGCTGCCGACGCAATGTTGTATACGGGGTTGCTCTTGATGCGCGGCGCGTTCCCGTTTTCGAGGCCGTGTACGAGAATTTCAAGCAGTTTTTCGTTTTTTTGCAGGATTTCGCGCACAAAATTCCTCTCGTAAGCGAAGTGTATGTTGTACGGCATTACGAAGTGGTATTCCCCCGCGAAAACCGCTTTCCGCCGCTTCATGCGGCGCAGCAGAATGCGGCTGGAGGCGTTATTCATGGCAAACGTTTCGCCGCTGTTTTTGTAGATAAAAAATTTTTGCCCGGGCGGAAATTTCAGCTTTTGCACGTATCGGTTGAAGGGCAGGGGCGAGTTGAACCCGTAAATGGGGTATCCGAATCCGATAAAATCGTATCCGTTCGTTTCGGCGGGCGGCGTGTTTCTGCGTATTTCCACGCGATTCGTTTCGTGCCCGTGCGCGCGCAGCGCCTCTTCCAGCCTCTCCGTCAAAAAGCGGGTGTTAAAGGTTCCCGTATAATAGATGAGTAAAAATTTCATAGCCTGATCAGCCCTTTGTCAATGAGATACTGAATGTGCGCCCGCACCGTTTCCTCCAGCGGCCGCGGCCGATAGCCGAATTCTTGCTGCGTTTTCGCGATGGGGAAATCCGCGTCTTCGCGCAGGGAAGCGAGTGCCGCCGCCGTGTACAGCGGGCGCTTTCGGCGTATTTTGGCGGCGAACCACAAAAAAGGAATTCCCAGGTATGCCGACCAAAGGGGCAGTGCGGGCGGCTTTTTCCGTCCCGTCATATCCGCGGCGATTTTCAGAACGTCGTCGACGGAGTCCGGTTCGTGTGCGAATATGTAGCTCTCTCCCTTTTTCGCGTGCTCGACGATTGCGGGCAGCACGTCTGCCACGTCGCGGATGTCGAAGTCGTTGTACCCGGCCCGCACCGAAGCAGGCAGCCGCCCCTCGATAAAATCGATCAGCATCTGCGACATATGGCCGTTGCTCGTGTCGCCCGGCCCGAGCACGCTCGCAAATAGGAGCAGGCTTGCGTCCAAATTCTGCTCGCGCACCGCCCGCAGCACGAGCGCGTCCGCCTCGCTCTTTGTGCGCGCGTAACCCTTCCTCGATTTTGCGGGATCGGGGGCGTAGTTGCTCAAGTCTTCCTTCAGCTTCAGCCCGCGCGGTATCGCTTCGGTGGAGGAAATATGCAAAAGTTTTGCGCCGTGTTTTATGCAGCTGTTCACCACGTTTTGCGTGCCGCGCACTGTCACGCCGTACAGTTCCTTTTGCGAGCTCTCGCCGATGCTCACCTTCGCAACCGTGTGGATAACGACGAACGGCCCCTCTCCTTCGAACAGTTTTTCTACGTCGTCCGCGTTTGCGATGTCTCCGAATATGAAGGCGGGCTTTTTGTCGGGGAAAACCTGTTCCGCCTTTTTGGGGCTGCGCGCAAATCCGACGGTGCGGCAGCCCTCCTCGAGCAGTTTATGTGTCAAAACATTGCCGACGTACCCCGTACATCCCGTAACGATATACGTTAAATTCTTGTTCATTTTTCTTCCTCGCCTGTTTTTACCGAGCCGCAGGAACACTCCGCGGGGCGCGCGGCTTTTCTTGCGGGTTGTTTTGTCATAAAATATTATATAATACCGTGACAAAAATGACAACCGAATGCAAAAATTTTATCGAAAAAAGCGGCGCGCATTACATTGCGTGCCGCTTTAATCGGATAAATCAAACCAAAAATCTGCCGATTTATTTGTCTTTTTTAAGATTTGCTTCATAGTGTCGTAGCTTGGTTTTGCCTTGCCTCTTTTCCATTCGCTTACCTGGCTGGGTTTTACATCAATAAGTCTGGCAAACTCCGAAACGGACATCGAATTTAATTGTAAATATTCGGTCAATATTTCGGTAAATTCCATATCTATATGATATAGAATTTTCTATAAAAATACTTGACTTGTAGAAAATTCTATCATATGATATTTTGCAGGGGAGGTAAATATGGATATGCGAGAGGGGATGTGCAATAAATGCCGATATTTTATCAAGGTCGATGCAAGGCAGGAATATTGCCGCTGTCCGCATTGTGGGCAACTGCTGAATGTGCGCGAGGCATTGGAAAGGTATCGGCAGGCGGCGTTGCAACCCTATTTATCGGAAGAATCGTGTTCCGTTAAAATCAGTTTTTGCGGCGGAGCAGATAAGCCAGCAAGAAAATAAAATAATTGCTTGCAAAAGCAAAAACCGCGCTTTTCGGAAAGCGCCCCCGATTTGCCGTAAGGCTTTTGCGGAAAGAGTGAATTTTTGCCCATATATAAAGTGAGAGCCCTTAAAAGGGCAAAAAGAGAGAAAACCGACGGTCAGCGGCTTTTGCCGCGTGTCCGTGGGTTTTCTCTCAAATCAAGCGAATCGCAGGAACTCTTTTCCGAGATTCGCGCGAAGGGTTTCGTTATTTTTGTGAAATCTTCACGCACTGCCCCGTCTCCGCGTCCTGGAACATCATCCAATATCCCTTGCCGTCCGGCTCGAACAGCGAAAGGGGCAGAAAGGAACATTTCCCCTTGAGCGCCTCGGGCGGCTCGCCCCGCCTCTCCGCGGGCACGCCGTAGCATATGTATTTGGGGCGCTTTTCGTCGGAAATTACGCCCACCGTATAATATTTGTTCCGCGCGAACGTAACCCGCGCCCAGCGCGAGAGTGGCACGCACTTTTCCAGCTCCTCCTCCGCGGGATGCGTCGAAAACAAATCGGTCAGTTCCCCCTTCACTTTATCGTAATAGCAAGCTCCCTCATCCGCTCGGAGATTTTCGCTCCCCGCGAATCGGAATAGGCTTTGAGCATCTTCATCTTTTCCAAAGATTTTTTCGCCTCCCGCCGCTTTTCCTCCTTCCTCGTCGGAATTTCCCGCATTTCCGTCCTCCCGTATCTTCAAATTTTCCTTGTCCACGTCCGCAAATTCAAAGTAGTTCTCCGTCGCCACCACCTCGTCGTCGTAGGGCGGGGGCAGGGTTTCGCCGCGCGGCGGCTCCGTCGTTTTGTTCTGCGGCAGCGCCCGCGGCTCGCTCTTTTCAGCCGGAATGCCCGGCGGGCTCTGTGCCTCCGCCCTTTGCGCCGCGCCCGCCCGGTTTGCCGCGCTCTTCGCGTCGGCGGCGCTCTCAGCCCCCTTCGGCGTTTCCTCCTCGGCGAGGGAGGCGCACATCTTCTTCACGTCGTACGTCTTGTCGCCGCACTTGCCGAAGGCGACGGGCGTTATTTTGTTCCCCGCAAAGCATACGAGGCACCCGAACCCGTCCGCAATATCCAGCGAGCTCGCCTTTTTTACGTTCAGCCCCGCGGGGGAGGGGATTTCGAAAGTTTCTCTGCCGCCGTGCTCGTCGCACAAAAGCAGGCGGTACCGCCCGCCCGCGAGGGGCGCGAAGCCGATCATCGCGAGCGCCAAGGTCAGCCTGCCCGAAAAACATTCCGCCGTCAGCAGGGCGGAAACCTTCTTTCCGTCGGCGGCGAAGCCGGAGGAGAGCTGTTTTAAGATGCAAAGTTTTTTGATATATTTCATAGCGCACCGAAGGCGGGCGCTGTCGAGTGCGCCCGCGCATAAAATTTGCCAATCCGCGTATCATTATAGATATTCATGCCTGCATGAAAATATACGCTTTTGCCGAAAAAAAACGAAAGCTGCCGAAAAGCATGCGGGGCCCCGCGCTTTCACCCTTTTTTCACCTGTCCCGATGCCGAAAAACCGCGGTTAAATTGTTTACTTTTTTTGGGAATTGGGGTATAATGTCAATAACCGAAAAATTCAGGTAAGAAAATCTTGCAAAAGGAGATATATACATGAACATGACCGAAAACAGGAAAGTTTTGAAGTTCATCGACGAGAGCGCAGCCCTCTGCCAGCCGGACAAAATCGTCTGGATTGACGGCAGCAAAGAGCAGCGCGATGCGCTCCGCGCCGAGGCGTGCGCTTCGGGCGAACTCATCAAACTCAATGAGGACTTGCTCCCCGAGTGCTACCTGCACCGCACCGCCGTCAACGACGTCGCGCGCGTGGAGGACAGGACGTTCATCTGCTGCAAGAGCAAGGACGACGCCGGCCCCATCAATAACTGGATGGACCCGAAGGAAGCCTACAAAATGGCGGGCGATATCTTCAAAGGCTCCATGAAGGGCAGGACGATGTACGTCATTCCCTACAGCATGGGCATCGTCGGCAGCGAATTTTCCAAAATCGGCATCGAACTTACGGACAGCATCTACGTTGTCCTGAATATGGAAATCATGACGCGCGTCGGCACCGACGTTCTGGAAGCGCTGGGCAAAGACGGCGACTTCGTCAAGGGCCTGCACTCCAAGTGCCAGCTCGACGAGAGCAAGCGCTACATCCTGCACTTCCCCGAGGACGATACCATCTGGTCGTGCAACAGCGGCTACGGCGGCAACGTTCTGCTCGGCAAAAAGTGCTTCGCGCTTCGCATCGCGTCGTACCTCGGCAAAAACGAGGGCTGGATGGCAGAGCACATGCTCATTTTGGGCTTTGAAAAGCCGGACGGCGACACCAAGTACATCGCGGCGGCGTTCCCGTCGGCATGCGGCAAAACCAACCTCGCCATGCTCATTCCGCCCGAAATCTACCGCAACAAGGGCTATAAGATTTGGACGGTCGGCGACGACATCGCGTGGATCCGCGTCGGCGCAGACGGCAGGCTGTGGGCGATGAACCCCGAAAACGGGTTCTTCGGCGTGGCCCCCGGCACCAACGAAAAATCCAACCCCAACGCGCTGCACACCACGCAGAAGGGCACGATTTTCACGAACGTTGTGCACAATTTGGACAACAACACCGTCTGGTGGGAGGGCCTGGACAAGAACCCGCCCAAGAACGCGGTGGATTGGAAAGGCAACCCGTGGGACGACGCGGCGAAGGCCGCCGGCGTAAAGGGCGCGCACCCCAATTCGCGCTTTACCGCCCCCGCAAAGAACTGCCCCTGCATCAGCAAGGAATTCGATAACCCGAAGGGCGTGCCCCTGTCGGCGATCGTGTTCGGCGGCCGCCGCGCAAAGACGGCTCCGCTGGTATACCAGAGCAAGAGCTGGAACAACGGCGTGTTCGTCGGCTCCATCATGGCGAGCGAAACGACTGCCGCCGCTACCGGTGCGGTCGGCGTTGTCCGCCGCGATCCGATGGCGATGCGCCCCTTCTGCGGCTACAACATGGGCGACTATTTCAAGCACTGGATTGAAATGGGTACCAAGGTCAAAAACCAGCCGAAAATCTTCAACGTCAACTGGTTCCGTCTGGACGACGATGGCAACTTCCTGTGGCCCGGCTTCGGCGAGAATATGCGCGTGCTCGAGTGGATTGTCAAGCGCTGCGAGGGCGAAGTGGGTGCCGTGGAAACGCCCATCGGCTACGTCCCCGACGTGAAGGACATCAACCTCGAAGGCTCGGGCGTGTCCGAGGAAACCCTCAAAGAGCTGCTCACCGTGGATAAAGACACGTGGGCGAAGGAAGCGGAGGGCATCGAGGAGTTCTACAAGCAGTTCGGCGACAGGCTCCCGAAAGAGCTTTCCGACGAGCTGAATACGCTCAAAGCCAATCTCAAATAATTTTGTAAAATAAAAAGGCCCCTCCGCGGAAACGCGGAGGGGCTTTTGCCTTGCCGGCAAGAAACTCGGTAAAAAAATTAACGGTATTTATAAAAAATATGTTTAGAAGCTTGCATTTTATTGAAAATCTTGCTATAATGTGCATACATCATAAATCGGCGCAAAAAGTTGAGAAAACAGCGCAGGAACAAATGAGAAGTATCGATAGAAAAGAAAAGAGGAGCGGCGGGGGCCGCTCCTCTTTGCGCCGGATATCGTACCGGCGCGCCGCCGGAAATTTACAGCAGTTCCATGCACCAGCGGAAGGCGGAGGGCAGGGAGATATCCGCCTCGATTTGCGCTTTGGTGAAATATTTGAGGGAGGCAAAGGGGGAAATTTCCGTATCCGCAGGCATGCCGATTGCCCGCGCGCCCGCGGTTTCGTCCGCCGCGGCGAGCTGTTTTTCGTCGGGCAGTTCGATAACGCGCGCGAGCATAGTCCATTCGATGTGCGAAAATACGTGTTTATGCCGCCGTTTTTCGCCGATTTCAAAATTTTGCACGCCGGCGCCGCGCAAAAAGGCGGCGATTTGCGCATCGGAAAGGGACGCGCCCACCGCAAAAAAGCCGTACATTCCCTTCAGAACGCCATCATTTCGGCGGCAGAGTGCAACCGTTTCGCCCGCGCGGAAGAGGAGCAGCGTCTTGTCCTCCCGCCGCCGCTCGGGCTTTTGCTTTCTGGCGGGCAGGGCGTCGCTCTTCGTTTTACAGAGGGCAAAGAGGGGGCAGGTCAGACACAGCGGCGAGGAAGGCAGGCACACCGTCGCGCCCAATTCCATCAGGCTCTGCGTAAAGTCGCCGCGCCGCTGTGCGGGGTAGGCGGGCGCGAGTTCCTCCGCGAAGGCGGTTTTCAGCATTTCGGGGGAACGCCCGTCGCCGAGCAGGCGGGAGAGCACGCGGATTACGTTTCCGTCCACGGCGGGGGCGGGCTGTCCGAAGGCGATGGATGCGATGGCGCCCGCCGTGTAATCGCCGATGCCCGGCAGTTTTTTCAGCTCCGCGGCGGTGCGGGGGAACCCCGTTTCCGCCACGATTTTCGCCGCCCTCTGCAGGTTGCGCGCGCGGGAATAGTAGCCCAGCCCCTCCCACAGTTTCAGCAGTTTTTCCTCGGGGCAGGCGGCGAGGTCGGCTGCGGTCGGCAGTTCGCGCAAAAAGCGGATGTAGTGCTCCTTCGCCGCCTCCACGCGCGTCTGCTGCAGCATGATTTCGGAAATCCACACGCGGTAGGGGTCGGTATTGATGCGCCACGGAAGGTCGCGCTTGTTTGTATCGTACCACGGCAGCAGGAGGGCGGGCAGCTGCCGCAGGGCTTCCGCGCGCCCGTCCGCGGTCAAAATTTGTTCCATGCGCGTATCATACCATAAAACCGCTTCATCCCGCAACGAAAAATTGACATTTCCGCAAAAAAACCGTATAATAGTGGGCGATATAT
Source organism: uncultured Clostridia bacterium (assembly GCA_930989535.1). GTDB lineage: Bacteria > Bacillota > Clostridia > Christensenellales > Borkfalkiaceae > Borkfalkia > Borkfalkia excrementipullorum. The sequence continues at coordinate 1,988 of CAKNLK010000025.1, read as the reverse complement.
GTTGCCCCGCACTTTTGCGAGGAAAACGTGAGTAAAAATATCCGCAGGCGACAGCTCGCCGAGGATTTTGTGAAAAAACAACTCGCGCAAGCAAAACCACGTTTTTCGCGGCTGCGCACGAGGCGAGTTTGTCGCAATACCCTGTCGGGCATTGCTCGTTTCCGCCTCGGCTCCGCCGCCTTGTTCACGAAAATCTCACTGCGTTGCGATTTTCCGTGAGCCTGCGGTTTTATATTTTTAATAATTAGTTGCGCGTTTGAAAACCGCGTTTTTCAAAAAGCGCACTCAATTTGGCGAATGCTTTCGCCTTTTGCGGAAAGGGTGAACCGCGCGATTGAATGGTATGTGTGCCCTAAAAAATCGCGCGGGAGGGAAAACCGAACGCCGAACCGACGCAGGTCGGTGCGTGTCGGGTTTTCCCTGAAATCACGAAAATCCGCAGGCGACAGCTCGCCGAGGATTTTGTGAACATGAGTACTAAAAATATTATTCTAATCGGCATGCCCGCGTCGGGCAAGAGCACGGCGGGGGTACTGCTCGCCAAAACGGTCGGCTACGGGTTCATCGATACCGACCTCCTCATTCAAAACGAGCAAAAATCTCTGCTCTGCGACATCATCGCGGCAAAGGGCGCGGAGGAATTCATCAAAATCGAGGAAACCGTCCTCTCCGACCTCTGGGCGGAGAGGTGCGTCGTCGCCACGGGCGGCTCGGCCGTGTACGGCGAGCGCGCGATGCGCCATCTGAAGGAAATCGGCACCGTCGTGTACTTGAAACTCGGCGAAAAGACCATCGAAAAGCGGCTGAAAAACATCGTTCTGCGCGGCGTTGTGATGCGCAGAAGCGGCGAAACGGTCGCGGATTTATACGCCGAGCGCGTTCCGCTGTACGAAAAATATGCCGACATCACCGTCGACTGCGAGGGGAAGGACGCCGAGCAGACGGTGCGCGCGATTATCGAGGCAGTCGGGCTCAGATAATCCGCCGCGGGGCGGCATGCTAACGAAAACTGACAATCATAAAACGGAGTAAGAATATGAAGCTGTACAACACGCTCACCAGAACGGTCGAGGAGTTCACCCCGCACGAGGCGGGCAAAGTCAAAATGTACACCTGCGGGCCGACGGTGTACAATTTCGCGCACATCGGCAACCTGCGCACTTATTTGATGGAGGACGTGCTCGAAAAAACCTTCCGCTACATCGGCTACGACGTAAAGCGCATCATGAACATCACGGACATCGGGCACCTTTCGAGCGATGCCGACACGGGCGAGGACAAGATGCTGCTCGGCGCCAGGCGCGAGCATAAAACGGTTTTGGAGCTCGCCCAATACTACACCGACGCGTTCTTTGCCGACTGCGCCGCGCTGAACATCAAAAAACCGGACGTCGTTCAGCCCGCCACCGGGTGCGTGGAGGACTTTATCGAAGTCATCGCCTCGCTCATGGAGAGGGGCTTTGCCTACAAGGCGGGCGGCAACATTTATTTCGATACGTCCAAGGTAAAACAGTACCACAAGTTCTTCAATTTCAAGGAGGACGACCTCGAAGTCGGCGTGCGCGAGGGGGTGGACGAGGACGAAAACAAGCGCAACAAGAACGATTTCGTGCTGTGGTTCACCAAGTCCAAGTTTGAAGACCAGGCGCTCAAATGGGAAAGCCCGTGGGGCGTCGGTTACCCCGGCTGGCACATCGAATGCTCGTGCATCGCGATGAAATATTTGGGCGAATACGTCGACATCCACTGCGGCGGCATCGACAACGTGTTCCCGCACCACACCAACGAGATCGCGCAGAGCGAGGCGTTTTTGGGGCACGAGTGGTGCCGCTACTGGTTCCATGTTCTGCACCTGAACACCGCGGGCGGCAAGATGAGTAAGTCCTCGGGCGGTTTCCTCACGCTCAAAAAGCTGGAAGAGGAGGGGCATTCGCCCATGGAATACCGCTTCTTCTGCCTGCTGTCGCACTACCGCAAGTCGCTCGTGT
>CAKNLK010000024.1 GCA_930989535.1 uncultured Clostridia bacterium | reverse complement strand
CCCTCGTTATCCGCAACGCGCCGACAAAACTCATGAAGGAACTCCAATACGGCAAAGGCTACCAATACGCGCACGACACCGCGGACAAACTGACGGACATGCAGTGCCTGCCCGACAGCCTTTTGGGCAAGGAATACTACCGCCCCACCGAGGAAGGGTTGGAGGCGCGCTACAAGGCACGCCTGCAGGAAATCAAGGACTGGAAAAAGGAGCACACGAAAAAGTAGCCCCCTTTTTGCGCCGCACATGCCCCCGCAAGGGCGAAAAATTGCCGTATTTTGCCATGCCGTGCGCAGAAAACGGCAAAACGTATGCAAAAAAATGCGCCATGCGAGCCGGGAACAGCCCGCCGCATGGCCGATAAAAAAATTTTTGCCGCGCCCGTTCATTTCCTTGACAAAGGGCGCGGCGTTTGCTATACTCTTGCACAGTTGAATAAAAAATTACTGCCACCGGGTAGTCGGATACGGACATTCGTACGGCGCATCGTTAGGTCTTAGAAGATGCGCGAGCGGGTGTCTATTTTTTTGCTGTGCCGCGGGACAAAACAGCCGCGGCGAATGGGAGGTTCCATGGAAAAAATTAAAAAAATGCTTCGCTACTTTACCCCGGGCGAACTCACGCTGTGGTGTTCGTCGGTTGTGCTCATCGTCGTGTCCTTTTGCATTTTCGACCGCACGAACTGGCTGACGCTCGCAGCTTCCCTCGTCGGCGCGACGTCGCTGATTTTCTGCGCCAAGGGCAACCCCGCAGGGCAGGCGCTCATGATTCTCTTCAGCATCCTGTACGCGATTATCTCCTTTACGTTTGCGTACTACGGCGAGATGATAACCTACCTCGGCATGACCATGCCGATGGCAATCGTCGCGCTCGTAACGTGGCTGAAAAATCCCTACAACGGCAACAAATCGGAGGTGAAAGTCAACCGCCTGAAAGTGAAGGAACACATCTTTATGTGGGTGCTCGCAGCGGCGGTGACGACGGCGTTCTACTTTATTTTGGAAGCCTTCAACACCGCGAACATCATCCCCAGCACCATTTCGGTGACGACCAGCTTTGTGGCGGTGTACCTGACATTCCGCCGCAGTCCGCTGTACGCGCTCGGGTACGCGGCGAACGACGTGGTGCTCATCGTGATGTGGGTGCTCGCCACGCTGGAAAACGTGGCGTACCTCTCCGTCGTCATCTGCTTTGCGATGTTCCTCATCAACGATTTATACGGCTTTATCAATTGGAACCGCATGCAGAAGCGGCAGAACCTGCAACCCGAACAATAAAGGATAAAAAGCAAACAAACTCCACCGGCTAAGCCGGTGGAGTTTGTTGTATAAGAGAAAGCGCGGAAAATATTCCGCGCTTTCCATGGTTTTATTGCCGCTTACGTATGGTCATTTTCATTCCGCTGCTGCTCCGCTTTTTGCTGTTTGCGGAGCCTGCGCATCTCTCTGATTCTCGCCTTTTTGGCTTCAATGTCCTTATCAATCTGCTCGATGGAAAGGTCTACCATCCTGTACGCAGCTTCCAGATCTTCTTCTTCCCGCAAGATCAATTCCGTTGCATGCACTTTCAGCTTCGATTTGGAATTTCTCTCCCTGCGGAAATCTTTCAGCATTTCGTTTTCCAGGAAGAACAGCGCCACGGGTGCCCCGCGCCGTACCGTCAGCTTTACGATCTGCTTGCCGTCTCGCTTGACGCATACGCCTGTGCTCTGCTTTACTTCCACTGCATTTTCTTTCGCAAGGGCGTATTCGCGCACCTTGTTGAACAGCTCGCGCGATTCTTCGCTCAAATCGACGTATGCTTCGGAGAACGAACGCACATTCGCCGCGATAACCACGCGCTCCTTATCGTCATCCACCGCAATTTCAGCTGCCGCGGGTTCCGGGGCCGGTTCGGGAGCGGGCTCCGGGGCGGGCGCCTGCACGGGTGCCGCCGCCTGTTCCGCCGGCTGACGGTTCTTTTTGAGAAGCACCGCTACGATCGCCGCAGCGACCGCTACAAGCAGTATCGCAAGCAACACATACACGCCCGTAAGGTTGACGTTTGCTGCGTTCTGCGCCGCCGCTTCCACCGACGCGACCTGCGCCTTAAAGGTGGACACCGCCGTCGTCACTTCGGAAACCGTCGTCGCCGCATCGATTGCCGCGAGCGCATCGTTGTAATACTTGAGCACAAGCTGCGCATTTTCCTCGCTGAATGCCTGCGCCAACTTCGCATAGATGTCGCCGTCGGTGGTTTCGGCCGTGAACGCGAGCGCGACCACTGTACCGCTGTCCGCCTCATCGGCAACGCCGAGAATGTTATCGAGATATTCGTTGATCCAGGCTTCTATGTCGGCAAGCGCATTATCCTTTGCCGTTTCGACTGTAGTAGACGCATCTACGCTCTCCGCAATGCTTCCAACCGTTCCCTGCACGTCTTCGAGCGCCGTCACGATCTCCCCGATTTGCGTTGCGAGGTCGTTTCCTTCGCCCGTGCCGAGCGAACCGATGGCCGCCACGATCTTATCGATTTCCGTTTTTGCAGCCGCGATATCCTCTTCAATGCTCGCAGAATTCGTTTCCAACGCCCCCGTGAGGGTATCGAGCTGCGCAAGCGCCGCCGTCAAATCCGTCTGCAATTCTTCGATCGCACCGTTTGTTCCCGTCAGCGTCGTCTGCAATTCATCGACCGCGCTCTGAATGGCCGCATTGCCGCTCTGAATCGCTTCCAGCAAGCCAAACAGCGTATCGCTGTCCGTTGCCGTACCGAGCGCCGCAAGCACGCTGTCGATATCGCCCTTGATCGCCGCAAGCCCGTTTTCGCCTTCCAGCAAGGATTCCAGTCCGTCGACATAGCCGCTGATCGCGGTGAGCGTTTCCGTATAATCGGGGATCGCCGCGATGATTTCACTCTGAGCCGCGCTGATTGCATCTTTCAGCTGCGTGACCGCGCCGTTTACCGCGCTCGTCGTATTGCTGTTGATTGCCGTCTGTGCATCTGCAATCGCCTGTTCGACCGCCGCAAACTGTTCGCTTAAATTGAGCTCGTCAATTGTCGTCTGCACGGCTGCGACATCGGCCGATAAGCTTTCAAGCGCAGAGTTGATTCCCGCCATTGCTTCATCGATTGAACTGCTTACGCCGTTCACCGCTTCAAGCACTGCCTGCAAACCGGTTGCCGCAACGCCTTCGCCGCTTGCCGTTCCGAGAATCGCGTCCTTGGCCGCTTCGATGTCTGCGACGATCGCCGCAAGACTGTTGTCTCCCTCGGTGAGCAAACCGTTCAATGCGCCGACAGCATCCGCCAATTCACCCAAAACTCCGCTCGCGCCGTCTTCGCCGACCAGCTCGGCCCTTAAGCCCGCGACGGCGTCTGCCGTAGCCTGATTGATTTCTTCAATAGCGGCATCCAACTCAGTGCCGGTATTGCTGTTGATTGCCGCCTGTGCATCTGCAATCGCCTTTGCCAACGCATCAAACTCCTCTTTCAGCTCTGCGCTTACATCGAGATTTTCGAGCGTGGTTTTGACGGAAGCGACATCGCCCGCCACCGTATTCAGCGTGCCGCTGATCGAATCGAGCGTTATTTTAATAGTGTTTTCCAAATAATCCTGAATGCTTGCCAGCGAATCGGAACCGTCGCCGCCGACAATTGCAGCCTGTGCTTCCTCAAGTGCACCCTGTATGTCTGTAAGCAACTGGCCGAATTCAACGCCCATATTGCTCTCAAACGATGCGAGCTTTTCCGCAAGGTCTGTAAGCTGCGCCGTCTGTTCGGCAATTGCCGTGCGGTAAGCGCGGATATCCACGATTTCCGCAACCGCGTTATCGTAATAGAATTTCGCCTCCGCCATCGACGCAGCGCTGTTGATGGACAGGTATGTTGCCGTAGGCACCACGACGTCGAGTTCGTCTTCCGCCGTATCGGAATCGTCCAGCGCGAAGCTCTGCAATGCCGCAATCAGCTCGCTCTTGTAGTCTGCAAGATTTTGCACCATCGCATCGACGGCATCCATCGCGGCGAGCCGCGCCTCCGCAACACCCTTTTCGCTCGTCGCCTCGGCAATCGCGGCATAGCCATCGAGAATCGCCTGCGCCAAATCCTGATCTTCCGCCTCGCTGTCGGCCGCGATTTCCTCGATGTCCGCCCAAACCATGCCAAGCGAAGCCGCATAAGCGCGCACGTCTGCCTGCGCATTCGCCTGCGCCGCACGCAGCGCCGAAGATTCGACAGGTACATAATACCCGCCGCGGTACTCCGCGACATAGTCGGGATCCATGTAATCTTCCGTGGGCTGATAAGCGAACTGCCCGCCCGAGATGAAGCCCGTCAGGTTCTGGCTGGAGAGGTCTCCCTCGTACGTGCCGCCCGTAACGGAAAGGCTGATATCTTCGATTGCTTCGGCGGGGTTGCCCTGCTGATTGTATTCATATACCGCGTAATCGCCGACATATTTGCCGCCGTTCAATTCGACGGAAATCGGCAACTGCGTTGTGTGTTGTACGATGGCGATCGCCGCGCCGTCCGTCGTGGAGCCGCCGCCCTGCGGGCCGGAAGCAAATTCGCCCGTAGCTTCGATATAGCCGCTTTCGACGGTCAGGCTGCCTGCGCGCATTTCGATGCCCGCGGTGCCCTTGATATACGCCTGCGTTTCGTCATCCGCCAAAGAAATATTCAAAGTGCCGTACTGCGGGTGGTAGATTGCCTGCGCTTCGGTGCTTTCGAGCTTGCTGCTGCCGGTTACGGCGATATTCGTGCCGTGATTGGTGCCCGAACCGTTGCCGCTGACAGCGAACAGGCGCGCCTGAATGGTGCTGTCCGTAATCGTCAGCGTTTTGTATTCGGAAGCATCTGCCGCAACGGCCTCTTCGTCCGTCATGCTGCCGCGGAAAGTTACGCCGTAATCGCCGGACGTAATCGTGGAATTGACAATCGTCAAATCGGACGCCAGCGAGCGGATCACCTGCCCCTGCGGCGGCGCGTCGGGATTGACGGACTCCGCATAAGCATAGGTGAATGTTACCGTCGAGCCGTTGAAGGTCACATCCGAACCGTTTGTAATTTCGATAAAGTACAGGTTTTCCGTCGCCTCGGGAGCCCCGCCCGTTACGGTGATTTCGTTGAACTCGACGACCGCGCCGTCGACGATAACCGCCTGCGCGCCGTCCGCCGCAATGAGCGTGCCGCCTTCGAGCGTCGCATCGGCAGTTATACGCACAGCGACATCCGCCGCCGATGTAATCGTGCAGTCGTTCAGGTCGAGCGCGATCGCATTGTCGATGGTGAGCGTTTCGGAAATCGTTATATCGCTGAGCAACGTAACCGCGTCGCCGTCTTTTGCTGCATTGATAGCATCTTCGAGGGAAGCATACGCCCTTTCGTTGATGCTCGCAACCCAGTTGCCTTCTTCCGTTACATACATCTGCGCATCTTCGTTCCATGCAGCGACATAGCCCTTTTCAAAATAGCTGAACAAAGGCATTTCGCTGAACGTACCGCCGGTAATGAAGGCCGCAACGTTTTCACTGTGCACTCCGCCGTTGTAGGTGCCGCCCTTCACTTCTACCGTAACGTTTGCATTCGTATCCGGTTCCGTATCTGCCTGATAATAAGCATAACCCGAAGCATCGGTTGCCGTAAAAATACCGTCGTTGATTGTTACAGTAATCGGCATTTCCGTTGTATGCTCGGAAACTGCTACCGCAACGCCGTACAACGTGGAGCCGTTGTCGTTTTTAATTCTTTGGAATTCCCCGTGGGCGATAATCTCGCCGCCGTTGATTTCAAGGAAGCCGCCGCGGATCTCCATACCGGAAACCTGCCCTTCCAGTACACCATCATTGATAACAAGTTTGCCGAATTGCGGCTGATAGATGGCGCTGAAATTCGATGTCAGCCTACCGCCGTTGACGGTTATGCTTGTACCGTGCGATGTACCATTCCCTTGAATGGCCGCAAAAGTCGTGGGCGTATCCAAATCGGCGGAAGTTTCCAGCACGGCATAATAAGCGGAACCGTCTGAAACGATCGCCTCTCTCTGTGGCGTAAGGAACACAGCAGGGCCGCCCTGTCCTATCACCTTAACACCTTTTTCAAGAATAAGTTTTGCTTCAATCTTTTGGTTGGGTGCAATCCGGAACGGAATACCGGATGAAGAAATCACACCGCCGTTCTGCTGCGAGTTCGTTACGATAACCGTACCAGCCCTGACAATCATAAACCGCAGACCGTTATTCACATCCACCGTGCCATTCGTCAGGTAAAGGCTATGACCGTTCAAATCGAATGTAACATTCGCGCCCGCTTTATCAAATACAATGCTGGAGGTTTCCGTTGCAGGAGTTTGTTCGCTGCCGATATCCGTGAGCAATGTAATCGTATCGCCGTCCTTGGCCTCTGCAAAGGCTTCGGCAAGGTCGGTGTAGCCGACGACGCCGTTCAAGGCGACGACGCCCGCGCCGGCCGCATTCTCCTCTCCGACGACGACGTATACCTTTTGCGCTTCGTCGTAATAGATGACCGAATTTTCGGCGACGTCGGCCGTCAGCACGTTGGTCTTTACGCCCGCACCGAGCGTGTAAACGATCGAACTCAGATCGGAAACAGTGCCTGACCTGTACATCGAATGCAGCGCATTCGAACCGCTGAGCAGAACGGTGCTGCTGCCCTTAACGGCAAGGCTGCTGGCGTCCGCCCCATACATGACCGTCGCCTGCTTCGACGCGCCGTTCGCAATGACATTGACGTCAGAATCTGTAAGCGTGACCTCAATATTGCTGTCGTCAAGGACGACCGCCGCAAAATCCGACTTGCCGCTGAAGCTGTTGGTTGCGGTCAGCGTCGAATTCTCGACCGTAACGACAGACCCGCGGGAACCGAAGGAAGAATGCTGCCCGTCAAACCACAGAGCCGCATATCCCGTAAGCACGCTCTCGTCTGTTATATTGAGAGTCACGGGGTTGAACGATTTGAACGCATATCCGGTCGCCATTGCGGTGAGCGTACTGCCGGAAATGTTAACATTCACGGGGAGCGCACTGCTGCCGCAGGTGCTGTTTCCGCCGACGGAAAAAGCTATGCTGTTTGCAACCGTCGTACCCGTGTTATCCAACATTACATTTTCGAGGTTGAGCGTAATGTTGCCGCCGCGCGTTTCCAGCGGACGATGCGAAACGCCCGTGCTTACAATGGTAAGATTTTCGATCGTAACGGTGAACAAATCGCAATCTGCCGTGCCGTCGGCATTGTAATCGCCGATAACATTCAGAATGCGGGGCACCGAAGAGGATTGAATCGTTTTACCGTTTCCGTTAATCGTCAGATTCTTTTGCAAAATATACAACCCGACATCCGTGCGGCCTTCAGGATGATTTGCCGCCGCCGTATCGACCGTAATCGACTGGAGCAGTTTAATCGTGCTGCCGTCCGAAGCATTGTTAATCGCCTCTTGCAGGTTTGTATACGCGATGCCCGTTTCCTCGTTCACCGCAACCGCATTCTGCGCAGCTGCGAGGTTTTCCTCCGTGCCGACGGTAAAGGTTTCGCCGGACGCAATTTGCGCGCAGTCTTCCGCGAGATACTCGGCGGGGAGCGCTTCGCCAAATATACCGCCCGAAACGAAGCCTTCCATGTTCTCGCTGAAAACAGAAGCCATCCCCTCTGGCGTGGAGGTGAACGTGCCGCCCGTTACGGACGCATTGATCGTATCGTTTGCGGTTTCGTTGAGAACGTCTTCTTCATACAGCGCCGCGGGGCCTGTCAAATTGCCGCCGGTAATGCTGACGAAAACGGGTTTGTTCGTGGAATGCTGCGAGATAGCGATCGCCGCGCCGTCGATCGACGTGCCGCCGCCACCGCCCGCCGCGGCGTCGGAAATAACCAACTCCGACCTTGTGCCGGTAATCGTGCCGCCCGAAACGTACAGTTCGCCCGCGCGGATCTCGATGCCGCTCGCGCCGGAAATGACCGCGCCGTCATAGACGTTGAGGATACCGACCTGCGGCTGATATACACCGTGGCCTATGTTGCCCGTGAGAGATGCGTCGCGGACGTTGATAATGGTGCCGCTGTAAGGCTGGTTTTCCTTCGCGCTGCCGTTGCCCGACACCGCGAACGTATACCCGGTAACGGTGACGCCGCCGCCGAGTTCCAGCGTTTTGAAGCTTGCGGTATTGTCCGCCGCGAGCAGATCCGCCGCCTCTTCGAGGACTATGCCGCCGAGGAAGACGATGCCGGGCCCCTTTTCAGACGAGATCGAACCGCCGTCTATGGTGATGCCTGAGCCTTCGCCGTGAACAGCCGCATTGTTGACCGCGGAAACGGCTGCGCCGTTGAGCGTCAATGTAGAATAGTAGCTGTAGATTGCCCTGTCCTGCCCGCTGACCGTTGTGCCGTTCAGCGTGACGACGGACGGTGTCTGACCGCGATTATGGCTGTGAATCGCCCTGCTCAGATCGCCTTCGGCCGCGATGCTGCCGCCGTAGAACTCAGCCGTGGTCGCGTTTAATTCTACCGCATAGAACTCCGTATCTCTGTTTGTCGCCGCGTCGGTAACTTCGATCGTGCTGTCGTTGATTTCCAACTCGGCTATATCCGATACATAGATAGCCGCAGTCCTCGCGCTGCCTGCAGCGTGGTCGTAGTCAACAGTTACATTGCTGAGTACCGCCTTCGCCTCCGCCGTACTAAGCCGCGTAATCTGTATCGGCGAATAAAAGGATATTCTGCCCGAAAAAGCGATATTTTCGACTGTGATGGTAATACCGCTTTCCTTGGGGCGAAGAAGAAGCGCGTATGCGGCTTCAATCGCGCCGCCCTCTTGCGAGCTGGTGATCGTAAGGTTTTTCGTTGTGCGGATAGTGAATACCGCAGTGTTTTGATTGCTCGACTTAATCGTATGGCCGTTCAAATCAATGGTGATTTGCGCATCCAGCGTTGTATTGATGACAGAACCGGTTGCCTCGATATCTTTCGCGAGGACGATGGTATCCCCAGCGACAGCTGCCTCGACGGCTTCCTGCAGCGTTTCGTAATAAATGGCCGTGCCGTCCTCGCCGGTTATGTACGCCATATAGTCGGCAACCGTTTCTTCCGTAAGCACGGAAAAGCCATCGCCGTCCGCGGCCAGAGTAAAGCCTTCCGCGAGATACTCCGCGGGAACGGGCTCGCTGAACGTGCCGCCGCTGAACTGAATATCTTCGGATTCAGGCGCAGAACTAAGATTGTCGCCCAAGACTATGCCACCCTCAAATGTGCCGCCCGTTACGTTGAACTGCAAATTCTGATTCGCATAATCACCGTAATAGAATGCAAGGAACACTTTGTCCATTGTAAGATCCGGATCAATCTGTTGAGCATCGGCACCGATAATCGTGCCGCACTCTATATTGATTACTGCGGAAGTTTCGATTTCGTTCGCGTACGTGAACGCCACATTTGTAAATACAGGCTCGGGCAATCCCTTATCATTTTTAAGGATATTTATAGTGCCCTCCGCACAAGCAATGGCAATCGTCTCACTTGCATCGCGCGTATTGAAGAAATTACCGCTGTATATATTCAGAGTTCCGCCGTTTGCAAAAGGGCACTGACCGTTATAGTTACCGCCTTCAATATTGAGCGTGCCTGCATTAGCAATTATATTGAGGATTATCCTGCTTACAGATTTATCGTCGACCAACATGGTGCCGGTCTTTTCGGAACTGCTGTCGGCTATTGTAAGAGTTCCGGTATTGTAAAGAACAGTATAATCCCTATATGCGCCGCTGCTCTCCTGCGGTATCACCTTTATGGCTTTACCGTTGAGGTCAAGAGTTATATCCTTGTCTGCGGGTACGCTTATGAAGCAACCACCGTTAGACTGTATAAGCCCGTCGTCTTCACATACAGCATCTGCAATTAGCGTTACCGTGCTTCCCGCGGAGGCCTCGTCGATCGCCTCCTGCAATGATGTATAGGCTTCGTTCGTCTGTTCGATTGCCGCAACAACACCGGTTTGGGCAAGAATCTCTTCTCCGCCCACATAATAATTCGAGCCGTCGGAATAGACATATGTACCGTCTGCCAAACTCTCTGTACCGATCAACGAGGCTTCGGCAGCGTTCGACGACGCATAATTTACGTCGCTCAGCGAAACACTGCCCTCCGTATAAATGGCGGGCTTTGCAACGGTAATATTGTCCGCAGCGGTAAATTCGACGTCGACGCTTTCCAACGTGAGCGCAGAATTCGCATCGCCGTAGAATAAATTCCCGTTGGAATGGCCGATAACCTTTCCGTCTCCGTCGGCACTTGTATCGACCACCTTGAGCGCAACTTCGCCGATAAGCGTGAGACAGCTTTTATCGCTGCCCGTAATAATCTCGAGCGTATTCCCGTTCAGATCGACCGTCAAATCCAAAGACGTGCCTTCTTCCGCTTTGAGGACGAGATCTTTGTTCGGATCCGGATTCCCGGGATAAACTTCCCCTACAAAGTCTTCGTCCGTAAGATCGACCGTGATACCGGCGCCCAGTTTCACCGTATCGCCGCTTTCACCGTACGCCATGGCGACGAGAAATTCGGCTGCGCCGGTTACGGTTTTTTCTTCCGCCCGCACTTCCGCCATAGGGAAGCCTAAGCAAAGAAACGCCGCAAAAATGAACGACAATGCTGCCGCAAGCAGTATTGTAAACCCGTTCCGCTTTGCCTTACTCATACAAAAACCTCCTTAATTTTGCTTTTGATTATATCAAAATTGAAACACGTTCCTTTATTAAAACGTTTTCAACCGAATTTTCGCTTTTCCATGACGAATCGTTTCGTTATACTGCAAACCTCTTTTTGCTTATTCAATGTTGTTTTTTATCGGTCTTTTGACCGATAAAAAAGGCATATGCCTTTTGAAATCAAACTATATTAAATGCCAACATCTTTTTATACAAATCTATTATAACACCATTAACTATAAATGACAAGTACTTTATGAAAATTTATATACGTTTTTTATAAATTCCTCACATTACACCCGCCAGTATCTCAGCAAAGGCAAAAAAGGCTCCCGAAGGAATTCCTTCGGGAGCCTCGGCCGCCAGTTGCATTGAAAAAGACAGCCAGTCTGCGCTTAAAACAAGGCGCGTTTGTACAAACGGCCGCGATTATTCTTTACGTGCGCGCTTTTTCAGCACAACAACCGCACCGGCAATGAGAGCCGCACCGAGAATAACGCTCGTTCCCGCAACCACGCCGCTGCAACCGCCCGCAGTGTCTTCGGTTTCGTCGCCGGGCTCTTCGCCGGGATCTTCGCTGCCGGGATTGTCAGGATCTTCGGGTTCTTCGGGGATTTCCGTCCCTTCGTAATAGTTGAACGTCAAGGCCATCTGTGCGTCGGAAGTACCTGCGGGAACTTCTACCGTGCATACGCTCGCGCTTGTATTGAACACGCCCAAGCCGGTAACCGTCGTCGCACGGGCATCATCGACCTGAATGGTGAGCGCGTCGTTTGCAAAAGAGAACACAATCTGATGTTCGCCGAGGGCGGAAGGGTTCTCGCTGTTGCTGATGTTAACGCCTCTGGTCGTTTCCAAAATAACGGCATTGCCTTCCGAATCGGTCATGGAATAAACCTCGTAGAGAGCCGTATAGTTTGCGGTCACCTCGTCATCGGAATAGTTGGCATAGAGGGTATACGTGAACGTGTAGCCGCTGTACGGATCGTAAAAATTAAAGGAGATATATCCCGCGTTCTGCCCGTTGCCGTTATTGTAGTAACCGGGTATGGACGTGAAATCCACCAAAAACGCGACGCCTGCATCGAAGCTCATCTTCTGCATAACCGTATACGCCGCATCGCCGGTGACGGAGAAAGTGCCTTCCGAATTGGAGACAGAACCGCTTCCGCTCGTCAGCACGCCGCCGTTCTCAAATGCCGCCGCGTATACATAGCAGGGATATAATTCTGCCCCGCTGACCGCCATAAATTCGGTTACGCCGGCCGCATCGGTGAGAACGTCCTTGCTGATGGTGAGGGTGCCGTTCGCAAAAGTATAATCGGAAGCATCGAGCTCGTTGCTCTCCGCGTCGAGAACCATCGACACCTCGGTCACGCCGTCCAATTCAAACACGGCATCGGTCAGAGAGCCGACCGTGACGAAAGCAACGGAGGAATCCTGCATGTTCGAGGAAGAATACGTCATCGAGAACTGCGTGCCGGACTCGCTTTCGTTATCCCATATCGAGATTACGCCGCTCTTGGCAAAATCGATACGGCCGAAATACGACGCCTTGAATGTCAAATTGCCCGTTTCCGCATCATACGTATAATCGGTATCCTTCACGAGCGTGTTGCCGGCCGCGTCGGTGACGGTGATATCGCCCGAGGCATTTACATTGATAAGTTGAACGGTGAAATCTTTTGCCGCCGCAAGATCCATCGCGTATACGCTGTCGTCGGTCGGCGACATCACCGCCGGCGCATTTACATGGCTGTTGACGGTAAAATTGAAGCCGCCCACGGTATCATTGAAAAACCAGCCGATATACGCTACGCCGTCTTCAAAGTCGCTCTGTACGGCGGAGGGGCTGCCGCAGTTCTGCCCGTTGATGCGGAAATAACTCTCGCCCGCCGTTTCGCCGAAGTAAATTTCCACGACGATGCTCTTCATCGTCGTCTTGGTGTAGCTTGCGTTCGTCGATTCGGTGGAAGCGATTGTAAATCCGGAATATTTTTGAATATCCGATCTTCCCTCGCCGAAAAAGATAGCCTGCAACTGAGAGTACTCGCGCGTATTATCGGAGAAGTAGTCCATCGTCTCTAAGCTGTCGGAAACATTCAGCAATGCCCACGTCATCGTCGTGGGAATTTCCTTGAATTCCATTACAATCGGTTCGGTTACGTCGAGCGCCTGGTTGTAATAGAGGCGGGAACGAAGCGCCGTCGTATTCATTTTGGTGAATGTTCCGGACGTGTAATAATCATCGACCGAAAGCGTCGTGCCCTCTTCCAAGTCTACCGAGCGCGCTACCCACCCTTCCGTCGCCTGTTGATAATACAGCGATGCCGTGAGCGAGTTCGTACCGAAGGAAATATTGAAATATCTTCCGTAATAGGTACCCAACGACTCTTCCAAATACGCTTCCGTAATGGTAAGAGTATAATTGTACGTACCGTCGCTTTGGGCGTCAGGCGCGCTCAGCGTATAATCCTCCCCGGCCGTCAGAGCAGAAAGGGATGCGCCGCTGTAAATACCGCTTTGAATCGTAATGCTTTCGGCGGTATAAGTGTCGTAAACGCTGTTAAACGTAAAAGACGTATCCGCTATTTCGTCGATAACAGTATAATTATCCTCTACCCAAGTAGGAGCCACGCCGGTAGTGACGTCTAACACAACAAACGCGCTGCCGTTTGTGGACGAAACCGTCAAATAGTTATCGGCGCCAAAAGAGGCAGCATTCGTCCAAAAAGACTTCTTGATGGTGAGCGTTGCTGTTGTATCGGAATCTGCCGTCAGCGTATAATGCTGCGAGTCGACCGCTACTCCGTTGAGTTCCACCGTTGCAGAAGAAGCATCCGCAAGGTTTGCCACGCTGACTGTAAGATTATCCGAAATGGAGTCAGGATCATACTGTAAAATCAAATCATTCAGCTCATCGCTTTGGGAGGTCACATAAGGAGTGTTGTATTCGCCCAAATAAATGATTTGGCTGCTCGTTCCCTCCAAATTGATATGTATACCGAGGTAGCACCCGTTGGGGAAATTTGCTTCTGTAAGATAATTGATTGCCGAAACATCGTTTGATTCGTGCAAAAGCATATTTCCATTCAGTTTCATATAGGAAACATCATCCCCCTGACCCGTACCGATATGAAGTTCTACGCTGATTAGTCTATCGGAAAAGGAGGGCACGTTCCGAACCCCGTAAACAGATGCCCCGTTACCGTACACCTGCCCGGAGCCGTTTTGGAATATCAAGTGAGGCTGCGTATCAATGCCCGCATTTACGCCCGGCCAAATTACATCCGACCAAGAATTACTATCCGATTCAAGCCCGTTTAAAAACGAGAATGCAGACCACGCGCTACCCGTATCGACATACATTTGAAAAAATACGGTATTGTCCTCCATTTCCAAAATATTTTGGTCGTTGGCGAGAATAACCGACGCAGTATATTGCGTCAAACCGTCTTGAATCGTGTTGCCCGAACTGTTGTGGGACATCCAATGCCCCGTTTCCGCCGCGGAAACGGCTTTGCCGCTGATAAGCATTGCGGAACCCGTGACGCAGAAAACCAGCGCAACAGCTGCCAAAAAGCACAGTAGATACTTTTTGGACTTTGCCAATAAGTTTGCCATAAACTCCTCCTATAAATTTTATATTTTCGAGCGGGGGCGGGCAGACACCGCGCCGCCCCGCCGCAAAATGAATGACTCAGTATGCCATGCGGTAGACGTAATTCAGTCTGCCGATGGGAGCGGAATCGCCGCCGCAATAGAACGCCATCACGTCGCCGAAGGAATACACACCCACGCCGTCGTTCTCGTCGGTCGCCTGCACGCCGAAAATGTTGTCGCACGCCTTGATTTGGATTTCATCTGCACTCGTTACGCCCAGCGCTTCGAGAGGAATCCGATAGGCGATGTACTGCCCGCTGACCGCATAATCCGCCTGCGCGGAAAGCGTTGTTGCGACGATATTTCCGTCCGCATCGGCGGAAAGCGCTTCTATCGACGTTTTTCCGCCGGCAGGACTGCGATTGATTACAAAATTGTAATTTTCCCAACCTCCCGTTTTGCCGGTGGAGATGTACAGGTTCATCCAACATTCGTCGCCGGCGACGTAGTCGGTGATTTTGTCCTTTGCCGCCACAAGCACATAGAGGTATTCGCTGTCGTTGGCGAGTTTGAGATAGGAAATATCGTTGCGGGCGGAGCTGTCGGTATACGTATACACGTTCGCCACGCTCGCATGATTGCGCTCCTGCGCATCGGCAGTAATGTCGAGATACTTTGCCGAAACGCCCTCCCACGCGCTCATATTGCTCCAATCGACCGTTTGGCGCATCCACATCGCCGCCGAAGAATTTTTATCCGCCGTTGCATACTTAAAGTCGCGGATATTCTGCGCGAGCTGCATGAAAAAGTTGTCCGAATATCCGCCGTCGCGCATCATTTCGATATCGCGGGAAAAAGCCACGCTAAAGGTATCCACAAAATTCGCATACGAATCGGCGCCGTTGTGGTTATACTTCTGCGCCACCCACTCGTTCCAACCGGTAACAGTGACCATCCACACCTCGTCGTCGCCCTCGTAATTGAGCACGTTGTACCACTGGTCGGCAAAATTCTGCCCGTATGCCGCCTGTTCGGTGCTGTCCGACTGATAGGCATACTCCTGCGAAGAAGTCGCGCTCCTGCCACGGTACTTATACTGGGTATTCCTGCGCGACCGGGCGAGATACGCTTCCGAAGACCAGTTGCCGTCTAAGTGCTGCGCGACGGATACGTTCATGATGCCGTTGTAATTGTTCTGCGGGTTGGCATAATCCATCCAGGGGAACCCCTCCTCGTAGTCGCTTGAGGATACAGAGGTGGGCCACACCACTTTGCGAAGCCAAAACGCGTCGGCAACGGCGCTGTTGCTCAGATACTGCTCGTCAAAGTTATAACACACGAGAAGCGGTTTTCCGCTCGGATTGCGCGTTTCGTCGGCGGTGAACCAGCAGGATTCGTACTTAAAATTATCATACGCATAATAATTTTCGTACACCCACTCGACTATTTTTGTGATGCTTTCCGTACCGCCGCCCGTGGAAGGATTGCACACCATCGGTACGATTTGCGGTACGTTGTACCCTTCCGCCTGCAATTCAAGAATGGCGTCCAAAAGCGCATACGTCTGCTCCTGATAGATGTTGACGACGCTGCTGCCGCTCAGCCCCGCGTTCGTGAAATCGAGGTACAGGAAGTCGACTCCCGCCATCGCCAAAAGCTCGAGGTGGCGGCGGATTACCCACGGATCATCGCTCTGATAATAGCCGTACAGCGGCTCTTCAAAGTAGTGGAAGGCGTACAGCGGCGACACGTCCGCATCGTAGTAATCCGAACCGGGCAGCGCCCAAAGCGGATTGCGGATGGTATCCGTTTCCAACCCCGCATTCGCCTCTTGAATCTTTGAAATGTCATAGATACCGCTGAAATCGGTCAGCCACAGGAAATAAAAAATTCCGACATAGCGCGTGGATTCCGTTTTTGCGCCGTGGGCGGAAAAACTTCTGCCCAAGCCGTCCGTTCCGCCCATCTGCGACAGGGTAAAATCCTGTTCCCCCATCGCCAAAAGCGACTCGGTATAGGCGGCGTCGTAGCTGTCCGCCCAATCCTCGCCGTAGGAATAGTCGCCGGACGGATCTTCGGGCGTATCCGTGCCGCCGGGGTTATCGCCGCCCGGGGTATCCCCTCCCGGGTTGCCGCCGCCCGCGGAACACCCCGCAAACAGGCAGCAGACAAACAGGGCGGCGAACAGCAGCGAGAAGAACCGCTTGAAAATTCTGCTCATAAATGCCTCCTTATCCGTTATAATAGCTATATTTGATCCTGCCGATGGGAGCGCAGTCTCCGTTGGTATAGAGGTCGGTAATGTCGAAATCTTTCTGCAGATTATCCGTTACTTTAAAAGTAATGCCGAACTCATCCCCTTCAATCCCCAAAGCGCTTTTTGCGACGCGCACGAGCATATACTCGCCGGAAACGACGGTCGTCGCCGTGCCGGCGGAGACATAGGCGCCGTTTTCGATTTTATCCAAACTCGCCGTCGTGCCGTCGAGGGAGCGGTTGACCACATATTGCAGGCCGTTCCAGCCGCCCTCCGCGCCCTCCACGCCGATAAACACGTTCATCCAGCGGGTATCGGAAGCGGATTTTTCGGTGATAGCGTCTGCCGTTTTTACGAGGAAGTAGAGATATTCTCCCTCGGACGCGACGCGCACCTCCTCAATATCGTTGCGGCCGGTATCGTTGGTATAATAGTTGCCGCCCGCCCCGATCGCCGCGCGGGGCTCCGTTTCGCCGACGATATCCTTATACGCCGTAATATCCG
This sequence comes from uncultured Clostridia bacterium, assembly GCA_930989535.1. Lineage (GTDB taxonomy): Bacteria > Bacillota > Clostridia > Christensenellales > Borkfalkiaceae > Borkfalkia > Borkfalkia excrementipullorum. The sequence continues at coordinate 17,119 of CAKNLK010000024.1, read as the reverse complement.
CCCAGTTGGAAAGATCAAACAAGTCTGTTCCCTCCGCAACGTTCGCGGAACGGGTTACTTCTCCGTATCCTTCGCCCTTGTACTCGCGGATATTCGCCACGAGCTGCAGATAGCAATTGTCGAGGTATCCGCCGTTCATCATTTCGATGTCGCGGGAAAATTCCATGCTGAACGTATCCACGAAATACCCGTACGAGCTGCCCAACAACGGATCATTGCTCTGTTTCTGCGCAATCCATTCGTTCCAGCCGGTGACGAAGACGAGGTTCACGTCGTCATTTTCCAGCGCGCTGTCCCACTGGGCTTCGAAATTTACGTTTTTGAGCGCGTCGTCGTAATTGTTTGTTCCCGTTTCATGCGAATACCCCCTGCCCCAGTTGTAGTTATAATAGCGGGTCGCATCCTCGGAAGAAAAGCGGGAACGCAGCGATTCGGAGAGCGTATCGTAGTTGTACGGCGCAAACAGGCCGGATACCGAGAAATTTATGCCCGAAACGCCCGCATCGCTGTACGAACCGCCGATACCCGTATGTTGGGAAACGGAAACATTCATGATCGTGTAGCCGTTCTCCTCGTCGGAATAAGTCTCCTGCGGGTAATGCCAGGAAATCCAAGGGAACTGCTCCTCGTCGTACGCACGGTTGGGCCACTGTGCCCCTTTGAAATAGAAGCGGTTGAGTATATCCTCATTCGAACCGGCGTAATTGGCTATAATCCAGGGCTTATCGCCGTTGCCGTAAAACCATATGGAATCGTAGGTGTCGCGGCGGTAAAACGCGCTGTAAATATTTTCCGTCATCAAAGTGGAGTCGGAATTGGTCATAAACATGGCGCGGGGAACATCGTACCCCATCTCTTTGTATTCGAGCAAGACGTCGAGCACGGTTTTGGCCGCTGCCTGATAAAAGTCGTTGTTCGTGCAGTCGAAGCAAATAAAATCCAGCCCCGCGTTGATAAACAGCTCCACATGCTTGCGAACAACCCATTCGTCCTCAACCTGATAGAAGCCGTACATCGGCTCCCCCCAATAAGTGAAGGTAGGCGCCGTAGCGACTTCCTCGCCCGTGAGCACCGATTCGACCGTTCCGTCTTCAATATAAGAGTCGACATTGGTGGTCACCGACGCCTGGCTGAGCCAGAGGAAGTAAAAGATACCCACAACGTTGCCGTTATAGTCCTTTACCTCCCCGAAGCTCCCGTCGTAATCGTCGGTGGCGGCGGTGCGCATGAAGCCGGTCGTATAATCGTCGGACGCCTCAAGCTCACCGGTAATCGTATTCCCCCCGCTTTCGCCGCTATCGCATGCGGCGACTGCGAACAGCATCGCCGCACCCAATAACAAAGACAGTATCTTTTTCACGGTTCACACCTCAGCTGATTGAAGAATACGGCGAGTTGACGAGATTGTTCGTTGCGCTGGCTGCCTGGCTGTAATCGGTGTAGATAAAGTTGTTCTCGTTCGCATAGTCGGCAAAGCCGGAGCAGAGAATATCGAACATGCTTTGCGCCTGCGCCGCCCAATCGCTGTTGCTGCCGCGGAAATATCCGGAAAGCAGGGACGCGATTTGGTCTGTGACGTATTCGCCGCTGCTGCCGACCGTGATGGTGGTAAGCCCGGTGCCCTTGCCGAAAATACGGTACGGGTTATTGGAGCAATCCCCTTCCACGTCGATAAGCCCCGTATAATCGATGCTTTCCGGGATGGTTACGTTTTTGACCAACTGACGCATATTGATCGGCGCATAGTTCGACGCTTCATAGCTCGCGTAAATCGCCGACTGCCCGTCGGGGGAGAAGAGATAGCGGAGGAAATCGACGGCAATTTCATCGAGCGACTGTTCACCCGTGCTCAGCACGCCGTAATTTTCGCTCGGGCCGCCGTTCGGGCGCACGTTGTCCGCCACGCCTTCCAGGTCAGAATCCATTGCGGGAAGGATGAACCAGCCGAGCTCGTCCGCGATTTCCGACGCGGTGGGATATACGGTAGCCCCGTTGGAATTGGTGGTTTTGAACGCGTCGCGGTACGTGCGGATATAGGTGAGATCTTCCACATAGAAGAGCTTCATATCGTCGTAAGTACCGCCCTTCTCTTCATAGGTGATAACCGTCTCGTTAAAGCGGTTGAACACGTCGTTGTACCTCGCTTCGGGATCCGCATACGAGAAAAATTCATACAAATTTTCCATCAGTTCTTCGTAGCGGTCAGAGAGCGGGTTGTACCCTTCCTGGTTAAAGAAAGTATCCACGACGCGGTTCATATTGTAGGTGTATACGTTCGGCAGATCGAGAGTGGCATTCTCCGTATCATATTCCCAAACGGAATCGATGGAGGAAATATAACTGTAATCTCCTTCCTGCGAGTGCACTTCCTCCAAGAAATCGCGGAAATACTGGTCGAGATAGGTGTCGATGATGGTGGAACCGATCGTAAAGCTGTCCGTGCCGAAGGACTGCGTGCTCGTGGAAACGCCGAGAGGATAATCAAAGTTCAGCCCCGAATTCTGCGCGGTTTCCAACGCATTCATGAACCACTCCCACGTTATCTGCGTATTGTCGATTGTGCCGTCTTCCGCGACGATGGGGTCGTCTCCCAAAACGGAGCGCATGGCCGCTTTATTATAGTAAACGGTCGTGTAGTTGCTCGAATAGGACAGCCCCGGAACAATCGAGGAAGCGCCCGTCTGGCGGGAACGATATGCGTCCTCTTCCAAAGCGTCCATCCAGGCGGTATTGCCCTCTATATACTCGTTCGGTTCTTCCAAATAACCGGACAAGTCGAGTATCCTGCCGCTGTCGTAATATTCGGGCGCGACGGACGTATTGGCAATCGTAGGATTGCTGACGCCGTTTGCCAACAGATTGCGCACCGTCTGCGTATACGCGCTTGGGTCGGTGTTGTTACGGACCATTACGGTAATGTTGTTGCCGTTTTCGTACTGCAAGTCGGAATAAGCGTTGGCGACCTGTTGCAATGCCGACTGCTCTACGACGTTGACCGTTGTATAAAAATCGATCGTTGCGGTGATCGGTTCATTCCCGCCACCCGGGTTATTGCCGCCGGGATTCTCGCCGCCCGGATTCTCGCCGCCCGGATTCTCGCCGCCGGTTGCACAGCCGACCGCCGTCAAACCGACGGAAAGCGCCAACATGATTGCCAAGAGAAGTTTCGTGAGCTTTTTCATGGTAAAACCTCCTGATTTAAAATACTTTTTATAATTTCAGCCCGCTGGCAAAATCGCCGCTGACGAAAAATTTGATGCTGATGATAGTCGTGATGATGAGCGGTATACCGGCGACAAGGTACATGGCATACTGCACGCCCTGACCAAAGTTCGTAACAATGGAGCGCAGGTACGGCATCAGGACGCCGGAAGAGAGGTCGTCCTGATACAGCAGGAGCGGCCAGAGATAATCGTTGTACATCGCCGCAAAGATGGAAATGCCCTGAATCATCATGATGGGGACGGAGAGGGGCAGGCAGATATGCCAAAACAGCTGCGGAGCGCTCGCGCCATCCAATTGCGCGGCTTCGTACAGAGACGCCGGCTGCTGCCGCATAAATGTACGGAGAAGGAATATGCTCGCGATTTGGTTGCCGGCGATATACGGCAAGATCAAACCGAACCAGTTATTTCCGAGCCCCATCCAGCGCACGACCACGATGTAGGTAGGCGAAAGGAGTATAACGCTCGGCACCATCATCGGCGCGAAGATAAGAAAGAACAGCGTCTTTTTGCCGCCGAACTGATATCGCTCGAACAAAAATGCGATAAAGCAGCTCATAAACAGAGTCACAACCGTGGATATGAGGTCGATTACAACCGTATTCAGCATGGGCATGGACAGCACCGAGAACGCTTCGCTGTAATTGGAAAAAAACCAGCCCGATTGCGGCAGCGTCCAAATCGGATATGCCATGATGTCCTGCGAACTTTTGACGGACATTACGAGTGTGACCAAGAGCGGCATCAGCGTAAGCAGCAAAATGATGATGACAAACAGCATGAGCACCGCCTGCGCGGCATGGCCGTCGATTCCCCCGCCGAAAATTCTCTTTGCCGTGACAGGCCTCTTCGTTTTTTCCATGTCACACCTCCTCCGCCTGTTTCATTTGGATTTTGAAGTTCATCGCGGTACAGATGCTCAGGAAAGCGAAGATGAGCAGGCCCATAACACTCGCCACGCCGTAATTTGCGTTGATAATCTCCCTGTAGACGAGCAAAGCCGGCGTTTTTATCTGTCCGTTGACTCCGTACAGTACGTAAATCGTCGTATAGTTCTGCACGGACGCGATGAACGAAGTGATCACGATGTATTTAATCTGCGGGAAGATGAGCGGCACGTCCATCGTCACCATGCGCCGCCACCAGCCGCACCCGTCCAGCTTCGCCGCCTCGAATACGGAGGTATTGATGCCGGATACTGCGCCGTAAAAGATGAGATACGATCCCACCCAAGGGAAGCCGAACGCGATGAGAGAGCCGATCGCCGTGGCATTGGATGCGCTGTTGATCCAGTTCTTGGCAAACCCCGGTACAAATATATTGACGAATGCGTTGACGAGGCTGTTGCTCGTTGCGCCGAAAATACCTTCGCTCCACACGAGCGTGGTTGCGACGCCCGGCAGTATCCCCGGCAAAAACAGAAGGATACGGACGACGAGCGAGAACCGCTTGAACTTGACGGCGAAGATCGCCTCCGCCACGATGAGCGGCGGAATGACCGCCTTGAGCAGATCCGCCACCAAAAAGATGAGCATGGTGAGCGCGGATTGCCAAAACTGCGAGTTGAGCACGACCGACACAAAATTATCCAACCCCACGAACACCAGGCGAACGCCGGGTACGTATTCGAAGAAGGACAGCCCGAACCCCAGCACGATCGGTATGTAGTAAAAAATGATCAGCAGCACAAAGGGTACGATGAGGGAAAGGTAGATAAATTTGTGGTGCCACAACTCCCGCACCGCCGCATGCGCCTTGTTTTTCATCGCTTCGCGCGCCCCTTCCCTAATGCCGAAGCCGAAAACCAACCCGGCAATGAGGAACACCGCGGCGAGCGCGATAAACACATAGAGGAGCACCGAAAACAATTCGCGCGAACGCGCCAAATCGCTGGAAAAACAGGTAATCGAAGGATTATTCACGTCCGATCCGTCATAGAGCACAAAACTTTCGTCCGTCCACATAATCAGCTCCATGGAGTCGGATGCGCGCATCGTGAGGGTAACCGCGCGGGATTCCGCGCTGATCATCGCGACGCCGCCGTTGTTGATTTTCCCCACGAAGTTTTCGCCAGTCGAAAACACGTAGTCGGAATTCAGGGTAACGGACAGCGCCGTCTTTTCGAAGGTGCCGGAGCCGTCCGCCGGCATGACGAACAGATTGCTCTGCGCCGTTATGACGGCAACGCTGTCCGCATACAGAGACAGAGCGACGACCGTTTCGTTCACGTTCTGCAGCGTGGAAACCGTTCCACCCGCGACCGAGTAGACCGTGCTGCGCGCCGCGTAATACAGCGTCCCGTCGGAATATGCCATTCCCCCCACGGCGTTGGAAGTGCCGACGAGCCGTTCCGGCTCGGCACTGTTATAATCGAACCGATAGATGCGGTTGATCTGCGAAACATCGTTGAATACGCCGCGCAAATAGAAACACTCTTCTTCCGGCACCACGATCAGCTGCGTGTTTTTAACATTCCCGTCCGTGTTGAAAGCGGTACCCACCGAATAGACCGTGCATTGCTCCTCGAGCGACAATCCGCCCTCGGCAGCGGCGGCATCGGCCGCGGAAAAGCAAACTACCCTGCCGTTCGCATATACTACGAAAACATCCTCTTCCGCGACCGCCAATTCATAGACGGGGCTTACATATAAACTTCCCGCATCCCATAAGAGGTTCCCCTCGAGGTCTGTAGCGAAAACCTGCCCGTCCTGCGAGCCGAAAACGCGAATCGTCTCGTTATCGGTATATACTTTTGTAACGTTGCAGCCGCTGAGATCGATCCCCAATTCCATGTTCTCCTGCACCTTGACCGCGGATACCGCAATCATGACGCATGATACCAAGAACAGAACCGCCGCCGCGACCGTTCCTATGATAAAAGATTTCTTTGCCTTCATTCTGCCTCCCTCTCGATTGCTATTAAAATACGATTATTTTTTTGTTGACACAAAAAAATAAAAAGCAGGCCTGCTTTTGCTCTTATCGGGCGCCAACGTCAGACCGAACTCGCCCTCTTTATGAATTTCGACTCAATGATGTCGTTGTTACAGTTTTTGTCCAGGATATAGGCGATATACCTCTCGATTTCCGTTTCGGTAGACGAATCAATGGTGCTCAGCGGAGGCACACAGAATTTACTCATCTGCGTATTGTCGAACCCGACGACGGATACATCTTTTCCGATTGTTTTGCCCATTTCCGTCAGCACCTGCATACCGCCGAACGCCATCGCGTCGGCGAGGAAAAAAATCGCGTCCGGCTCGCACTTCTCGTAAATACGCCGAACCGCTTCCGCCCCCGTTTCCATCGCGTTCGTCTCAGGATAATTGCCCCATATGATGCTGTTTTCGTCCTTTTCCAAACCGTATTTGTCCATAAGCTGCAAAAAGCTCTGCAGCCGGCCGTCTTCCAAAAACTTTTTCCCTCCGCCGCAGACAAATTTGATGCTCTTCATGCCGCGGCTTACAAAAGTGCGGAACGCTTCGTCCATCGCGCCCATATAATTGATTCGGACGGGCACGGGATCGACGCCGACGCCCGGATGAATGATTTTGATGTGCGCGGAGTTGATTTTTTTCAGATACTCTTCATTGATGGGGAAAAAGCCGAGATTGATTATCACCGACACCCTGTTTTCCAACATAATGTCGAACGTTTTAAATAAATTCCCCTCGTTGATTCGGCAAACGGAGACAATATAGTCGGACTTTTCAAAAAACTTTGTAAGGTGATTAAATATCTCCAAATAGTAATAATTGGACATATCCGGCACGAGAACGACCACAAAATTGCTGTTTTTATTGCGGCTCAGGTTTCCGGCGAGTTTATTGCGCGTATACCCGAGTTCCTCTACAACGCCCAGAACCCGCTGCCTCGTACCTTCCGCAACCAAATTGTCTCCCTGCAAAACGCGCGTGACCGTGCGCAACGATACGCCAGACCGTTCGGCTATCAATTTTCTGCTGACCGTCATATGTTCCATTTCGCTTATTTACCCCCGTGAAAAAGAGTTCTCTTATCATTGCCCCCAGGGGCATTATAAATCAAATGTTCCTTCCTGTCAATACTTTTTTAAAAATTTTCACATCTTTTTTATTTTCTAACTTATCCCGCTTTGTCCTTTGCTTCGGATTCCAACAAACAAGACCTCTCCCCCGGCGCAGAAAAAATCGGCCTTCCGCTGCCCTGTCGGGGACGAAAGACTCAGCTTTCGCCCTTGTTTGCGGAATACTGCCGCCGTCATGGCAAACCATATCAAAACGCCCACCGCTGCAGCGGTGGGCGTTTTGAACTTATTTCTTCCCTTCCGGGTTTTTTGTCCAATCGGAATAGATACAGCCGCAGTAATTCTGGCGGTACAGGTGATGCTCCTCGGCGAGCGCGACGGAGCGAAGATATCCGTTCTGCTTTTTGAAGTCGTTGGGCAGCCATTTTACGCCGTACTGCCCGGCGAGGCTGCGACCGATTTCGTTGAGCCAGGCGGCGTTCTTATGGGGGCTGACGGACAGCGTCGAACAAAACCACCCGAAGCCGTGCTCCGCGGCGGTGCGGGCGGTATATTCCAAGCGCAGTTTATAGCACGCGTAGCAGCGCGCGCCGCCCTCGCGCTCCCCTTCCAACCCCTTTGCGGCGGCGAAAAATTCGGCGGGGTTATAATCGCAGTCCAAAAAATCCGCCCAACCCGTCTCGCGCAGAAAACGGATTTGTTCCCCTTTGCGCTTTTCATACTCGGCGAGGTCGGTGATGTTGGGATTATAATAGAGCACGGTGACGGCGAAGGTATCCTTCAGCGCTTCCAGACAGCGCGAAGAGCACGGCCCGCAGCAGCTGTGCAGCAGGAGGGATGTTCCGCGCGGTATTGTTTGCATGAGCAAGAGCATTTCTCGGTTGCAGTCAACTTTGTTCATGGCCCTATTATAATGCAAAAACAAAAAATGCGCAAGCGAAGGGGCGGCGCATGGAAATTTGTACAAATTGCGGGGCTGTTTTGGGGGTATTCGACACGATTCGACAAACATAGACAAAGGTAGACAAAACAAGACACGCTATTTGTAAAATAAACGCTTTACGGGGCGAAAAAATTGGATTATACTATATATATCGTCGAAGGAGGGCGAAAACACATGAAATACGAAGCAACTCTTAAAACGGAAAACAACTACACTGTGGCAGCGGATGAATTCGCGCGGGAGCTTTTGCCCCTCGTAAAAGACTTTTTTACGGCCGAAGCGGAGGAGACGGGGAGCGGAAAGCTGCTCGTAACCTTCACAAACGGGGAAAAATTCGAAATCTGCGTCAATAAGATGCAATAAATTCCCCGCCCCGCCGCTTTTGCGGCGGGGCTTTTTCCCCTTTTGAAAGGAGCACGCGGGGGCAAATCCGCGCAAAATTTTGCTATATTTGCGCAAAGGCGTATGGTGAAAAACCCAAAATTTTTTGCTATAATAGAGATACTGAAAAAACACCGGACGGAACGGGCGCGCCAAGCGCCGCGCGCGGCGCTTGGCGCGAATTCCGCACGGTTAAAGGAGTATTTTCTATGAAACGCAATATGAAAGCCTGGCTCAGCGATATGCTCAACGCCGAAACGAAAAAAGCGATGCCCGTGCTCTCCTTCCCCGGGGCGAGCCTCCTGGGCATCGACGTTAAAGAATTGATTTTTTCCGCAGACAATCAAGCGAAGGCGATGGCGGCCGTCGCTAAGCGCGTGGATTCCGCCGCGTCCGTATCGCTGATGGATTTATCCGTCGAGGCGGAGTGCTTCGGCGCGCCCATCCATATTTCCGAGGATGAAGTTCCGACCGTCACGGGTTGCGTCGTCAGCTCGCCCGAAGAGGCGGAAGCGCTGCAAGTTCCCCCCGTCGGCGCAGGAAGGACGGACATCTATATCGACGCCATCCGCAAGGCGGTAAAGCTCATCGACGACCGACCCGTATTTGCCGGCGTAATCGGCCCATTCTCGCTCACGGGCAGGCTCGTAGACGTGACGGAGGCGATGATTTACTGCTACGAAGAACCTGAAATGATGCACACGGTGCTGGAAAAAGCGACCGCATTCCTCATCGATTACATCAAGGCGTACAAGGAAGCGGGCGCCAACGGCGTCGTGATGGCGGAGCCTTTGGCGGGCCTTCTCTCCCCCGATTTGGCGGAAGAGTTCTCCGCGCGCTATGTAAAGAAAATCAACGAAGCGGTGCAGAGCGACGACTTCCTCGTAATCTACCACAACTGCGGCAATACGACCATCCTCACCATCGATTCCATCCTCGGCACGGGTTCGGACGCGTACCACTTCGGCAACGCAATCGACATGGCGGAGATGATGAAGCACATGCCCGCCGACAAAATCGCGATGGGCAACGTAGACCCCGCGGGCGTTCTGCGCAACGGCACGCCCGAAACGGTAAAACAGGCGACGAAGGATATCATGGGCGCATGCTGCGGCTATAAGAACTTTGTCATTTCGTCCGGCTGCGATATCCCCCCTGCTACCCCTTGGGAGAACATCGACGCTTTCTTCGAGGCTGTGAACGAATTTTATAAAAAATAAGCGTTTTACCCCGAAAACGGGAAACGTACCGTAAAATAAGAACCCAAAGCGGGGCTTCGCAACTGCGAAGCCCCGCTTTTTTGTTTGTATTTTCTTTTAATCATTCCTCGCGCAAGCAAAACCGCGCTTTTAGCGGCTACGCACGAGGCCGGTTTTTCGCAATACCCTGCGGGCATTGCTCGCTTCCGCCTCGGCTCCGCCGCCTTTATTCACGAAAATCTCGCTTCGCTGCGATTTTCCGTGAGTGCAATGTTTTATATTTTTAATAGTTACTTGCAAGAGCAAAAACCACGCTTTTTGCTCTTGCACTCAATTTGGCAATCCCTTGCCTTACGGAAAGAGTGAAATCGATGCACATATTTGTGGTGTGCCCTGAAAAAGCGCATCGATGAGGGGAAAGCCGCTCGGGTTTCCCCTCCAATTCGCAGAAATTCGCAGCCGTCAGCTCGGCGAGAATTTCGCGAGTAAAATATTTTTTCGCGCAAGCAAAACCGCGCTTTTGCGCAGCGCACCCCTATTTGCAAATACCTTAACGTAAATTCTGTAAATCGACTAAAACATATAAATATCAAAACAAGTAACCTCTAATAATAGGAAAAATTGGTTAAAGACAACCTATATTTTATAAAAAGCCTTGCAATAGTATAGAATAAATGGTATAATTATTATAGTTTATAGTTAATAGGGTGTAATTTTTTGCTCTTTTAATTAAAATGAAAACGAGTAGAACAATTTTTGCTCTACTGCTTTTATACTAAAAATTCGCGGAGAACAAAGCTATGAAAATTATGATTGTAGGCGGTACGGGACTTTTGGGCCATAAAGCGGCACAAGTTGCGCTTGAAAGAGGGCACGACGTTACCTCGTTGGCCATACCCGACGTTCCTATGGACGGATGGTATCCCGAACAAATCAAAACCCTTGAAGGCGATGTATTCAAACTTACCCAAGCTGAGCTTGCTGAAACTTTTAAGGGTTACGATGCTATGATTTACGCTGTAGGCCCAGACGACAGGATAACGCCGAATGAACCGGCCTACGAATTTTTCAAACTCAGATTAGTAGACCACGCCGCTAAAGTATTTCGCGCTGCAAGGGATGCAGGCATAAAAAAGGCAGCACTTTGCAGCTCCTACTTTTTATATTTTAATAGAAAATTTCCGAAAAAGAAGCTTGCCGAAATTCATCCTTATATCCGAGTCAGGAAGGAGCAGGCAGAACTTATTCTGAAAGAGGCGGTGGCGGAGCGAAATAACTTGCCTAAACTCGACGTTTGCGTAATGGAATTGCCCTATATCTTCGGCACTTGCCCCCATAGGCAGCCGTTATGGCGCGGTGTGTTTTTAGATAATTTTGTCAACGGCAAAAAGACAATCATGTTTCCCAAGGGCGGATCAGTTATGACGACGACAAGGCATGTAGGCGAAGCGCTTGTTGGGGCAATAGAATTTGGCAAGGGCGGAAAAAGCTATGCCATCGGCGATGAAAATCATGATTTCAATTGGATGTTGGACAATATGCTTATCGGCATACAAGGTAAGCCTCGCAAAATATGGAACCCGGCCCGTTGGCTTTGCGCCGTCGGTGCCAACATGATGGCAAAAAAAGATCGGAAGAAAGGGCTTTACCACGGCCTTGACTACAAGCACGTTATGCTCGATATTCAAACCGATTATTTCTACTATACCGAAGAAGAAATAGCCGCCACCTATGCTGAATTGCATATCGGCCGCGGCGGCGTAAAAGAAGCTATTGTTGAAACGGGGAAAGCATGCTATGCTCCCAGTGAATTCAAGTAAGCATTCGAATAAAAGATGTATCTGTTATACGTTTGAAGGAGCGAAAATTTGCGTTCCGAAAAAATTATAACGGCAATGATCAGTTCAAATATTATGAGCAAATGTATTATATATTGTTTTTCAGGTACAGGAAATACAAATCTCATATGTAAAATGCTTTCGTCAGAGATGGCGCTCTATGGTTATGAATGCGAAACGTTTGCCATCACCTATATGGCGTATAAGCAGAAGTCTTTCCCGAATCCGAACGATTACGGCTTGATTGGCGTTGCTTATCCCGGGCATGCGTTCAACGCGCCGCATCTTCTTAATAAATTCGTAAAATTATTGCCGGAGGCAAAAAAAGGACAGCGGGCGTTTATCATAAAGAGCAGCGGCGAACCGTTTTCAGTGAACAACTCGTCATCGAACGCGGCCAAGCGCTATTTGCGGGCGAAAGGATATGACGTTTCCTACGAAAAACATTATCTGATGCCTTATAATATAATGTTTCGCTATCCCCCGGGGCTTGCCAAGCAGATGTATTTATACTCTCGCCTGATGGCTAAATCTTCTGCCAATAAAATTATAAATGGTGAAAGAGAGTGTCTGCATAATAGTTTAATAAGCCTTATCATGTGTTTTCTCGGAAAAATCGAGTGGTTTGGCGCTTGGTTTAACGGATTGTTCTATCGAGTCGACAAACGTAAATGTATAGATTGCGGATTATGTGCAAAAAATTGCCCCACACAAAATATTGCCAAAAAGAACGGTAAATATCGTTTCGGCATTCATTGCGCGCTGTGCTGCAGATGCACGATGAGTTGCCCGAAAGACGCAATTTTTATGGGACTATTGAATGGCCTGCGCGTAAACGGCGCATATGAGTTCGAAAAACTTGAAAAAGATGAAAAAATCAGCGGCAATTATGTAAACGACAAAACCGTAGGCTATTACAAAAAGTTCAATAAGTACTATAATAAAATCGACGAAGAATTAGTCGCCTGCGGTTTTACCCCGCCGCGTTCTCTCTTTGCACCCGACGAATACGCCGTAATGTCAAAAAAACAGAGGAAAGCCTTAAACCGTAAAAACAGATAAGAAATTCAATAAGATGAAAAATTGTTGGTTGCAGAATAAAACAGTTCTCATAACGGGAGGCGCAAGCGGGATTGGAGCAGGCATCGCCCGATTGCTCATTACCAAATATGCCTGTAAGGTTATAGCTGTCATTATCGATGATACCGGGCTTGAGCAAACCGTAAGAGAACTCGGCGAAAACAGCGGCAATTTTACTTGCCTGTATTATGATGTCTCCCAATATGAAAATTGGATAAAGATAAAAAAATATTTGGAGGACAATTCCGTTCAAGTTGATATACTCATCAACAATGCGGGTATATTTCCCGCATTTGGGAGATTTGAAAATGTCGCTAAAGATAAGTTGGAAAATTGTCTAAACATCGATTTTTATTCAGTTGTCTATTCCATTCAGGTTATGTATCCGCACATCAGTAAATCCGATACGCCTGCATTTGTTACGATTTCAAGCTCTGCCGCCCTTGCTCCTATAGCCGGTACTGCGCCTTACACGGCGGCAAAGTCCGCAAGTAAAGCGTTAACGGAATGTTTTGCTTTTGAGCATCCTGAAATCTATGTGGGCTGTGTTTGCCCTGGCTTTACCAAAACAAATCTATTCTCCCGGCAAAAAGAAGATATCTCCAAAAACAAACTTATCTCCGCATTTATGTCAAAGAGAGACAGAATGGTAAAAAAAATCGTACACGGCATTAAGCGTAAAAAATACCGCATGGTATACGGTGCAGATGCAAAGCTTATGGAGTTTTTATTTAAGTTTTTCCCTAAAAGTTTCCCACGGTTTTTCCGCTGGATTATGAAAATTTCTAAGCAGCAAATGTTCGAAGATATTTTTATAAAATAAAAATATATATTATTTCACCTGAACGAACTATAATGGAAAGATATATGTAGCAGGGAATGAAAGCCCTTGTGCGGAATTTTCAATTTTTTGAGGAGCAATTCAAAACTTCGCCGGTAGCAGCGGACGAATACGGGCTTTCCGTTTGCAGATACCACGAAGGGTGAATTGCTTTTTTCTTTATACCTTTCAGAATCGGCAATAACTGTTTCGGAAGCGGTATTATGCGGCGAGAAGTGGTCGTTTTCGGCTCATCGATAACAAGCCTGTTCCCGTCTTTTCATTGCCGCCTTGTAAAAGCTCTGTTATGAACGATTGCAGGACAAGCGGAGACAGACCGTTCAATTCCAAACCGCCGATTTTATCCTTGATATGCTGTTCTATGATGAGTTTGTACCGCTCGTAAGTCCGCACTTTTACAGACGGGCGGATATAGTTTTCCAGCCATTGATTGAGCCAGTCTATGTACTTCATTTTTCCTCCAAAATAGGTTATTTTTATCAAATGGCAGTAAGTGTGCGCTTGGCTATAAATGAAAACCGGAGAAATTGTTATGAATTATACTACTTTTGAAAATTTGGCTGATCACTGTTTCAGTATCGACGGTTATTATACAACGACTTTCCAGCCCTTCGATATGCCCTATCATTGTCATGATAACTACGAACTTATATATATCGTACAAGGCAACTGTTCGGTTATTTTGTTAAACGATTCGCAGGAAAAAAACGAAACCGTTACTCTGTTTACCAATCAGTTTATCGTCATCAACTCGGGACAGTTTCACCGTCTGATCGTAGACGAATCGAATACGAAAATCATGAATCTGGAAATCAAGCCCGTTGTTTCCAAAAGCAATATTTTTTCTTTTCTGCACAGTTTGCACGCTTGTCCGACACTGAAAACGCTTCTGAAAAAAAATCCGCCTTACTATAAAATGACCGATATCGAATATGTTCAGGAAACCATACCAACTTATCCAAAACGAAATCCGCTCCGCCGCAGAACAAACAGAACAGCACGAGGAAAACAACTATCTGTTACAACTGCTCATCCACGAACTGTTTATCAAAATATCGCGCTGTATCAATCTGAACGCCATTTCGGGTATCCCGTACCTGAAAACAGCGGTCAAATTTATTCATGAGCACTACTTTGAACCGGAGCTGAGCGTCAACAAAGTTCTTGCGGTAACCACCGTTTCGCAGGCTTATCTGCAAAAGCTTTTTCGCCAGCAATTCAACAAAAGCATTTTGGATTACATTAATTATCTTCGAGTGCAGAACGCCGCGGAATTATTGTTAAAAAGTACAGAGTCCATACAGTCGATTTTGCTCACCGTCGGATTTACAAACCGCCAGCACTTTAATTATATCTTCCATAAATTTTTCGGAATCACCGCTTCGGAGTACCGCAAAGAAAAACCTTTGAAAAATTTCCGTAAAAAGGACAAAAAAACGTAGACGTCACTTTAATTTCGCACGAACTGAAACACCCGAATTATATCTAAATCAGAAAATCATTCTCTGACGCACAGAAAGCCCTTCGCTTTTTGTGCGTTTTGACATGTCTTCCACAAAGGTCAAAACGCCTTTTTCAGTGTCGAACTTTTCATTGTCCGGAACATTCCTCTGCACAGGCTCTCCCAACATGAAATCTCCCGCAAAATACGATACCTGTTTCAAATCCTGCTATTTAACGAAAAATCTTTTGGAAAACTATGACGAATTAGACAGTTTCGGTTATTGGGTTTTAACTGATTGGATAGAAGAGACTCAACCTTCCAAAGAACAATTTCATGGCGGCTTAGGCCTGTTTACACAAGACGGCATTAAAAAACCGCATTATTACGCCTTTGATTTTATGAATAAATTGGGCGACCTTCTAATAGATAAAGGCAATGGTTATTTTATTACTAAATCATACGGAAAAATTCAAATCCTTTTATATAACTATGAACATTTTAACCATTTATTTGCTTCCGGCGAAACGTTCGATATGACTTTTATCGAACGCTATACACCGTTTTCACAACTCGGAAAAATGGAAATCTCTTTGGAACTTACGGATATTCCCGTCAAAGCGTGCATTATCCGGGAACACATTATCAATCAAGCAAGCGGTTCCGCCTTTGACGAATGGGTGCGCATGGGTGCGCCTAATCTTTGCAAAAAAGATATTGAGTACCTTAAACAAGTTTCTGTTCCCAAATTATTTGTCAGAAAAGAAAAGGTTGAAAACAATATTTTACCTATCAATGTTTCCTTCTTCTGCGTTGCCGCGGAAAACAAAACGGATCTTGTATTCTGTATCGGTTCCTCACGATTCCGCGTGCGAACGTATATGTTCCGTCAATTCCTCGTTTAACTCTTTTCGGTTTTCCTCACTGAAACGGTCATATAACTCGCCTTTGTCATCGATTGAGCAGAGAATGATTCCGTTATCATTAGTATTTTTGGGGATACGTGAAGCGAGCCTCTGATAAACAGACTATTTCTCAGCCATCCCTGATTACGCCTGCTTCGCTTTTTTTACGGATGTTATTTTTCTGGATGCTTTTCTATCGGGCTTGTTCAATCCTTTCAAGCTCGCCTGCAACGCTTCCATTAAATTCGCTGCGGTATTGGGAACACTCTCTTTCGCACGGACGATTTCCTTGCCCGCTATCTTTTCTTCGATGGTGGCCTTTACCCGCTCGCGGTATTCGTTTTTATACTCCTCCGCCCTGAACTCCCCGCTCATGCCCTCGATAATGCTCTCAGCAAGTTTCAATTCCGACTCGCTTGACTTTGCCTTTATTTCCTTGATGGGGCTTGCCTGTATCTTGTCCGCAAAGAAAAGGGTATTTACAAGTATCTGATCGTTATGCGCTCGAAGAACCAAGAGAGTTTCCTTATTTCCAAGTGCCGTCTTTGCTATATCCGCCTTGCCCTCCGTTTCCATCGCTTTCAGCAAAAGCGCGTAGGCGTTCTCCGCGCCAGTGGGATTGACGTAATACGGGCGGTCGTAGTAAATAAGGGCTATCTCTCCTATATCCACAAATTTTTCGATCATGATATTTTTATCCTTCTTGGTTTTCAGCTTCTCGAAGTCCTTGTCCGCGAACACGATGTACTTGTCGTCCTCGTACTCATACCCTTTAACGATATCCGCCCGCCTAACTTCGCGCCCGTTACACTCCTCGCAGGTCTTTTTATACTTGACGCGGCTCATCGTCTTTTTATCCAGCATATTAAAGCCGACGTCCTGCGCCTTGACCGCCGCATGCAAGGTCACGGGAATATACCACCAATCCGAAGCTAATACTGCATTTATATGAATAAGCCATACTAAACGCAAAGGAGTTTAGTATGGCTTATTCATATTCACTTTACTAAATCCTTTATTATTATAAATTTCAAAAAGCAGAAAAAACAACTTATTTATCCATCGGGGACATTTGGGGACAAATACCAAAATATACTATATATCGTATCACAATTATGAAAATAATGCTATATATTGTTATATCTACCATATGCAACAGCCTTAAAATCCTGAGCCGTAACAGGCGTATCGGTTCAAGTCCGATCGCGGGCACCAACTCTTAATAGCTTGAACTTCTTTGTCATAAAAAGAATGTTCGGGC
>CAKNLK010000023.1 GCA_930989535.1 uncultured Clostridia bacterium | reverse complement strand
TGAATAAGAAAGAGTCCTGTTGAATACATAAGGACAGACCGCATAGACGGTATTTGAAAAAATCCGCAAAACACAGGCGGATTCTGAAAAAATAAAATAATATGTGAATTTCAGAAAGGTTGCGCCGAATATCATAAACCTTGAACAACGGCAAAAGGGCTTGCGGAACATCCGCAAGCCCTTTTATCTTGTTCTATTGATAGATTATAACTTTTATACAATGAATTGAATAAAGCTCCATAGGTTGTAAGGATTCATTTAATCATCTTGAATAATAAAAGTTTTTAGATATAGCCATTGAGTCTTTAAATCCTGCAAAATTTATATTTATTCCAACACCAGAAACGGAAAAACTAGGGTTAAACCAGCCAAAAGGGTCTTTATTATGAGTATAATTTACATTGATGGAGGTAGTATTCTGTCCGTTATCTTGGTACATACGGCTTTGAGGCAATAAAGTAAATTCCGTTGTGCCTTTAACATCGGAAGGATAAACAGCTCCGGAATGCCCTCTTCCTGATAGGGCAGAAATGTCCGCAAGATAACCCATACCGCATTGTTCTAAAAGGGTGGGAGTCGTAGTTTCATGATCAACCTTCCATGAATTATTATAATCATAATAGCCATAATCTTTATGATTGAAAGAATTACTTTTGAAGGTGAATACTGATGGGTCCCAATTTATTGCAATAGGATCTTGACGAGAAATTGCAGGTAATTTAGTCCAATGATAGTTAAGGTAAACATAAGTTTCAATAATTCTATTTTTCTTCACTGAACTATCGTATTCTATATTGCTTATGTATGTTAAAGATAGAGTTAAATAATCAGAGCCAATAGTACCTAAGGGTTGAATTTGATCAGGTGAGTGGCTTTCGGATAACCCTTTAATTATTTGTGTGCCTTGGTAACAGATCTTTTTATCGCATAAATCAGAATAAAGATTTTGTATTTCTTCCTCTATCAATGAATCTAAATATGATTGAGGAATACCTTGATTTATAAGATACTGTTCCATGTCGAGAACGGTTAATTCATTAGCAAAAACAGGTAGGCAACCTATAGATAGAATGGTGACGACTAAAAGAAAAAATGATATTACTTTTTTCATGAATTATTCTCCTAATTATTTTTGAATATGGCATAGCAAGCGATTATTAAGCCGATAAAGACACAACCTATGGAAAAATATAAAAACCATGGCGAATTAGTTGCCGATGAAATAATTGAACAAGTAATTGAAGCAGTAATGATAATTAAACTAAATAACAATAATTTTAGAGCTTTCAAAATAGTGTTTCTCCCCTAAAAATTTATATATAAAAGTATAACATAGTTTTATTGAATTGTCAACCTAAATTTTATTTTGAGTTGACAATTCATACTTAGAAAACTAAACAATGCTTGATATTATTAAGTTGATTTGTCGACCTCATAATTTGTTATCTTTATCAAATTCGCAAACAAATGTTTCCGAAACGCAATGTCAATATTACTGAAAAACATTTTTTACGCTTTCAACAATCGTAACAGATTAAGACCTTTTATATTAATTTAGAAATCATTTATCTTTATCACAAACAAAGCATCAAAGTATATATCAAGTGGTAGGGCTTGCGAAAATTCCGCAAGCCCTGTTACTTTATTGTAAATCCGAAAATAAAAAAGTAAATCCGAACCAATCACCCGTGATGAGTAAAAAGTTCGGATTATACCCTTTTGGTGCACCTTCAGGGACTCGAACCCGGGACCCACTGATTAAGAGTCAGTTGCTCTACCAACTGAGCTAAAGGTGCATGTATGGTGATCCATCCGCGATTCGAACGCGGGACACCGTGATTAAAAGTCACGTGCTCTGCCAACTGAGCTAATGGACCGTTATAAAGAGTAATAACGGATTGGCTGGGGTGGCAAGATTCGAACTTACGAATGCTGGAATCAAAATCCAGTGCCTTACCGCTTGGCGACACCCCAATAAGAAAAATTTTATGGGGCGGGCGACGGGAATCGAACCCACGACCTCCAGGGCCACAATCTGGCGCTCTAACCAACTGAGCTACACCCGCCATAAAATCTGGCGCGCCTGAAGAGATTCGAACTCCTGACCCACGGCTTAGAAGGCCGTTGCTCTATCCAACTGAGCTACAGGCGCATTATTCACGCTCGACTCTCATCGCTACGCGTTTTGGAGCGGGTGATGGGAATCGGACCCACGCAGCCAGCTTGGAAGGCTGGAATTCTACCATTGAACTACACCCGCATTCACAACGCTAAGCTATTATAGCAAAACGGCTTTTTTTTGTCAATTGATTTTTTGCCATATTTGGAAAAATCGCAAATTTTTTCGCGCTTCTTCGGCAAATTATTTGCGGCCGCGTTCGGCGCTTATTCCGAAAGGGGCGGGCGGGGGATATATTCCTTTATCTCGCCCGCCCGAATGCAATTGCGGACAAAAATGCCCGCAAAACTCAGGCTTTCGCCGCCGCGCGTTTTGCCTTTGCCGCGTACTTCGAATTGACGCGCATGGCGTTGAGAATGGCGATTACGGCGACGCCCACGTCTCCGAATACGGCTACCCACATATTGGTGAGCCCAACGGCGGAGAGGATGAGGATGGCAACTTTGACGGCGATGGAGAATACGATGTTTTCAAAGACGATGGCCATCGTCTTTTTCGCAATCCGTTTGGCGAGGGGAAGCCCGCGCAAATCGTCCTGCATCAATACGATGTCCGCCGCCTCGATTGCGGCGTCGCTGCCGACGCCTCCCATCGCGATGCCGATGTCCGAGCGCATGAGCACGGGTGCGTCGTTGATGCCGTCTCCCACGAAGCAGAGCGCGTCCTTTGCGTCCTTTTCGCGCAGCATTGTTTCCACCTCTTCCACCTTGTTCTGCGGCAGGAGGGAAGCCTTGTACTCCATCACGCCGACTTCTTTTGCGATTTTTGCGGCAATCGCCTCGTTGTCGCCCGTCAGCATCACCGTGCGGCATCCCATGCCGTTCAGCGCTCCGACGACCTCTTTCGCTTCGGGCTTGACTTCATCCGCAATGAGGATGGAGCCGATAAAAACTCCGTTTTTTGCGACATAGACGACGGTGCCCGTGTCCCGTTCCGCGGCATAGGGGATGTTGTTCTCCGCCATGAGCTTCGCGTTTCCGCAGAGAATGGTATCGCGGCTGTCCGACGCCGAAATGCCTTTTCCCGCGATATTGGTCAGCGTGTAGCCGCCCGCGGCGGGCTTGCCGTAGCGCGCGGCGATGGATTTGGCGATGGGGTGGATAGAATCTTGCTCGGCGATGGCGGCGAGGCGCAAAACCTCTTCTTCGTCGGCCCCCGCGGCGGGAGAGACCTTCGCCACCGCGAAGCTGCCCCTGGTCAGCGTGCCCGTCTTGTCGAACACGAAGATATTGGCTTTATTCAGCTTTTCCAGGTAATTGGAGCCTTTGACGAGGATGCCGTAGCGGGATGCCGCGCCGATGCCGGCAAAGAAGGAGAGGGGAATGGAGATGACCAGCGCGCACGGGCAGGATACGACCAAAAAGCTCAACGCGCGGTAAATCCACGTCGACCAATCGGAGGTGATAATCCCGGGCACGACGGCGAGCAGCACCGCCACGCCGACGACGATGGGGGTATAATATTTCGCGAACTTGGTGATAAAATTCTCCGCTTTCGACTTCTGCTCCGCCGCAGATTCGACCAGTTCGAGAATTTTCGACACGGTGGAATCGTAAAACTCCTTGGTCACTTCGACTTCGAGCTGCGAAGTGAGGTTTACGCTTCCGCTGACGATTTCGCCGCCCGTTCCGATTTCGCGCGGGAGCGATTCGCCCGTCAACGCCTTCGTGTCCAGCGAGGAAGCGCCTTTGACGACGATTCCGTCCAGCGGCACCCTTTCGCCGGGGTTGACGAGGATGATATCGCCCGCTTTGACCTCTTCGGGCGCGACTCGCTCGACGCCGCCGTTTCGCTTCAGGTTCGCATAATCGGGGCGGATATCCATGAGCGCGGAGATAGACTTGCGCGATTTGCCCGTCGCGTAGTCCTGAAAAAATTCGCCGATTTGGTAGAACAGGAGCACGGCGCACGCCTCGTCGAACCCTTCGATGTTCTCCGGCATGGTCACGCCGCGGTAGATGGCGAGCGAGAAGGCGCCCAATGTTGCCAGGCACATCAAAAAGTTTTCGTCCAGCACCTGCCCGTGTGCGATGTTCCGTATCGCCCGCCACAGCACGTCGTACCCGATGATGAGGTACACGGCGAGGTACAGGCAGAAGGGGAATACCCACGCCGCGGGGCCCTCGAACACGCCGCCGAGGTATACGATTTTATCGGCGATAAACACCGCCGCAAAGAGCGCGAGCGCGATTAGGATACGCGCCAGCTTTTTCTTTTCTTTTTTGTTTAATCCCGTGCTTTTTTCCATAGGACAGCCTCTGTATATAGTATTGTGTATATAATAATGATAGTATTTCCCGGCAAAAGCCGTTTGCCTGCCGTTCAGCGCAGGATTTTGCAGTCGGGTTCTACCTTGCGGCAGACTTTTGCCACCGCGTCCATGATTTCCTCGAATCGGCTCTCGTCCGCTTCGACGGAAAGCCGCTGCGATAAAAAGCTCACGCTCGCCGCGTTTACCCCGTCCAGCTTGTTGATGGCCCTCTCCATCTTCGCCGCGCAGTTCGCGCAGTCAAGATTTTCCAGCTTGTAAACCTTTTTCATGCTTTGTTTCTCCTTTAAGCGCGCCGAAAGGGCGCAAATATTCTAAATAATTTTATAATTGAACAAGTGTTCAAATAAATGCCGCAAAAAAACGGGGCGCACGCCGAAATCCGGCCTATCTGTCCTCGTTCACGTGGGTGAGGCCGTATTCCATGATTTTGGTCACGTGGTCGTCGTCCAGCGAATATTTGACCTCTTTGCCCTCTTTTGTGCCCTTCACGAGCTTCGCGCCGCGCAGCACGCGCAGTTGGTGGGATACGGCGGAAACGCTCATGCCGAGAATCTCGGCGATTTCCCCGACGTACAAATCGCGCAACTGCAGGCAGCTCAATATTTTCGCGCGGGTTGAATCGCCGAACATTTTAAAGAGGTCGGCAAGGTCGTAGAGGGTGTCGTCGTCCGGCAGGGCGCAGCGGATGCTCTCGATTTCGTTTTCCTTTTTATCCGATATCGGCTCCATGCTCTCCTCCTTGTTACTTGAATACTTTTTCAAGTGTTCAATAATAGTATATTCCGAAAGGGCGCGCTTGTCAACCGGAAAACGGAAAAAAACGCCGCGAAAAGGGAGCCTTTTTCGGCGGTATATTGACAGCGCTCTGAAAATTCTGCTATAATGGGGAAAAGAAGATTGATGCGGTGCGCCGCGGGCCTGTCGGGGAGCGGAATGGCGGCGCGTGCATGGGGGTGCGATGAAAGATTTTCTTTCCTTTTATAAAGGCAGGCGCGTATTTGTTACGGGGCACACGGGCTTCAAGGGGAGCTGGCTGTGCCGAATCCTTTGCGGGGCGGGCGCGGAGGTGTACGGCTTTGCCCTGCCGCCCGCAAGCCCATCGCTCTATCCGCTGGCGGGGCTGGGCGGCGTTCGCTCCGAGTTCGGCGATATGCGCGATGCCGCCGCGCTGGAGCGGGCGTTCTGTACTGCACGGCCCGAAATTGTGTTTCACCTCGCGGCGCAGCCGCTCGTGCGCGCGGGGTATGCCGCCCCGGCCTATACCTACGGAACAAACGTAATGGGCACGGTGAATATCCTCGAATGTGCCCGAAAATACGGCGGCGTATGCAGTTTTTTGAACGTTACGACGGATAAAGTGTATCGCGAAGATTCTTGCGGGCGCGGACACAGAGAGGGGGACGCGCTCGGCGGGCCGGAGCCGTATGCCAATTCCAAGTCCTGTTCCGACCTCATCGCCCGCTGCTATGCGGAAAGTTTTTTTGCGGGCGGGGAAACGCGCGTCTCCTCGGCGCGCAGCGGCAACGCCGTCGGCGGCGGCGACTTTGCGCCCGGCCGAATCCTGCCCGACTGCGTGCGGGCGGCGGCCGCGGGCGAACCGGTGCGCGTGCGCAATCCGCAGTCGGTGCGGCCGTACCAGCACGTGCTCGAGCCGCTGTTTGCATACCTTGCGATTGCGGCGGAGCAGTGGGAGAACGCGGCCGTTGCGGGGGAGTACAACGTCGGGCCGGACGAGTGTATTTCGACAGCGGAATTGGCGGAATTATTTTGCAGGGCGTGGGGCGACGGCGCGCGCTGGGTGGCGCAGGGTGAGGAAAACGCGCCGCGCGAGACGGAAGAACTTCGCCTGGATTGCGCGAAGCTGAAGCGCGTTTTCGGCTGGCGACCGCGCTGGAGCGCCGCGGAGGCGGTGGAAAAAACGGTCGAGTGGACGAAGGCCTGGCTGCGCGGCGGGGATATTCCCGCGTGTATGGATGCGCAGATTGCGGAGTATATGCGAAGCTGAGCGAAACGCCCGCGCTTTCGCGCCCGAAAAATTGCAGATGTATAGCGCAGCGCCGCCGCGGAATTCCGCGGCGGCGCTTGGCAGAGGAGACGGTAAGCGGGGGCTGTACGGGAAAATTCATCGAACGATATGTTTGACAGTGCGGGGAGGGGTATGGTATAATCATTTCGTATGTAGCCGCCGATACGGGCGGCGTTGACCGGAAAGAGATTCAAACAAAGGCGATAAAACTGTTATCATTGCCGAGCGGAAAGGCAGGAAGAGAAAGACGTGCATGCCGGCAGCGGCAGGGCGCGCCGATTCCCGAAGGAAACGGGAGATGCGATTGTAAGAATAAGTCATGAAGAGAAGCGTAAAAATCCTAATCTGTTATCATAAACCGGACGTATTGCTGAAAGACAACATATTGACGCCGATTCACGTGGGCCGGGCGCTCGCGCGGCAGCGGGGCGAAACGGAAGAGTTCCGCTGGATGTGCGAGAACATGATAGGGGACGACACGGGCGACAATATTTCCGCCAAAAATGCCTCTTACAACGAATTGACCGCGCTGTATTGGGCGTGGAAGAATTATTCCGCGCTGGGCAGCCCCGATTACATCGGGCTTATGCACTACCGCCGCCACTTTATTTTCCGCAAGTCGGACAGAGTCGTGGAGGAAGTGGACGGCATCGACGATACCTATTTCAGCCGCATCAACTACAGCGAGAGCACCGTCGAACAGCTGTTCGACAGCTGCGATTTCGTAGCGCACATGGGGCATGTCGGCAACATATACGAGCACTATAAACAGAACCACCACGTCGAAGACCTCGACAGGGCGCTTAAAATTATGGCTGAACTGTATCCGCGCTACCGCGGCAGTGCGGCGCGGTTTCTGCGTTCCTCCTACGGGAATTTCTGCAATATGTTCATCTTTCCCAAGGAGGTGTTCTTCGATTACTGCGAATGGCTGTTCAATATCCTGTTCCGCTTTGAAAGGGAAGTCGATTTGACGGACAAGCGGCTGTTCATTTCCGAACGCCTGACGGGAATCTATATCGAACAGCTCCGGCGGGACGGGCTGCATCAAAAATCTCTCTCCGCCACTTTTGTCCGCGCGCCCGTGCGCCTGCCCGCGGCCGTACCCTATCGGCCGGGCGCGGAGTTCCAGACGGCGGCGGCAATGGTTTCCCTGCTCGACAGCGCGCCGAGGGACGCGCAAATCGATTTTTACATTCTCCATCGCGCGGGGGAAGGGGAGCGCGCCGAGCGTGCGTTCGTTCCCGTGGCGCGGCGGAAAAACTGCAATATCCGCTATATCGACGCGGATCAGGTTTTCGCCCGAAAAGGGCTTCGCGCGGACGAACTCGATTTGCCGCGGCAATACCCGCTCGCCGTGGCGGATGCGCTGGAAACGGAAAGCAAAGCACTCTTTTTCGATGAACGTATCATCTTTTTCGGCGATGCGGTTTCCCTGTATCAGCTTTGCAACACCGATGAGTTTGCCGCAATCTGTCTGCCGCCGCGCGGCGGGCGGTGCGACGAAAGTTTATTCGTACTCAACTGCGCCCGCCTGCGCAAAAAGGGCGCTCTCGATAATATCGGCGCGGAAGACGCGGCTCTGCCCTCCGAACAAATCTTTGCGCGCGCGGTGTCCGACAGAGTCGGGCGGGTACCGCCGACGTTTTATACGCAGGCGCCGGCGTTCGGCGGGATTGCCGAACGCCGAGGCATGTTCCTGCATTACGGCGAGGATTGCCTGCCGTGGGAAGACGTCGTAGCCCCTTTGTCGGCGGATTGGTGGCGCGCCGCGGAAAAGGTGCCGGCGGGCGTACCGTTCGGCGTCGGGCGAACGGCGGCGCGGCAAGTCCGCGCGCGGACGGACGAGGTTTGTGCCCGGTTAGGGAAACGGCTGCCCGAAATTGTCGGGCAGGCGCGTGCCGCGGGCCTGCCGCAGGAAGCAAACGGCTTTATGGCGAAGGGAATGCGGTATCTGCGGGAGCACGGTGTCTGGCTCACCGCGAAAAAAACGATTTCAGTATTGATTGGAAAAGCGAATGGCAAAAAGTAATCGGCCGAGCGTATCGGTGTTGGTGCCCGTGTACAATGTGGCGAAATATTTGCGGCAGTGTTTGGACAGCCTTATTCATCAGACGCTCCGGGATATCGAAATCGTCTGCGTGAACGACGGTTCCACCGACGATTCGGCGAAGATATTGGAAGAATACGCGCAAAAAGACGCGCGCATCGTCGTCGTGCACAAGCAGAACGGCGGGCTTCCGTCCGCCCGCAACGCGGGGCTGGACGCCGCCCGCGGCGAGTACGTGGGGTTCGTGGATGCGGACGACTACGTGGATTTGCAGATGTTCGCGCGTATGTACGCGCGCGCGCGCAAAATGAAGGCGGATATCGTCGTCTGCGGTGCGAACTGCATTCCTTCGCCCGCGTCGCATTGGATTGAACATACGCTTTCCCCGGATAAAATTTTCTACAAAGGCTCCTCCGTCGTGGCGTTGCTGTACGAGCGGGGAGCGCGCCCCTTCCTGTGGCGAGACCTCGTCCGCCGCGAATTGATTGAGCGGGGCGGCTTCCGCTTGGACGAGAACATCGTCGTAGGGGAAGATCAGGCTTTTCAGTTTAAAATTTTCCCCGCCGCGCGGCGCATCGCATTCATGTCCGAAAAGCTGTATAATTACCGTTGGCGCCGCCCCGGCTCCATCATGTACCGCCTGCAGGAAAAGGACAGCGGTACGCGCGTTGCGGAACATAACAAGCTCGTCAATCATATCGCGGACGCATGGACGAAAGAGGGGCTGTTCGAGCGGTATGCCGACCATTTTTTCCGCTGGGGCGTCGATTTCATCTACGGCGACTTTATCAAGGCATCCGCGTGCGACCGCGTCAAATGCGGCAGAGATTTCTGCGACGCGCTCGTCCGCAGGGGGTATTATCTGCGGGCGGCGGAACTGCCCGCCTATATCCGCGAACGGTTTTCTTACATCGATTCTTTCCGCTCGAAAGTGTATGAAGCGCCCGAACTGACCGTGGCAATCGCCGCAGACGGGAATGCGGCCGCCCTCGACAGCTGTCTGCGCTCCGTTCTCGGGCAGAGCCTGGCGCGCATCGAAGCCGTCGTATACGTGACGAGCGGCAACGAGGCGAGCATGTCTCTCGCGCGCCGCTGGCTCCGGCGGGACGACCGCGTCTGCATTCGCGTTGCGGAGCCGGATTGGTCGCTCGCGGAGCGGTACGATCGCATCATTCATTCGGCGAAGGGAGAATTTCTCGCTTTTTTCCGCCCGAGCGACCGCTTTGCGGACAGCGATGCGGCGGCGCGCGCTGTTTCCGCCTTGCGCGCGAAGGAAAGCGCTCTGTTGTGCGGCGCATTCGGGCGGACGCCGGAATGCAGCTGCTATCGGCAGTTCGTCTACCGTACCGGGGAACTGCGCGGCAAGGGCATCGCCTTCCGCGACTGCTCGCTGTGGACGGGGCGCATGTTTTTCGTCCGGTGCTGGCTGAGCGGAGAGCATTTGGAGTCGGGCGAATTGATTCGCTGCGGCGGCGAGCCGCCCGCGGGCGAAATTTCCGAAGAGGATGCCAAAAGCATTCTGTTTGCGGCGGTCTGGCTTCTGCGCGCGGGCAAGATGTTCGGGCTGCGCGGGCTTTCGCGCCGCATTACCGAACTTTTGCACGGAGAAGACATGGCGCTGCTTTTATCGGATGCGTCTTTCCGCGTTACGGAGAAGGGGAGCTTGAGCGGGGAGTCGCTGTTCCGTTTGCTCGTACAGGCGAACGGACTCGCTGCGGAGGACGGCAGTACAGACGCGCTGTTGCCGGCGCTGGCCAGATACGTCCGCTTGCGGCAGGATTTGGCGGCGGCTGCATTCCGCAGGTAAATTGCAGTAAGAGGGGAGAGAATATTGAATATCTTATCGGTCGACAAAAAAATATGTACCGGCTGCGGGGCGTGCCGCGCCGTCTGCCCCGTGGGCGCCGTGTCCATGGCGGAAAACGGGGAGGGGTTCGCGTACCCCGCCGTGTCGGACGCGTGTATCGACTGCGGGCTGTGCTACGCCCGCTGCCCCGCGCAGTTCCCGAAGTACGAAAACAATCCGAATCCGCCCTGCCATGCGGCGGCGGGCGCAGACGAGCTGCGCGCGCAGAGCTCTTCCGGCGGCCTGTTCACTCTGCTGGCGGAATACGTTTTGGAGCGCGGCGGGTACGTGTGCGGTGCGGCGTTCACCGAGGAAAAGACGCGCGTGCGGCATATCCTGATTTCCGACAAGTCGCAGCTTTCCCTTCTGCGCGGCTCGAAATATATGCAGAGCGACACCGCCGATTGTTTCAAACAAATCGAAGCAAAGCTGCAAGAGAGCGCTTTGGTGCTGTTTGTCGGGTGTCCGTGCCAGGTGGCGGGGCTGAAGAGCTCGCTCAAAAAGGAGTACGAAACGCTCCTCACCGCCGACCTCGTGTGCCACGGCGTTCCGCCGCACACGGTATTCGAAAAATTTGCCTCCGAACTTTCTCCCCGCAAAATCCAATCCGTCAATTTCCGCAGCAAGGAAAAATACGGTTGGACGCCGACGATGCGAATTCGTTATAAGAGAGGGGCAGAATATTATGTTCCGCGCTGGAAATGCGATTATTATAAAGCATTTTTGTCCATTACAGCCTGCCGGAAATCCTGTGGAGACTGCCGCTTCAACCGCCTGCCCCGCCAGGGCGACTTTACGCTGGGCGACTTTTGGGGCATCGGCGAAACCTACCCCGAACTCGACGACAAAAAGGGGACGAGCCTCGTTTTGCTCAATACGCCGCGCGCCGAAAAAATCTACGCGCAGCTGCAGGGCAGGCTGCTCTTCGACAGGGTGGTCGACGTCGAACTCGCGCGCAAGGCGAACGGGAACGTGTTCGCCTCCTCGCATGAAAACGAAGGCCGCACCCGCTTTTTCCGGCTGCTGCAGACGCATTCGTTTGCGGAAACCATGCGCCGCCTGAACGAAAAATACTTCGATGTCGGCATCGTCGGCTGGTGGTACGGGGAAAATTACGGCAGTGCGCTCACCTATTACGCCCTGCACGAGGCGGTCACCGATTTGGGATACGACGTGTTGATGCTCGATTGGCCGCTGAAAAGCCGCCCCGCCGGGCCGCAGCGCGACACCTTCGTGCGGCGCTTTGCCGCTAAGCATTACAGTATCAGCGCGCGCTACGCCTTCGCGGAATATCCTTCGCTCAACGACCACGTCGGCCAGTTTTTGGTCGGCTCCGATCAGCTGTGGAATTACTACGATTACAGGCTGTTGGGCACGAACTATTACATGCTCGATTTTGCGGACAGCGCGCACAAAAAGATCTCCTATGCGACTTCCTTCGGCCATCCCGTCTACCGCGCGACGGAGGCCCTGAAAAAGGTACAGCGCGGCTTGTTGCAGAGTTTCGACGCCGTATCCGTGCGGGAAGAGGACGGCGTGCGCATCTGCCGCGAAGACCTCGGCGTCGAAGCCGTGCAGGTCTGCGATCCCGTGTTTCTCTGCCCGGCCGAAAAGTTTCTTTCCCTCGCGGCGGAGGCGCACATCGAATACGGCGGGGCGTATCTTCTGGCATACATCCTCACGCCGAACGCGGAAAAGGGGGAGCTGCTCCGCCGCGCGGCGGAATTGCTCGGGCTGGAACTTATCGTCATTCTCGACGGCCAGACGGACGCAGAGGAGAACAAGCGACAGCTGGGGCTGCCGGAGGAGAGCGTGCGCACGGGCGTCGGCATCGAGGAGTGGCTCGCCTATTTCAGCCGGGCCTCGTACGTCGTCACCGATTCCTTCCACGGCACCTGCTTTTCGATTATCTTCCGCAAGCAGTTTGCCTGCCTGCTCAACCGCGCCCGCGGCATTTCCCGCTTCGAAACGTTGCTCGGCAAACTGCACCTGGAGGGGAACGCGGTCGAGCGGTTGGAGGAATTGTTCGAAAAGGACGTGTTGCACCGCCCCGTCGACTATAGCGCGGTCGAACCGGTTTTGCGCGCCGAGGCGGAGCGCTCGGCGGCATGGCTGAAAGCCGCGCTCGCCGCAAAGAAAAAGCGGCCGGGAGAGAGCTTTCCGAAAAAGGTGTACAAGTTGGCGAAAAAATTTGTCCCTGCGCCCGTCAAGCGGGTTTTGAAGAAAATTTTGCGGTAGCTATCGGGCTGGCCGAAAGGAAAACCGAAGCGAATTGTGCCGGATTTTGCGCCCGTTTGTGTCGAATTTTGTACAATTCAGTCGAAAAATGGGAAAGCAATTGAGAAAAAATTAAAAAATAAAAATACTTGGAGACTAAAAAGCATATGCTTTTTTATCGGCCCGAAGGCCGATAAAAGCGATGTTTTCGGCTTAAAAGTTGGGTGAGCCATGCTGAAAGAGACATTAAAAAAGATATACGACAAAATCGTGGGTAGAAATATAGCTGTTCAGACGCACTATCTGCGCTATAAAATGTGTCATCCCGACCTTCACCGCCGTTTTCGCCTTTGTTCGTGGGCGTATCTCGCGGCGTTGCTCGTAAAGTATGCGCTGTTCGGTGCAGATGCGAAGGTGTACCCCGAGTCGGCGTATGCCGCGTACCCGGCAGAGGACGAATTCGCCAAACGCCTGCAGCGCTCGGAAGTGCTGTCCTTTGCGATTTTCAACGTACTGCTGCTGCCTAAAACGGAGACGTTTGCCGATTTGTATACGATTATCGGCCAGCGGCTCGGCATCGTCGATTACGGCGAACTGCGCGCGGACGCATACCGCGCCGCGAAGGAGAAATCCGATACGGGCGCAGCGACCTTGCACGATGTGTGCCGGGCTCTGCAGGAGCGCCACGGCGTAAACGCGGACGCCGCGTACAGGGAAGAGCTGCGCGCCCTGCGGGAGTTCAGCTTCGGCAACCCGTACTTTCTGCGTCTGCTCCGCCGCGAGGAATTAAAGGAAAAGCGCGTCATCGCCGTCTGCGATACGCCTCTCCCTGCCGATTTTTTTGCGGAGATTTTGGCGGAGAGCGGATTCAATATCGAACGGGTGTACGTTTCCGGCGAGTGCGGGTGTTCCAAGGCGAGCGGAAAGCTGTGGGAGAAGGTCAAGGAAGATTTCGGCAAGTCTGTAATACATATCGGCTGCCATTACGAGGCGGACGTAAAAAAGTGCCGAGCGGCGAAGCTGCGCACGGCGGGCGTTCTGCGGCTCTCCTTTTCCTGCGAACTGTATCATGATTTCGGGTTCCGCTCCCTCGCGCGTTCGCTGTATTGCGGGGCCGTGAACAACAAACTGCATGCGGCGGGCGGAGAATTGGGGCCTTTCTACGAACACGGCTACGCGTACGGCGGCATCCTCGCGTACGGTTTTTGCTCCTGGCTGGAGGAGTTGGCGAAATGGAAGAATTACGACTGCCTGCTCTTCCTCGCACGCGACGCGGAGATTTTTTACGAAACGTACCGCCGCTATTTCGGCCGCGTGCCGAGCGTGTATTTTTACACCTCGCGCTTTGCGGCGATGAAGCTCGTTTTGCCCAAATACTTCGGCAGATTTCTGAACACGATGTTCGTCGACAAGGCGCGCAAAAAAGAAAAAATCACAATCGGCGAGGCGCTCGCGCAGGCGGAGCTTTCTCCCCTGTGCGAAGGCTTGGGCGAGGAGGGGCTGAGCGCGTCGCAGCGGCTGGACAGTGCCGCGGCGGAAGCGCTGTGCCGTTACCTGCACCGCCGCAAGGCGGAAGTGACCGCGCTGTACGAGGGGAATGCCGAAGCGTTCGAGGAGTATGTGGCGCCCGTCATCGCGGGCAAAAGGCGCGTGTGCGTCGTCGATTTGGGCTGGCGCGGCACCATCTTCACCATGCTTGAGCTGTATTTTAGGGAAAAACACCCCGAAATCGTGCTGGAGAGCGCGATGATGGGCGTCACCGATACGCCGATATCCGACCAATTGATCGATTGCGGCAAAATGCACGGGTATTTATTTTCGCATACCGACAATACGAATTACCTCATTGACGGGCGGCAGGTGCTCCTCCTGGAAACGCTGTTCTCCTCGTCGGTGCCCACAACGGTCGGCTACGGCCGGGAGGGCGGTATCGCCTGCCCGGTTTTCGGCGAGCCCGACAGCTCCGGGCTGGTCGCCTGCGCGCAGTTCCGCCACGGAATCCGCGATTTCTGCGCGGAATTTGCGGAATCGGCAAATAAGCTTGGTTTCCCTCTGCGCATATCCGGTGCGGAGGCGTACGCGCCCGTCGCGCAGGTCAACGGAAACGTCGAATACAACTTAAAGCTGTTCGGGGAGCTGAAAACGAACGCCGAGCCCAACTGTGAGCCTCTTACCATGCGCGAGCTGTTGGACGAGGTTGGGTACACTTCAGCAAAAAAGAAGTGATTGTTCAAAGCAAAAATAAAAACTCATCGCTGCCTTAACGGCGCGATTGCAAATAGAAAAAATATATACAAGGAGAGGAATTGAATAATATGGGCTTGAAAAAGAGAAACTTATCCGTCGTGATGCTTGCGTTCTTTACGGTTGCGGCATTGGTCGCGTTTGCCTTTGCGTTCGTGTTCGAGCAGGGCACGCGGGCGGCGGCGGAAACCATTCGGCACGATATTTCGACGACGGTAAAGAGCATTTCGCCCGGCGTAAAGGAAACGCAATTCTATACGCAGAACAGCTCGAACGACGACCAGGTCGTGTCGTATGCCATTGAGATCGATATGTCGCGCAACAGAGTGATTGCCGGCTATACCAACTACGATACGAGCGGAAAGTGGGCGATGTCTACCGTCGCCGAACAGGCGGCGGCGGCAGAACGTGTGCGCGGCGTCAACGTCGTTGCGGCGGTCAACGCGGACTTCTTTAACATGGGTACGGGCGAGCCTACCGGCGTTCTCGTCATGAACGGCAAACAAGTCAAAGCGGACGCATCCGCGCTCGCGCAGACCTGGTTCGCCGTAACTTCCGACGGCAAGGCGCACATCGGCACGGGCACGCTGCCCGAAAACACGGTCGAAGCGGTCGGCGGCGCGCTGCGCCTCATTAAGGACGGCGAGATGGTTCCGTCCTCTTCGGATTCCTATTATACCACCAAACAGCCGCGCACGGCGGTCGGCATTACGGCAGACGGAGACATCGTCCTCGTGGTTGCTGACGGACGGCAATCCCCGTATTCCAGCGGCTATACTTACCAGGAATTGGCGGAAAAGATGTTCCAGCTCGGCTGTGTAGACGCCATCAACCTCGACGGCGGCGGCTCGACGACCTATCTCGCACAGTACGCGGGCACGGGCGAGCTGACGCTCGCGAACAGCCCTTCCGACGGGCAGGAACGCAACGTATCCTCTTCGCTGTTGGTCGTATCCAACGCGGAGGCTACGGGCGAATTTGCCGAGGCGACCATCTCGCCGGTCAACCAAATTTACACCCCCGGTTCTACGGTCGACTTTTCGGCAATCGGCGCGGATACGGCCGGTTTCCCCGTCGATATCCCGGAAGACGTCGAATGGCGCATCGCCGAAGGCGAGGAAGACAGCGTGTCCGGCCAGCTTTCCGACGCGGCCTCGGACAGCGTCGTGTTCACGGGAGACGCAGACAGCGAGGGCGTACTGAAGCTCGAGATGGTATATAACGGCGAGGTCGTCGGCAAAACGGAGATAGAATTCCGCTGGCCGGATACCGTCGCGTTCTCGGCGGCGTCTGCATCGCTGGAGGCGGGCGTGGAGACCGACCTCGGATTGACGGCGCAGTACGAATACCGCGACGTAATTTTCAAGGACGGCGACTTCAAATGGACGGTCACCAACACGGGAGATACGGACGATCCTTCGCAGATTATCGGCGAAATGGCGGGGGAGAATTCCAATATCTTCGTCACCAATAAGAATGCCGTCAACGCGCCCGGCACCATTACGGTAACGCTGAAGGCGGACAGCAACGTCACCGCCACTGTGGAAGTGATGATCGGCGTGGAGCCCACCGTCGCATGGGACTTTGAGGACGTGCAGAACGAAGACGGTTCAGAAACTCCTGCGGAAGAATATTACAGCACGGGCGAGAACGGAAAATTTGCGATTTCCACCGTCGGCGGCGCTACGGCGGAAGCGACCATTTCCAGCGACTATTCGCGCAACGGGGAGAACTCTCTGCGCGTCTATTACGATTACAGGCAGGCGACGCCGACGGCGGGCGTCTACTTCGGCTTGAAGGAAACCTTTATGGTTCTCAACAAGCCGGGCAAGCCCACGGCAATCGGCGTATGGGTTTACGTGCCTTCCGACATGCCGAACTTCTGGATTCGCGCCTATATCGATTCGTACGATTCGGACGGGCAAAAAATTAACGACGGCGCGCAGCCGATCAACTTTACCGCGCAGAGCGAGACGGAGTCCAATAACTTCGGCATCCCGTATTACGAGACGACGATTCCCGCCGGCTGGCACTATTTCGAGGCGCCTTTGGCAAATTATACCGACGGTGCGCTGGTTCCCATTCAGGGATACCAATACGGACTGATGCCCGTGCAGTCTCTGCGCATCATGTATGTCCGCTCTCCCGATTTGGGCGCGGCGACAAACGGCTACATTTATTTCGACGACTTTATGTTTATCTACGGGGCGAATACCGAAGACGTCGATCCGCCCGAAATTTCCAACCTTTTGGTGAATAAAGAAATCGTGGAGGATTCCGTTTACCGCACCGATTCGAATACTATCGTCTTTGAAGCAGAATATGACGGCGAAGTGACGGGGTACGGCAACGCCATCACGCAGATTGATACGGATACGAGCGCGAAGGGCAGAACGAAGGTCTACGTCGACGGCAATATGCTCCTGGGCTATTCTTCGCTGACGCCGAATTCCCTGGTGACAAAATCTACAATCGTTCCGAACGGCACGCACATCGTGACGGTGGTCGTCGCCGACGAGGCGGGCAACGAGGCGCGCAAGTCCTTCACCTTAATCGTCGAGGGCGAATCTTCGTATAACAGCGTGTACCTGGAGGAGGAAGAGCCGCCCTATCTGAATAAAGATTATAAGTTGAATCTGCTTACGACCGACCTCGCGCATACCCGCTCCGTGACCTTTGAAATCCGCCTGGGGCTTGGCTTGGAACTGAAGGCCGCAACCCCGCTTTTGCCCGAGCAGTTTGAAGTGTCGCTTAATCAGACGAACGTTATCGAAAACATCTACGAGGTGACGGTGACTCGCAAAGAGGGCGTAACGGTTACCGAAACGGGCGGCGCGGAAATCGCGAGCCTGGTGATTCCCGTCCCGAAAGATTGGATTGAGGGCGTCAGCCTGACCTATGCCGTGCAGTCGAGCACGGTCGTGTTCGACGGGCAGACGGTCGGCGAGGACGAGCAAATCGTAAACAGCATTTCCGCGCAGGAAGTTTCGCAGGAAGTGTTGGCTTACTACGATTTTTCCATTGAGCCGACCATTGTCGGCGACGAAGACGGCGCGATTATCACCGTTCTGCACGACGGCGTTCCCGCCGCCGGCGTCAGCGTCTATATGGATAATACCCTGCTCGACACGACCGACGAAAAAGGGCAGATTATTACCACAGATTTCGTCAGCGCGCCCGCCATCAAAACGCTGTATGCGGAGGACGCCGCCGGCAATGTTTCCTTTGTAAAGACGATCTACGGCATGACCGCCATGCCGGCGGACGGCACGCCTTTCTATATCGCGGCGAAGGCGGTGGCGGATTCGGAAACGCAGCAGGCAATCAGCTGGCTGTCCAACCCGCTCACCTCGGGCGAACCCGTCATTCGCTACGCAACGAAGGCCGCCTACGAGAAGGCGGGCGGCACGGCGGAAGCGCTCGCGGAGATTGCTTCCACGCTGAACGGCTCGTCGCAGATTCTGCAGTTTGACGGTTTTGCCGACACGGCGCAGAATATCGCCACGCGCATCAACGGCGTAACGCTCACCGGGCTTGCGCGCGATACGGAGTACGTCTATCAGGTCGGCGACGGTACAACGTGGTCGACGGTCAAGAATTTCTCCACGACCAAGACTGGCGAAAATACCAACTTCTTCGTCATCGGCGACACGCAGGGAACTTCCGATGCGGACAGAGAGGCGGTCGCGGCGATTGCTGAGCTCATCAGTGGGAGCGGCATCGATTACAGCTTCGGCGCGCAGACGGGCGACTTTATCGACAGCGCCAATTCCTATGAGCAATGGGCGGCTGTGCTCGAATCCTTCTCGGGGAATTTCGGCAGCATCGACATGATTCATACGATGGGCAACCAC
This sequence comes from uncultured Clostridia bacterium, assembly GCA_930989535.1. Taxonomy (GTDB): domain Bacteria; phylum Bacillota; class Clostridia; order Christensenellales; family Borkfalkiaceae; genus Borkfalkia; species Borkfalkia excrementipullorum. Next base: position 16,295 of record CAKNLK010000023.1, on the reverse strand, counting down.
GAATATGAGGGCGACACCGAAGGGGATTTCGGCGCGGCAATCAACATGCTGCCCGATAAAAAGTATTACTCGGTAACCTACGGCAACGTGTACGTGGCTGTCATCAACTATGCGTATACGAGCAGCGTCGCCAACCTGCAGGAAGCGCTCGCGTGGATGGTCGAAGACGCACAGTCGAGCGGCGCCCTGTGGAAAGTTCTCATTATGCACCAGCCGCCGTACTATACCAACTCGACGGGCGGCAACTTCGCCGTCAACGACTACGTTCCCGCAGCGGTGGACGAGGCCGGTATCGACGTTGTATTCTCGGGGCACGACCATTCGTACGCCCGTACCAAACCGATGACGGGCGGCGAAGTGGATTCCCAAAACGGGGCGGTGTACATCATCAGCGGTTCGACGGGCGAAAAGTCGTACGATGTCGTCGAGACCGACAGCTTCAACTTCGATATCGCGACGAACAATTACAGCTCCATCTATCTGTCCGTTTCCGCGAGCGATTCGGAATTTGCAATTACGGCGTACGACGTAGTCGGCGGCGAAGCTCAAGTATTCGATTCGTATACCATCTACAAAAACGGCAGCTGCCAGGATGCTGGCCATGCATGGGTTTACGACGGCACTTATCTCACCTGCAGCGTCTGCGGCGCGAGCCAGGTTCTGCCCGAAGGTTACTCCGGCATGGTGACCAACGAAGACGGGCTGAATATGCTGTTCTCGAACGGCGAGTTGACGAAGGGCTGGATTCAAATCGGCGAAGATAAATATTATTTCGGCGAAGACGGAGTTGCCGCCGACGGCAGAACCGAAAATATCGACAATGGCTACGGCGATTTGTTCTGGTTTGAGTTCGAAAACGGCAAACTCGTCGGCGGTCAGACGGGCTGGGCGGCCGATAACACCCGCTATTTTGTGGATGGCTTTGAGTTTACGGGATTCAGAACGATCGACGGAACAATTTATTACTTCATGGATGCGTATTCGGCGAACGCGACCGGCAATACCGACAACGTAGGCAGAATCGGGCAGGGCGCCGTCCGAATCAGGGTCGGCTCTACCGTCTATACGATTTATTTCAAAGACGACGGTTCCTATGACCACGGCGATTTCTATCAGAGGTGGGACAGCGAGAATCAAACGCACGAGAGCAATAATTGGGTGTATACCCGTGTTCGCGAGCCGTCCGATCCGAATGCAAGTTGGATAGCGTACGAGTATACCGGCTGGTTCGAAACGGAGTATGGCTGGTTCTACGCCCAGCCGAACGCTCAGCTTGCGCACGGCGATTTGGTGATTGACGGCGTAAAATATCGCTTTGAAGACGTTTGGGGCGATCCCCGTACGACGGGCAACTGCGTATGCCTCGGCAGATATTACAATGTTTCGTTTGTCTCCGAAGACGGCAACACGACTATTTCGGAAGCCGAAGTGTTCCAAAACGAAACGGTGGCGGCCCCCGACGACCAGACAAAGGCGGGCAACAGCATCAAATCGTATACATTCCTCGGCTGGTTCGACGGCGACACGAAATATACTTCGGATATGCAAATCACCGACGATATGACGTTTGAAGCGAGGTTTGATTTAGTATATACGGAAAATTACAACAACATGAAGGCCGCGCTCGACGCGCTGGCTGCCGCGCAGGATAAAACGCCCGCCGAGAAACATGCGGCGTTGGATGCGGCGACGGACGTGTACGAAACACTGAGCGCAGAAGAGCAGAAGGACGCGAGAGCGGAAGCGGCGGATTTATTTGAGCTGTACGACGAAATGCTCGGAAAGCTGTACGAGGTGACCTTCGGCGATGGCGAAGCCATCATAGTATACGAGGGCGAAACGGTGGCGGCTCCCGCCAATCCGACGAAAGAAGGCAACAGCATCAAATCGTATGCCTTTGCCGGTTGGTTTGACGGCGACACGAAGTACTCTGCTGATTTGGCGATTATGTCGGATATGGCGTTCGAGGCGAAGTTCGATACCGTTTACACCGACGAATACAATGCGATGAAGGCCGCGCTCGACGCGTTGGTTGCCGCGCAGGATAAAACGCCCGCCGAGAAACATGCGGCGCTGGATACTGCAATCGGTGCGTATGAAGCGATGACCGAAACAGAGATTGCGGATGCGAAAGCTGAGGGGCTTACTTTCGATAAATACGACGAAATGCTCGGAAAGCTGTACGAGGTGACCTTCGGCGATGGCGAAGCCATCATAGTATACGAGGGCGAAACGGTGGCGGCTCCCGCCAATCCGACGAAAGAAGGCAACAGCATCAAATCGTATGCCTTTGCCGGTTGGTTTGACGGCGACACGAAGTACTCTGCTGATTTGGCGATTATGTCGGATATGGCGTTCGAGGCGAAGTTCGATACCGTTTACACCGACGAATACAATGCGATGAAGGCCGCGCTCGACGCGCTGACGGACGTTGAAAACGGCAGCTTGGAAGAGCGGTACAAGGCGCTGAGTGCGGTGTACGCTTTGATGCAGAATTTCAGCGAGACGGAAAAGACGGACGCGAGAGCAGAAGCGGCGGATTCTTTCGAATTGTACGACGAAATGCTTGCCGCCTACAACGGAACGGCCGACGGTGCGTCGGAAGATTTGGATAACGCCGTCAAAGCGAGCGACGCGTTCCTTTCCGTCATGACTGCGGCGGCAACGGTGCTTTCGCTTGCAGCAATCGCCTTTGTTGTAAAGGAGATGATTTTATGAAGAAAAAATTGACAGTATTTTTGATGGGCGCAGTACTCTGCGCGGCTCTCCTGTTCGCCGCGACGGCTTGCTCGATTACGAGCGACCACAGCGGTTTGCGCTCTGCCTACAATAATGTGGACGAAGCGCTGAAAATCGTCAAAACGGTGCAGGTTTTGCAGGGCGATATACTCCTGAGCAGCCATGAGGAAACATACGAACAGACCGAAGAAGGGTATCTGTATACCGAAAAGGAGCGCCGCCTGAATGAAATCGGGCAGGGCGACGGCAACAGCGCGTATACCGATACGGAAACGGCGCCTGTCACCGTTTCGGCGGAAAACGTGTCCTTCGGGGAGTTTCCCGCGGATACGGCGTTTAAAAACGCTGTATTCACCGAAGCGGAAGAGGGAAGCTTTACGATGGAGGCGACGCTCGCCGATTTATCGGTGCTGGATTTGTCCGCCGACATGGTCAGTGGCGACGTGTCCGCCCGCATCGAAGTCAGCGGCGAAAAGTTCGTTTCGATGGAATTTTCGTACACGTCTTCGAACAGCAATGCCGTAACCATTGCTTGGGCGTATACCTACTGAGTTTTTGAAGAGACAGACGCGGCGGATGTTCGGCTTTTTGCCGGACATTCGCGCGGCGTTTGCCGTAAATTGTACGCGGCGGCTAATACCTGCCTTTGAAAGAGCCGGCCGCATTGCACATTATAGGAGATGAATTATGGTTAGCAAAAAGGTATCGGTGATTATACCCTGCTGCAATTCGGAAAAGTATGTGGCACATACGCTCGGGCTTATTTTGAATCAACTGTATAAAAATATCGAAGTTATCTGCGTCAACGACGGCAGCAGCGACGGCACGTTGGCAATTTTGCAGCAGTTTTCCGAGAATAATGAGAATGTAAAGGTTGTAAATTTAGAAGAAAACAGAGGATTATTTGCCGCAAGGAGAGCCGGGGCGTCGGCTGCCGAGGGCGATTATATATTATTTTTAGACAGCGACGACGAGGTTACGCCCGGCTGGGTGGGAGCGCTCGTACACAAGGCGGAACAGACGAACGCCGACCTCGTTCTCGGCGACGTTCAGAAAAAGGGGGACAGAAACCGCAGGGATGTGGATATTTGGACGCCCGCCTTTCAAAATTTAGACCCGCTCCGCCTGCAGGATTTGGATACGGACGGGCGCGGCATGCTCGATTTGCTCATGCAGATGCACGGGCTGTGCTCCCATTACCACTATATTTGGAACAAACTCATCCGCCGCGATTTGTGGCTCCGGTGCGCGGACGATTTCGAAAAGCTCCGCGCGCGGCGCGAACATCTCGTCATGGGCGAGGATATTGCCTTTTCGGCGACGCTTTACTGCCACGCGCAGAAGGTGTGCAATATCCACAATGAGTACTACATATATTGCTATCATTCCGGGCAGAGCGTGGAATCGACGAATCTCCCCAAATTCCAAAAGAACGTCGGCGATTTGGTTGCCGTTTTCGATTATCTGCAGGAATTGCTTACCGAAAGCGGGCTCTATGAGCAGTATGCGAAGGAATATCTGCAATTCAAACAGCGGCTGGGGTTCGTCTATATGCGGATTGCGAAGCATATGCAATTCCCGCAGGACACGGTCGAGTATGTAAAAGAGGCTTTCGCGCAGGACAAAATTGAGAATAAAAAGCACATTCAAACGGACTTTTTCTTCTCCCTGATGACCAACCGGGCGCCCATCTATAACGAATATCAAAAGATGATGCAGTGGATATTCTCCGACGAGGTCAAGGTGGTCAGCTTCGACGTGTTCGACACGCTGGTCTGCCGCCCGTTCGCCGACCCTGCAGATATCTTCGTCTACCTGAACGAGGCGTTCGCAAAGCAGTTCGGCGTCTATTCGTACGTCGATTTTTCCTCCCAGCGCCGCGTAGCGGAGGATAAATGCCATAAACTGCAAAAGGTCGTAAAACCCGGCATCGAGGAGCCGACGTTGGACGAAATTTACGATGTCCTGGCGGACAATTACGGCTATGACCGGCAGATGCTCGAGCCGATAAAAGAGCTGGAAATGGAAAACGAGGTACGCTTCGCCTATCCCCGCAAATTCGGCATAGAGCTCTTGGAACTCGCAAAAGAGGCGGGCAAAAAGGTCATCTTGTCCAGCGATATGTATCTGCCCCGCGGATGCATCGAAAAGATTCTCGAAAAGTGCGGCGTCCGCGGGTACGAAAAGCTGTATTTGTCCAGCGAACTGCACCTGACCAAGCATTACGGCACGATGTACCCCGTAATCCTGCGCGATTACAAGGATATCGCCAAGCCGGAAGAAATCCTGCACATCGGCGACAATTACCGCTCCGACGTTGAAAATCCCAAAAAGTACGGGTTGAAGGCGATGCACCTTCCCCGCGCGATGGGGCTGTTGCAGGGGCGCAACCCCGGCATCTATACGGGGGAATCCTTCGACAAAATTTTTAAAATCGGCGACCGCTACCGCGATATGTCTCTGGCGTACGGCGCGTTTTCCGGCCTGCGCAGCCTCTGCGCCGTCGCGGCGAACGAAATTTTCGATTTCCCGTACGTCAGTTTCAATAAAAAGAGCGATTTGAACGCAGACCCCCGCTTTGTCGGGTATTATACCCTCGGCATGCACATCTACTCCGTTGCCCGCTGGCTCATCGAAAACACGCGCGGCAAGGGGTACCGCAAAATTCATTTCGCCGCGCGGGACGGTTACCTCGTCAAGCAGGCGTACGATATTTTGGCGGAAGGGGAGGACGGATTGCCGGAGAGCAATTACATCCGCGTTTCCCGCAAGGCGTTCGCCATCGCCGATATCCGCTCGTTTGCCGATATGCACTCCGTCGTGCATAAACTGAATTTTATCCGCCAGTCGCCCGACTCCCTATTTGATTTGTTTGCACCGGTCATGTCCGAAGAATCCAAAAAACGCTATTCGGAATACCGCGAAAAGAACGAGGCGCGCTGCCTCGCGACCTTTACAGAGCGCACGCAGTTCGATATGTACATCGTGCAGTTCTATAACGAATATCTGCAGGACGCACGCTTCTCCGAATACGAAAAGAACCTGGCGGAGTACTTCGGCGGAATCGTGAGCGAAAACGACGTGCTCTTTGACATCGGTTACTCGGGGCGCATCGAGCTTGCGCTCAATAAGCTCCTGCACATCAAGCCGAAATCCTTCTATATCCATACGAATACGGACGCGATTTTCAAGCGCCTCGCCGTATCGGAATTTGAAAACAGCACCTTCTATAACTATAAGCCGATGGTTACGGGCATCATCCGCGAGCACGTGTTTTCGGAGATGTGCCCCTCGACAATCGGTTACACCCGCCGCGGCGGCGAGGTGCAGCCCGTCTATGAAAAGTACGACATCGACTATCCCACCCGCTTCGTGACGGAGCTCGTGCAGCGGAGCGCGGTCAAATTTGTGCAGGACGTCAAAAATTTGTTCGGGCACGACGCGCTCAGGCTCGCCTGCCGCATGGAGGACGTTTCGCGGCCGTTCGAATATTACATGCACTATTCGCGCAATTTCGACCGCTGCATCTTTGTCGATTCGGAGTTTGAGGACGACTTCGGCGAAGGCCATTCGTTCAGCGGCTTGGAGTTTTGGAACCGCGCCCTCGGCCGCATCAGCAGCGAGGCGGTGCTGAAGGGCGGGGCGCCTGCCGCAAAGGAACCCGCCGTTCCCTCGCTCGTGAGAAAGCGCGGAAAAATCATGCGCGCGCTCTATTTCTTCCTGTACGACCGAAAGACTTTCCGGCAAAAGCTGAAAAACCGCCTGCACAGGGGCAATAAAAAATAGTGCGCCCTGCAACACCGAAAAGAATTAAAATTATTCGGACAGATTAAAATGCGCCGCCCGCGGTTCCCGCGGGCGGCTCTGTCATTGTTTTTTCAATACGATTGCGGAAAACCGGTTACGAATCGTAGGCGATGTCGTTGCGAATGGCGTTGATGGCGTTCTTTTCCAGGCGGGATACCTGCGCCTGCGAAATGCCGACCTCGTCGGAAATTTCCGTCTGCGTTTTGCCCTCGAAGTAGCGCAGAAACAATATTTTCCGCTCCCGTTCCTCCAGCCGTCCCATCGCTTCGGAGAGGGCGGCGTGCTCCGTCCACACCTCGTCGTTGTTCTTTTCGTCGTAAATTTGATCCATCAACATGAGCGTGTCGCCCGCCTTGTTGTAGACGGGGTCAAACAGAGAGACGGGGTCGGAAATGGCGTCCAGCGCGTAAACGACTTCCTTCTGCTGCACCTGCATCGCTTCGGCAATCTTTTCGATGGTCGCCTCCTTGTCCTCTTCCTCCAGTTTTTCGCGCGTTTTCAGCACCTTATAGGCGGTGTCGCGTATGCTGCGGGAAACGCGCAGGGAGTTCCCGTCGCGAAGATACCGCTTGATTTCGCCCAAAATCATGGGCACGCCGTAGGTGGAAAAGCGCACGCCGAGGTTGGGGTCGAACCCGTCGATTGCCTTCAAAAGCCCGATGCACCCCGCCTGGAACACGTCGTCCGCGTTGGCGTTTTTCGCCCAAAAGCGCTTTACGAGGGAGAGTACGAGCCGCATATTCCCGACGATAAATTTTTCGCGCGCCTTTTCGTCGCCCTCCTTCAGCCTCCGCATCAGTTCGTCGCTCTCCTCGGCGGAAAGGCGGGGAAGCCCCGCCGTATCCACGCCGCAAATTTCGACTTTCTGCAACATATCTTTACCTCCGCACGGGTATCGCCCGTACAGGGGAGTATGCTCAACTTTTTCGAAATTATACCCCGCCGCGCCAAAATAGCGGGGGGCTTTAGAGGCTCGTGTTTTCAGTTTTCTGCTGTGCGCAGACAGCCGACACGCAAAGCCGCCCGGCAGTGTGTGCCCGCTTACTCCGCGTCGCCGCGGCGGTAGCGGCGCGGCGTTTGGCCGTAGCGCTGCCGGAACAGCCGGTAGAAATGGCTGCAATTTTCGTAGCCGACCGCCTCCACAATCTGCGCGGCGCTCAGCTTGGTCTCTTTCAGCAGGCGCGCGGCGGCGTCCAGCCGCTCTTCCAAAAGCAGTTCGCGGAAATTTTTGCCGAACAGCTTGGCGATTCGGCGCGAGAGGTATTCCGCGCTGTAGCCGAGTTCGCCCGCAAGTTCCGTCAGCGAAGCGCTCGGATACCGCTCGGCGACGTAGGCGGAAACCGCCTGTTTCAGCCGCGTATCCGGCGAAGAGACGCGCAGGCCGCTGCGCAGCGTTTCGCGGTAATAGGACAGGTAGGAAAACAGCAGGGAAACAATCTGCGTCAGAACGGCGGTATCGTCGGGCATGTGCTTGGCGAGCGCGTAGATTAAATTGTCCATCAGATTGCGCACGGGGAAGCAGTCCGCCGTGGAAAAGTGCAGGTACTCACCCTCGCTGTCGGGCGCAAAATTGCGTGTGATAAATTCGCTCATGATGGGGTCGCTGCGCACGTTGCGGAACACCTGCTTTAAAAAGTCGTTGGATACGATAAAATTGATGCCGATATCCTCCCGCCCGGCGCGCAGCACGCTGTGGCGGATATGCCTGTTCAAAAAGAGGATATCCCCGCAGGCGAGTGTAATCTGCTCGCCGTCGACGACGTGCGTCACGCTCCCCGCGTACACGTACATGAACTCCATGTAATCGTGGCCGTGCTCGGGGAAATCGACGAACCGCGTATGCAGGCGCAAATCGAGCTGCTTGCCCTCGCTGAGCAGCTTTTTTTCGTTGACGATGAACTTGTCCGACAGGGTATAGTCGCCCTGCCGCAGCGCCTGCCCCGCCAGAATTTCCTTTTCCTCATCGGAAAAGCGCGTCAGGCGCTCGATAATCGCTTTATCCATGCTTTTATTATAATCTTTTCCCTGCAACATGTCAAATAAAGATATATTTTTGCGCAAATTATGTCCTTGATTGACAGAATATTTTTTGTTATAATGGAAAACGAACAGCGGGCGCGAAGGTCGCGCCCCATTCGGATGAATCCAAACGGGGCAGGGGATACCGGTTCCCGCCCCGTTTCAAAGCAAAATTTTTGGAGGAATGAAACATGAACAGATACGAACAGGCAAAAGAGATGTTCGCGAAATACGGCGTAGATACCGAAAAGGCGCTGGATACCCTCGCGGGCATTCCCGTTTCCGTGCATTGCTGGCAGGGCGACGACGTCGTCGGGTTTGACGGCGCCGGTGCCGCGAGCGGCGGCATCCAGACGACGGGCAATTACCCCGGCCGCGCCCGCACCCCCGAGGAATTGATGGCGGACATCGAACTCGCCTTCTCCCTGATGGCGGGCAAAAAGCGCGTCAACCTGCACGCGAGCTATGCCTTTTTGGGCAAGGACAAGGGCAAAGTCGACCGCGACGCCTATCGCCCCGAGCACTTCGCTCCCTGGGTGGAATTCGCCAAGAAAATCGGCTTGGACGGCATCGATTTCAATCCGACCTGCTTCTCGCACCCGATGGTCAAAGACGGTTTGACGCTTTCCCACCCCGATGAATCGGTGCGCAAATTCTGGATTCGCCACTGCCAGGCTTGCCTGAAAATCGCCGAGTATTTCGCGGACGAGATGAATTCGCACTGCTTGGTGAACATCTGGATTCCCGACGGGCTGAAAGACGTGCCCGCCGACCGCCTCACGCCCCGCCTGCGCCTGAAAGATTCGCTGGACGAAATCCTTTCCGTTCCGTACGATAAAAAGAAGGTTATCGTCGCGGTGGAGAGCAAGGTGTTCGGCATCGGCGTGGAGAGCTACACCGTCGGCAACAACGAGTTCTATCAGAACTACGCGGCGACGCGCGGCATCTGCTGCCTGCTCGACAACGGTCACTATCATCCGACCGAAGTCGTCTCCGATAAAATTCCCTCCCTCCTGGCGTTCTACGATAAAGTCGCTCTGCACGTCACCCGCGGCGTCCGCTGGGACAGCGACCACGTCGTAATCCTGGAGGACGAGCTGAAGGAAATCTGCAAGGAAATCGTCCGCAACAACGCGACGGACAAGGTGATGATTGGCCTCGACTACTTCGACGCGAGCATCAACCGCATCTCCGCATGGGTTGTCGGTGAGAGGAACGTGCAAAAGGCGCTGCTCTTCGCGCTCTTGCAGCCGAGCACGGAGCTGAAAGCGATGCAGGACGCCGCGAACTTCACCGAACAGATGGTGTTGCAGGAGGAGATGAAGACGCTCCCGTACGGCGATATTTGGGACGAATATCTGCGCCGCGGCGGCTTCGCCGGCGCCGATTGGTTCGAAAAGGTGCGCGATTACGAGAAGAAAGTTTTGAAAGACAGAAAGTAATCCAAACAAAATAAATGCAGCAAAGGTGCGGAATTTTGTCGAAATTCCGCACCTTTTTTCGCGCCGCCGCATAGGATAATAGCACAGCGGCGTAATCCGGGCCGGCTGCGCGGGGCAATGCAGGGCGCATTGGCGCCCGCGTTGCCTTTCTGCGCCCCGCGTTATTCCGCTTCGGTATTGCAAGGCGGGCTTGCCCCGCCGAGGGAGGCTCGAGCTATATGGATACATCGTACAGAGAGTTGAAATGCAAGGACGTGGTCAATATTACGGACGGGCGGAACCTCGGCCGCACCTGCGACATCGTGTTCTCCTTCCCCGAGGGGAAGGTATACGGAATCGTCGTGCCGGGCAAGCGCGGATTCCATTTTTTTAAGAATAACGACCTCTTCATTTCCCTCAAAAACGTGGTGAAAATCGGCGCGGACGTCGTGCTGGTCGATTTGAAGGGGCTCCGCCCCGAGCGCCCCGGCAAACGGCCGGGCGGGTTTGCCTGCCCGCCGGGCGAAGAGCGGCGCGACTTCGGCGAATACGAATGAGCTTTCCCCGCCGCGCGGGCGGAAAGTTTCTGCGGAAAACGGCGCTCCGGATACGCCCGCACGATTGACTTTTTTCCGCTTTTGCCCTACAATGGAGGGGAAATCAAAAGCGGAGGTCTGCTGCAAAGATGGTCGTCGAAACAATCGACTTGTACGAATATTTTCATATCCCGCGCGGCGGTGCGAAGGGCGGGTATCTCACCGCATACCGCCACGGGCAGTTGGTCAGTTCGGATAAAAAAATACGCCCCGCGCTCCTCGTAATTCCGGGCGGCGGGTATGCGATGGTATCCGACAGGGAGGGGGAACCGGTCGCGCTCCGCTATTTCGGCGCGGGGTTCGACTGCTTTACGCTCGATTACAGCGTCGCGCCCGAGCACTATCCCGCGCAGATTTTACAGGCGGGCATGGCGATGCTGTATTTGCGCCGGGAAGCCGCCGCGCTCGATTTGGACGGGCAGCATATCGCCGCCGTCGGCTTTTCCGCGGGCGGGCACCTGTGCGGGTGCATTTCCCTGCGGTGGGACGACGCTGCGCTTGTGCAGGCGTTCGGCAAAGAGGCGTGCGAGGCTATCCGCCCCGACGCATCTATCTTTGCCTACCCCGTCATCACGAGCGACGAGCGGTACACCCATGCGGGCAGCTTTATCAACTTTTGCGGGGACAAGGTACGGGCGGAGGAGTATTCTTTGGAGAAGAATGTGCGCCCGAACGCACCGCACAGTTTCATCTGGTCGACTTCGGAGGACGAAGCCGTGCCGCCGGAAAACGCGTTGCTGCTCTATTCCGCGTTGCGCAGGGCGGGCGTGACGGCGGAATTGCACATCTTTGAAAAGGGCTGCCACGGCATGTCTCTGTGCAATATCGAAACGTCGTGGTGCGACGAACCTTCCGCGCCGATTAGCGGGCACAACGCGCATTGGATTGAGCTGTCGCAGGAATTTTTGGCGGAACACGGGTTTGCGGTGCGCAAGGGATAAATCGGACATGCCGCCGCTCAAAACGGCACAGAAAAAGCGGATACGCTGTCGCAGAAAATGCGGCGGGTATCCGCTTTTAGTTTGTATCCTGTTTTTCGGGCATAAATTTCCAATAGCGCACGGGCATATATCCCTTCATCTGTTTTTCGTGCGGGCGCTGGGCGATGTTGACGGAGCGATAGTACTCCTTCCACAGGTTTTGGAATCCCTGTTCGTATTCGGAGAGCGCCACGCTCACCCGTTCGTCCGTGTCCGCAATCACGCAGTCGCGCGTATTGTACAGCGCCGCTTTGCGGCGGGTGACGTCGTGGATTACAAAGGGCTGATTCGCGAGCCGCCGCAGGAAATGGGGCAGAATGAGGTCGAGGATGTCGTTGTCGGGAGAAAAGGGGGCGTAAAAGACGCCGTTTTCTCCCTCCATAAAGCGCAAAAATCCGGTAAAATTGTGCGCTTCTCCGGTAACTTTTTTAATCGCATCGCGCGCTTCGAGCACGGCGGGGTGGGAGAGCATGCCGCGCACGGGCGCATTTTTTTCGATGAGCAGGCGGATATAGCGCAGCGCCAGCATCTCCCGCTCCGCGCAGCCGCGGCGCAGGATAAGGGAAATTTCACGGAGCGCGCCCCCGTCGATTGCGCGCAGCTTTTTCCGCACGCGTCCGCACTTTTCTTCGTCCGTCGCGACCTCAACGAGCCGTGCGCCCAAGGGGAGCTGAAAGTCCTTTGCGCTCGTCACGATGCAGTCTCTGTCCGTGCAGGCGGCAAAAACCGCGGTGTAAAAACAATCGGTCGTGCCGTCGGTGATGTAGATGTTCATAGCTGTCCCGTCCTCGCGCTTTCGGCATTGGCGGCGGTGGAGAGCAGGGCAAACCGTTCCTGCGCGCGCGCTTCCGCCCCGCGCTTCTCGGTTCCGCTTCGCACTTCGCTGTTTTCCTGCGCGTCGGGCATGGGCAGAACCGCACCTTCGCCCGAAAACAGGGAAAGCTGCTCGTACCGCTCCCCGCGCGCTTCCAGGGCGAGCAGCGCCTTTACCGTCGCCGCGTTGTCCGCCCCGTAAAATTTGCCGCCGCAGGTAATAAAGTGCTTCGCGCGCTTTAAAACGATGCGCATTTTGGCTAGGTCGTCGAACCCGAGCGCCGCAAACTTCCGCGCCCTGACGATTTTATACGCCCCGAGCGTGCCGATGCCGGGCACGCGCAGGAGCATTTCGAGGGGAGCGCGGTTGATTTCTACGGGGAACAGCTCCATATGCCGCAGCGCCCAGGCGCACTTCGGGTCGTATTCCTCGGGCAGGTTATCCCCCTCGCCCGCTATTTCTTCGGCGGAAAACCCGTAAAAGCGCATCAGCCAGTCCGCCTGGTACAGCCGGTGTTCTCGCAGCAGCCCCGCCGTCTTGTCGGGCAAAAGGGAATGTTTCACCACGGGGATATAGGCGGAAAAATAGACGCGTTTTAAGGAAAATTTGCGGTACATCGCCTGGCTTAAACGCAAAATCTGCCCGTCCGCTTCGGGGGAGGCGCCCACAATCATCTGTGTCGTCTGCCCCGCGGGGAGAAAGCGCGGCTTTTTCTTGGATTTTTCCTCGGCGAGCGCCCGTTTGCCCGCCGCAAGCTCCCGCATGGGCAAAAGCACGCTCTCCTTGCTCTTTTGCGGCGCGAGGAGCTTTAAGCTGTGCTCGGAGGGGAGTTCCACGTTATAGCTCATGCGGTCGACGTACTGCGCCGCGCGGAAGGTGAGCAGCCTGTCCGCCTTCGGAATGCCTTTCAGGTGGATGTAGCCGTTAAAATTATACACCTTGCGCAGCTTAATGACCGTTTCGAGCATGCGCTCCATCGTGGAATCGGGCGAACCGTCCACCGCGGAGGAGAGGAACAGCCCCTCGATGTAGTTGCGCTTGTAAAAGGCGATGGTCAGCTCGCAGATTTCGTCGGGCGTGGCGGAGGCGCGCGGCACGTCCGCTTCCGCGCGGTTGGGGCAGTAGAGGCAGTTATAGGCGCACTTGTTGCTTAGGAGGATTTTCAAAAGAGAAATGCACCGCCCGTCCGGCGTGAACGAGTGGCATATCCCCGCGGGCGCGGCGTTTCCGATGCCGCCCTTGCGGTTTGCGCGCGCCGAGCCGGAAGAGGAGCAGGATACGTCGTATTTTGCGCTCTCCGTCAATATTTTCAGTCTCTCCGCGTCAATCATGGCCCGCGCCTCCGCAAATTCTGTATACTGTAAGTATATCCCTTTTTGAAGCAAAAGTCAAACATTTGTTCGTATTTTAGAGCGGGCAGTTTGAATATTATTCGGCTGTATTGCAATAATCAAAAGCGCGTCCGAAAACCGCGCTTTTCGGAAGGCGCACTCAAATTGCCGCATGCTTGCGGCTTATGAGGAAAGAGTGAATTGCGGCATTGAATAATTATTCGCGCAAGCAAAACCACGCTTTTGCGCAGCGCACCCCAATTTGCAAACACCTTTGCTTTTGGGAAGAGGGGGAATTTTTTGCCCGTTTAATAATAGAGCAAACCAAATAAGCGGGTGAAGGCTTGCAATTATATAATTGATTAAAGCCCTTAAAAATTGCAAGCCGAGGGCGGCAGCCTTAAAAATCTCGACATAGCGATAACAAAGTTATCGCGCAACTTCGTCAATTTTGCATAAATGCCCGCAAGCGGTCGCTTCGCAAAATTAACTTCGTTAGACTGCAGTGCCTTTGCACGAGGAAAGTGAGAGAAAAAGAGGTGTGCCCTTAAAAGGGCAAAAAAGAGGGAGAAACCGCCGCCTTGTCGGCTGGTTTCTCCCTTTCCTCTCGACAATTTGTTTTGTCAGCTCAAAACAAATTGTGAGAGCTTACTTAGCCATACCTTCCTGTACGGCAACGGCACAAGCAACGGTCGGGAATTGACCATGTTGCTTGTGCCATTTAAAAAGGCTTCCGCAGAAGCGAAAGCCTTTTTAAGTTGCTTACTTAGCCATACCTTCCTGTACAGCAACGGCACAAGCAACGGTCGGGAATTGACCATGTTGCTTGTGCCATTGAAAAAGGCTTCCGCAGAAGCGAAAGCCTTTTTAAGTTGCTTACTTAGCCATACCTTCCTGTACAGCAACGGCACAAGCAACGGTCATGCCGACCATCGGGTTGTTGCCGGCGCCGATCAGACCCATCATCTCGACGTGCGCGGGAACAGAGGAAGAACCTGCGAACTGCGCGTCCGAGTGCATACGGCCCATCGTATCCGTCATGCCGTAGCTCGCGGGGCCGGCCGCCATGTTGTCGGGGTGGAGGGTTCTGCCCGTGCCGCCGCCCGACGCGACCGAGAAATACTTCTTGCCGTTTTCCACAGCCCACTTCTTATAGGTGCCCGCAACGGGGTGCTGGAAGCGGGTAGGGTTGGTCGAGTTGCCCGTAATGGAAACGTCGACTTTCTCCATAATCATGATGGCGACGCCCTCGTTCACGTCGTCCGTGCCGTAGCAGCGCACTTTGGCGCGCTCGCCGTCCGAGTAGGGGGTTTCCTTCACGATGGTAACTTTGCCGGTATAGTAGTCGTACTTCGTCTGCACATAGGTGAAGCCGTTGATGCGCGAAATGATGTACGCCGCGTCCTTGCCCAAGCCGTTCAGGATAACGCGCAGGGGATTTTTGCGGACTTTGTTCGCGTTCTTCGCGATGCCGATGGCGCCTTCCGCCGCCGCGAACGACTCATGCCCCGCGAGGAAGCAGAAGCACTCCGTCTCTTCGCGCAGCAGCATCGCCGCGAGGTTGCCGTGGCCGAGGCCGACCTTGCGCTGGTCGGCGACCGAGCCGGGGATGCAGAACGCCTGCAAGCCTTCGCCGATGGCTTCCGCCGCGTCGGCAGCCTTCTTGCAGCCCTTCTTCACGGCGATGGCCGCGCCGAGGGTGTACGCCCAGCCCGCGTTCTCGAACGCGATGGGCTGAATACCTTTCACGATGTCATAGGGGTCAAAGCCCTTGTCGTTGCAAATCTTTCTTGCGTCTTCGAAATCTTTAATCCCGTACTTGTCCATAACGGGCTGGATTTGGCCGATTCTTCTTTCGTAACCTTCGAACGTAATGCTCATTGTCCGTGTACCTCCTTACTGTTTGCGGGGGTCAATGTACTTGACCGCCCCGTCGGCCTCGGTAAACCTGCCGTAGTGCCCCGTAGCCTTCTGCAGCGCTTCGTTCGCGTCCATGCCGCCCTTGATGAAATCCATCATTCTGCCGAAGTTCACGAACTCATAGCCGATGACCTCATTGTTCTTGTCGAGCGCCATCCTGCGCACATAGCCGTCCGTCATTTCGAGGTAGCGCACGCCCTTTTCGGCGGTGGAGTACATGGTGCCGATCTGCGAGCGGTTGCCCTTGCCCAGATCTTCCAGACCCGCGCCGATGACGAGGCCGTCGTCGGAGAAGGCGCTCTGGCTGCGGCCGTACACGATCTGCAGGAACAGTTCGCGCATTGCGGTGTTGATCGCGTCGCACACGAGGTCGGTGTTGAGCGCTTCGAGGATGGTCTTTTTGGGCAGGATTTCCGCCGCCATCGCCGCCGAATGGGTCATGCCCGAGCAGCCGATGGTTTCGACGAGCGCTTCCTGAATGACGCCCTGTTTGATGTTGAGCGTGAGCTTGCAGGTACCCTGCTGGGGTGCGCACCAGCCGACGCCGTGCGTGAGGCCGGAAATGTCCTTGATTTCCTTTGCCTGAACCCATTTGCCCTCTTCGGGGATGGGGGCGGGGCCGTGGTTGGGGCCCTTGGCAACGCAAATCATCTCTTCAACTTCGCGTG
>CAKNLK010000022.1 GCA_930989535.1 uncultured Clostridia bacterium | reverse complement strand
ACCTCGAAGTCGGCGTGCGCGAGGGGGTGGACGAGGACGAAAACAAGCGCAACAAAAACGATTTCGTGCTGTGGTTCACCAAGTCCAAGTTCGAAGACCAGGCGCTCAAATGGGACAGTCCGTGGGGCGTCGGCTACCCCGGCTGGCACATCGAATGTTCGTGCATCGCGATGAAATACCTCGGCGAATACGTCGATATCCACTGCGGCGGTATCGACAACGTCTTCCCGCACCACACCAACGAAATCGCGCAGAGCGAGGCGTTTCTGGGGCATGAGTGGTGCCGCCATTGGTTCCACGTTCTGCACCTGAATACCGCGGGCGGCAAGATGAGCAAATCCTCGGGCGGCTTCCTCACCCTCAAAAAGCTGGAGGAGGAGGGGCATTCTCCCATGGAATACCGCTTCTTCTGCCTGCTGTCGCACTACCGCAAGTCGCTCGTGTATTCGGAGGACACCTTCGAAAACGCCGCCGTCGCCTTCCGCAAATTGAAGGCGCGCGCGCTCGCCCTCCCCGAGGACGGCGCAATCGACGAGGCCGCCTGCGCGCCCTATAAAAAGGCATTCCGCGAAGCTCTCGAAAACGATTTGAACACCTCCCTCGCCGTCACCGCCGTGTACGACGTTCTGAAGGCGAAGGATTTGAGCGGCGCGGCAAAGCGCGCGCTTTTGAACGATTTCGACAAGGTTCTCTCCCTCGATTTATTGAAAGCGGAGGAGAAGGCGGAGCCCGCCGCCGGAATCGACGCGGCGGAAATCGAAAAGCTCATCGCCGAGCGCGCCGCCGCCAAAAAGGCGAAAAACTACGCCGAGGCAGACCGCATCCGCGCATACCTCGCGGAAAAGGGCGTAACGCTCGTCGATACGCCGGGCGGAACGACGTATAAAATCGGATAGGCAACCGCATGAAAGCATTGCCGAAAAATCGGGCGGGGCGCTCCGAAGAGCGCCCCGCCCTCGATATATGATCGATTGCATTGCGCCGCCAAAGGCGCGCCGTCGGGGCATCGGGGGCGGGTATGCGGGCGGAGCGGCGTTTGTTCAGCCTTGTTAATAGCGGGTATAAAATTTCGTGATAAAACGAATTTCCGCCGTTTGATTGACAAAAGCGGGTTTCGGGTACTATAATCGTGGCATAAATTCCGAAGCGGAAAAAATATTCAAGGCAACAAAGGCGTTGCGGATCGGGGTTCCCGTGCGGGGAGCTTCGCCGCGGCGCCTTTTTGTTTTGCAGTTTTTATGAGGAGGACAAAGTTATGAACGTACCCGAACTGTTCGGCTCGAACGTGTTCAACAGGCAGGTCATGCAGGACAAACTGCCCAAGGATATCTACAAATCGCTCATCAAGACGATCGACGAGGGCGCGCCCCTCGACATGAGCGTGGCGAACGTCGTCGCCAACGCGATGAAGGACTGGGCGGTCGAAAAGGGAGCCACCCATTTCACCCACTGGTTCCAGCCGATGACGGGCATCACCGCCGAAAAGCACGATTCCTTCATTTCTCCCACCAAGGACGGCAAGGTCATCATGGATTTTTCGGGCAAGGAACTGGTGGTGGGAGAGCCGGATGCCTCCTCCTTCCCCAGCGGCGGCGTGCGCGCTACCTTCGAGGCGCGCGGCTATACAGCGTGGGATCCGACTTCCTTCGCCTTCGTCAAGGACGGAACGCTGTATATCCCCACCGCCTTCTTCTCGTACAGCGGCGAGGTTCTGGATAAAAAGACGCCCCTCTTGAAGAGCATGGCGGCCCTGAACAAGCAGGCGCTGCGCATCCTGCGGCTGTTCGGCAACACGAGCGCGAAGAGGGTGTTCTCCACCGTCGGCGCGGAGCAGGAGTATTTCCTCGTCGACCGGAAAATGTTCGACGCGCGCAAGGATTTAATCTTTACGGGCAGAACGCTGTTCGGCGCAAAACCGCCGAAGGGGCAGGAGTTGGAAGACCACTACTTCGGCGCCATCAAAACGCGCGTTTCCGCCTACATGAAGGACTTGGACGAGGAGTTGTGGAAGCTTGGCATTTTGGCAAAGACCAAGCACAATGAAGTCGCTCCCAGCCAGCACGAGCTGGCGCCCGTGTTCACGAGCACCAACGTCGCCTCCGACCAGAATCAACTGGTCATGGAAACGATGAAGCGCGTCGCCACCCGCCACGGGCTGTACTGCCTGCTGCACGAAAAGCCGTTCGCGGGCATCAACGGCAGCGGCAAGCACAACAACTGGTCGATGAGCACGGATACGGGGCTGAACCTGCTCGACCCCGGCTCGACACCCGCGGAAAACGGGCAGTTCATGCTCTTTCTGACGGCGGTCATCAAGGCGGTGGACGAGTATCAGGATTTGCTGCGGCTGTCCGTCGCCAGCGCGGGCAACGACCACCGCCTGGGCGCGAACGAAGCGCCGCCAGCGATCGTGTCGATGTTCGTCGGCGAGGAACTGGAGGAGGTCATCGATTCCCTCGAAAAGGGCGTCAAGTACAACGGCAAGGGCAAAAAGACGATGAAATTGGGCGTAGACACCCTGCCCGAACTGCCGAAGGATACGACCGACCGCAACCGCACATCGCCGTTTGCGTTCACGGGCAACAAGTTCGAGTTCCGCATGGTCGGCTCCTCCTTCTCGCTCGCGGGGCCGAACATCACCATCAACACCATCGTCGCCGATTCGCTGCGGCAGTTTGCGGACGAGCTGGAGGGGGCGAAGGACTTCAACGCCGCCCTGCACGATCTGGTCGTGCGCGAGATAAAAGCGCACAAGCGCATCATCTTCAACGGCAACAACTATGCGCCCGAGTGGGCGGAGGAAGCGGAAAAGCGCGGGCTTCTCAACCTCAAAAACGCGGCGGAGGCGCTCCCGCACTTTGCGGATAAAAAGAATGTCGAGCTGTTCGAGCGCAACAAGGTGTTCACCGCGCGCGAGGTCGTCACCCGCACAGACATCATGCTCGAAAACTACTCCAAAGTTCTGAACATCGAGGCTCTGACCATGATCGACATGGCCAAGCAGGACATCTATCCCGCCGTCGAGGGCTACATATCCTCGCTGTGCGCCGCCCTGAAGGAAAAGAAGGGCACCCTGCCCGGGGTATCCTTCCCTGCGGAGGAGCGCATGATCGCCAAACTCGCGTCCGATGCGGAGCGCATGCTCGAGCGGGCGGAGATGCTCGATTCGCTGCTGGTCGAATCGAAGGCGTACGAAACGCCCGCGAAGCTGGCTTTATTCTTTGCGGAAAAGGTCATCCCCGTCATGCAGGAGCTGCGCGCTTATGCCGACGGCATGGAACTGAACACCGCCGCGGGCGTCTGGCCCTTCCCGACGTACGGGGAGATACTGTTCAGCGTATAACAATTCTCGCATTTCTCGGCGAGCTGTCGCCTGCGAAATGCCGAGAGTTGAGGACAACCCCAACGCGCGCCGTTTTGTAAGCGGCGCGGCGTTCGGAGTTTTCCTCGCCGCGCGATAAATAGGCGCACGCATATTATAAAATCGCGCGGCTTCACCTTTCCTGCAAAAGCCGCAGGTATGCGACAAATTGAGTGCGCTTATCCAAAAGCGTCGTTTTGGAACGCGCATTTAATTATTTAAATATAAAACCGTATAAAAATTCGTCAACAAATTTCGGAGGTATTTCTTATGGACGGCATATTCGGCTCGACGGGCGTCTGGTTCCTGATCGGCGCTATCCTCGTCTGGTTCATGCAGGCAGGCTTTGCCATGGTGGAAACGGGATTCACCCGTGCCAAAAACGCGGGCAACATCATCATGAAAAACCTGCTCGACTTCTGCCTCGGCACCATCGTTTTCGTACTGCTCGGCGCCGGGCTTTTGATGGGAGAGGACGCTCTCTTCGGCCTCGTCGGCATCCCCAACCTCGGCGTGTTCACCGACTTTGCGAACTACGACTGGTCGACTTTCTTCTTTAACCTCGTGTTCTGCGCCACCACCGCAACCATCGTTTCGGGCGCCATGGCGGAACGCACGAAGTTCCTTTCCTACTGCATCTATTCCCTCGTCATCAGCGCAGTCGTCTATCCCATCGAAGCGCACTGGGTGTGGGGCGGCGGCTGGCTCACGCAGGAAATCCTGGGCGTGACCTACATCGATTTCGCCGGCTCTTCGCTCATCCACATGGTCGGCGGCATCTCTTCCTTCATCGGCGCGCTCATCCTCGGCCCGCGCTGGGGAAAGTACCTCGATAAGGACGGCAAACCCACCCTCGAGCGCAAAAAAGCGGTATACGTCCGCGCCATTCCGGGACATAACCTCACCGTCGGCGCGCTCGGCGTGTTCATCCTCTGGTTCTGCTGGTACGGCTTCAACGGCGCGGCCGCTTCGGATGTGGCGCAGCTCGCACAGATCCTCGTCGTCACCACCGTCGCCACCGCAACGTCGACCATCTCCACAATGGTCTATACCTGGATCAAAAACAAAAAGCCGGACGTTTCCATGACGCTCAACGGCTCCCTCGCAGGCCTTGTCGCCGTTACGGCGGGCTGCGCGGTGGTCGATGTGGTCGGCGCGTTCTTCATCGGCCTGATCGCGGGCATTCTCGTCGACGTCGCGGTCGAAGTCATCGACAAAAAGCTGCACATCGACGACCCCGTCGGCGCGATTGCCGTACACGGTGCGAACGGGCTGTGGGGTACCATCGCCTGCGGGCTGTTCTCCACGAGCACGGGGCTGTTCTATACGGGGAACTTTTCACAGCTTGCCGTGCAGCTGCTCGGCATCGTCTGCATCGCGGCGTGGACAATCGTCTGCATGGTCGCCCTGTTCCAGATCCTCAAACACACCTGCGGCATCCGCGCCTCGCGCATCGAGGAGATCGAAGGGCTGGATAAACACGAACACGGTCTGCCCAGCGCCTATGCCGATTTTGTGGCCGCGCCTCTTGCGGCAGAGATGATTGATCCCGAAGGGTTTACCCCGGCGGAGCCTGCGGGCGTCACCGTGGTCGATACCACCGTGCCCGCCGTCAGGGAGAGCAGCGAGGCGGGGGCAAAGCTCTCCAAGGTGGTCATCCTGACCAAGCAGTCCAAGTTTGAAGATTTGAAGCAAGCGCTCGGCGCCATCGGCGTCACGGGGCTTACGGTCACGCAGGTGCTCGGCTGCGGCGTGCAGAAGGGTGCGAGCGAATACTACCGCGGCGTCAAGGTGGATATGGATCTCCTGCCCAAGGTCAAGGTCGAAGTGGTCGTAAGCAAAGTCCCCGTCGATGAAGTCGTTGCGGCGGCGCGCAAGGCGCTGTACACCGGGCACATCGGCGACGGCAAGATCTTCGTCTACGACGTGGAAGACGTTGTCCGCGTCCGCACGGGCGAGAGCGGCTACGACGCGCTGCAGGACGAGTAGAAAAGGAGTTTCGGCATTTCTTGGCGAGCTGTCGCCTGCGAAACGCCGAGAGGGGAAACCCGAGGTTTTCGTGAATAACTAAAATGCTTACACTTGCTCTCTCATAAAAAGGGGTGCGCCTCGCCGGGTTCGGCGGGGCGCACTTCTGCGTTTTTACAAAAAACCGTCGCGCGCAATACAAAAAATATTAAATATACGCATAGTAAGTATTTTTACATAATCTGCGCTTATAGGGGGTATCAGCGGCGCTAAACGATAGTTTTACTTATATTTTCCATTCAAAATAGCGAAAAAACGAATTTTGCCCGCCTGCTTGACGGCAAAGCGCATGCAAGATTATAATAAACGCGTTATTGAAAATTTTTACGCAGGGAGAGCAAAAACTATGCTTCCGAAAGAAGGACAATTCAGGGATCCGTCCGGCTGCGCGGTCACGGGCGTCATCGACCGCAGCGGCAGGGGCATGACGGGCGAGGGGATGATCGAGGCGATTTCCGTCATGCACGACCGCTCCAACGGCCTGGGCGGCGGGTTCGCGGGCTACGGCATCTACCCGCACTACAAGGATTTTTACGCTTTCCACCTCTTTTACGACAAAAAGGAGGCGCAGGAGGGCGCGGAGGCGTTCATTCGCCGGCACTTTGAAATCGTCTATTCCTCCGAGATACAGACGCGCAAGCTCCCGTCCGTGACCGACGAGCCGCTCATCTTCCGCTACTTTCTCGCGCCGCTGCCGCAGAAACTCGCGAACAGCCACCTCGACGAGCGCGAGTATGTGGCGCGGTGCGTCAACCGCATCAATGCGGAGATTGCGGGCGCGTACGTCTTTTCGTCCGGCAAGAACATGGGCATCTTCAAGGGGGTGGGCTACCCCGAGGACATCGGCCGCTTTTACCGCCTGGAGGAATACGAGGGTTACGCCTGGACCTGCCACGGCCGCTACCCCACGAACACCCCCGGCTGGTGGGGCGGCGCGCACCCCTTCGGGCTGTTGGATTTTTCCGTCGTGCACAACGGCGAAATTTCCTCGTACGACGCCAACCGCCGCTACATCGAAATGTTCGGCTACAAATGCACCCTGCAGACGGATACCGAGGTCATCACCTACATCATCGATTACCTTGTGCGCCGCCGCGGGCTGACGCTCGAAGAGACGGCGCACGTGCTCGCCGCGTCCTTCTGGTCGACCATCGCCGATAAAGGGGAGGAGGCGAAAGAGCAGGAAACGCTGCTGCGCCGCATGTTCCCCTCGCTGCTCGTAACGGGGCCGTTTTCCATCATTTTGGGCTACACGGGCGGCTTGATGGCGCTGGGCGACCGGCTCAAACTGCGCTCGATGGTGTGCGCGGAGAAAGGGGACAGGGCGTACATTTCCAGCGAGGAGAGCGCGATACGCAAGATCGAGCCGAATCTCGACCGCGTCTGGTCGCCTGCGGGCGGCGAGGCGGTCGTCTTTGAACTGTACGGCAAGGGAGGGCTTGCGCGATGAATATGTACATACAGCCGGAATACGAGGTTATCCGCAATTCCGATAAGTGCATCGCCTGCCGCGTGTGCGAGCGGCAGTGCGCCAACCTCGTGCATTCCTTCGACTCCGAAACGGGAAAAATGAAGGCGGACGATTCCAAGTGCGTCAACTGCCACCGCTGCGTCTGCCTCTGCCCGACGCACGCTTTGAAGATCGTCAAGTCGGACGATACCTATAAAATCAACGCCAACTGGGACAATCAGACCATCAACGAGGTCTACAAGCAGGCAAACACGGGCGGGGTGCTCCTCTCCTCGATGGGCAACCCCAAGCCGTACCCCGTCTATTGGGACAGGATGCTCGTCAACGCCTCGCAGGTCACAAACCCGCCCATCGATCCCTTACGCGAGCCGATGGAAACGCAGCTGTACCTCGGCAAGCGCGCCGCGAAGATCGAGCGGGACGAACAGGGGAAACTCAAAAACACCCTCGCGCCCCAGCTCAAACTCAAGGTTCCCGTCCTGTTTTCGGCGATGAGCTACGGCTCCATCAGTTACAACGCGCACGAATCGCTCGCGCGGGCGGCGGAGGAGCTGGGCACCTACTACAACACGGGCGAGGGCGGCCTGCACAAGGATTTCTACAAATACGGCAAAAACACCATCGTGCAGGTAGCGAGCGGCCGCTTCGGCGTGTTCAAGGACTATCTGGAGAGCGCCGCGGCCATTGAAATCAAGATGGGGCAGGGCGCAAAGCCGGGCATCGGCGGGCACCTGCCGGGCGCGAAAATTTCGGCGGACGTGTCCGAAACGCGCATGATTCCGCAGGGAGTGGACGCCATCTCCCCCGCGCCGCACCACGATATCTATTCGATTGAGGATTTGCGCCAGCTCGTGTACTCCTTAAAGGAAGCGACGGAATACAAAAAGCCCGTCATCGTCAAAATCGCGGCGGTGCACAACGCGGCGGCGATCGCCAGCGGCATCGCGCGCAGCGGCGCGGATATCATCGCCATCGACGGCTACCGCGGCGGCACGGGCGCGGCGCCCACCCGCATCCGCGACAACGTGGGCATCCCCATCGAGCTCGCGCTCGCCCAAATCGATCAGCGGCTGCGCGACGAGGGCATCCGCGACGAGGTTTCCATCCTCGTCGGCGGCTCCATCCGCTCGAGTGCAGACGTAATCAAGGCCATCGCGCTGGGCGCGGACGCCTGCTATATCGGCACGGCGGCGCTGTTGGCGCTCGGTTGCCACCTCTGCCGCAGCTGCCACGAGGGCAAATGCAACTGGGGCATCGCCACCCAGCGGCCCGACCTCGTAAAGCGGCTCAACCCCGATATCGGGTACAAGCGGCTCGTCAATCTCGTCACGGCGTGGAACCACGAAATTCAGGAGATGATGGGCGGCATGGGCATCAACTCCATCGAGGCGCTGCGCGGCAATAGGCTCATGCTGCGCGGCATAGGGCTGACGGACACCGAGCTGAATCTCCTCGGTATCAAGTACGCGGGCGAGTCCATGTAGGCGGGAGGAATATTCATGAAACGCATATACGTCAACGAAAAATGGTGCCTCGGCTGCCACCTCTGCGAATACGAATGCGCCTTCGCGAACTCGGGGCTGACCGACATGGTCAAGGCGCTCAAGGGCAAAACCATTCATCCCAAAATCAGGGTGGAGGACAGCGGCGAGGTGCACTTTGCCGTCAACTGCCGCCACTGCAAGGATGCAATCTGCGTGCAGAGCTGTATCTCGGGCGCCCTCTCGAAGGGGGAGGACGGCGTGGTGCGCATCGACCAAAACAAGTGCGTCGGGTGCCTCACCTGCGTTCTGGTCTGCCCGTACGGGGCGGTCATGCCCGCGCCGAGCGGCCACGCCGCCATGAAGTGCCAGCTTTGCACCGACAACCTGTGCGGCGAGCCGAACTGCGTAAAGCACTGCCCGAACAACGCCATCGTGTATGAGGAGAGATAGATGAAATACGTCATTATCGGAAATTCGGCGGCGGGCATCGCCTGCGTCGAGGGTATCCGCAGCGTCGATGCGGACGGGGAAATCACGATTATTTCCGACGAGCCGTTTGCAGCCTACGGCCGCCCGCTCATATCCTATTATCTGTTGGGCGCGACGGACAGGCATCGTATGCTCTACCGCCCCGCCGACTTCTATGAAAAGAATAAGGTGCGCGCCCTGCTCGGCGTTCGCGCCGAAAAAATCGATGCCGCCGCGCAAAAGGTCGTGCTACGGGGCGGTGAAGAGATTCCCTACGACAAACTGCTCGTAGCAACGGGTTCGCGCCCCTTCGAGCCGCCCATGGAGGGCATCGGGGGCGTAAAGAATAAATTCAACTTTATGACCTTGCAGGACGCGCTCTCCCTCGAAAAAGTTCTCTCCAAGCGGAAAAATGTGCTGATCATCGGCGCGGGGCTCATCGGGCTGAAATGCCTCGAGGGCATCTTGGAACGGGTGAAGTCGGTGTCCGTGGTGGATATGGCGGGGCGCATTCTGCCCAGCATTTTAGACGACGCGGGCGCGGCCGTCGTCCGCCGCGAACTGGAGGGAAAGGGCGCAAAATTCTATCTCTCCGACAGCGTCGCAAAGTTCGAAGGCAACACCGCGCATTTAAAGAGCGGGAAGGAGATTCCCTTCGATATCCTCGTCGTCGCGGTGGGCGTGCGCCCGAATACCGAGCTCGTTAAGGATGCGGGCGGCGAGGTGAGCCGCGGCATCGTCACGGACGAAAAACAGCAGACGTCTTTGCAAAACGTGTACGCGGCTGGCGACTGCGCGGAGAGCTTCGACATCACTTCAGGCGTGCGCAAGGTGCTCGCGCTCCTGCCCAACGCCTATCGGCAGGGGTATACCGCGGGCGTCAACATGGCGGGCGGGGAAGCGGCGTTTGCCAACGCGATGCCCCTCAACGCCATCGGCTTTTTCGGCTCGCACGTCCTCACGGCGGGCACCTATGAAGGCGAGAGTTTCGTGCAGGCGGAAGGGAACGTGTACCGCAAATTTTTCTGCAAGGACGGCGTTCTGAAGGGTTTTATCCTCGTCAATTCGCCCGAGCGGGCGGGCATCTACACTTCGCTCGTCCGCAATAAAACGCCCCTGTCCGAGGTGGATTTCAAATCGCTGGAGGGCGCGCCGAATCTGGCGGCGTTCCCGCAGGCGGCGCGCGAGAGGATGCTCGCGCGGGAGGTATAGGTATGAAAATCGATGCGAGCGGCATGCACTTTGCCGAACTTAACGAGCGGGTGCGCGCCTGCGAAGAAAAGGATATATACATCGCCAACTGCGTGGGCCAGCGCTACATCGGCACGGGGCTTGCGGATAAGGAGATCGCCGTCGGCGGCACGCCCGGCAACGCTTTGGGCGCCTACCTCAACGGCGCGCGCATCCGCGTATACGGCAACGTGCAGGAGGCGACGGGCGACACGATGAACGGCGGGCAAATCGTCGTCGGCGGCAGCGCGGGCGACGCCACCGGTTACGCCATGCGCGGCGGAAAAATCTTCATCCGCGGGGACGCAGGCTATCGCTGCGGCATCCACATGAAGGCGTACAAAGAGAACAAGCCCGCCATCGTCATCGGCGGCAGAACGGGGAGCTTTCTCGGCGAGTACCAGGCGGGCGGCACCATCGTCGTGCTCGGGAACCATACCGACGGCAAGCCGATTATCGGCAATTTCTGCGGCACGGGTATGCACGGCGGCGAAATTTACCTGCGCTGCGGGCAAATTCCGACAAAGCTCCCCGCACAGGTGCGCGCCGAAAAAATCGAACGTCTCCCCGAGGACGCGGCGGAGTTGGTGCGCGAGTGGTGCAGGGAGTTCGGGCAGGAAGAGGGTGCCTTTGTGAATGCGTCCTATTTCCGCCTCACCCCGAACAGCGACAACCCGTACCGCCAGATGTACACGGTCAACTGATATGGCCGCGCGGGTGCTTGCGTGCGGCGGCGCGGCGAAAAAGGTGTGCGCGCTCTTAAACGAACACGGCTATGCCGCCCGCGCCGCGCGGGAATATGTTTCGGAGCGCGCGAAAGACATAGACGCGGCGATTCTCCTCCCGCCCCTCTGTGCGGAAGCGGTGCAAAGCGCGGCGGAGGAGCAGGCAAAGAGCGGCGCCGCCGTGCTGTGCGTGGGGGTACAGCCGCCCGCAGGCTTGGGCGCGGTGCATCTGCCGAGCCCCGTTTCTGCCGCCGTGTTGCTGCAGACGCTCGCCTTTGCGCTGGAAATGCGCGCCCGCCTGCACGCCTTGGAGGGGGAGAACGAGCGGCTGAAGGCGGCGCTCAGCGACTTCAAACTCATCGACCGCGCCAAGTGCGCATTGATACAGTACCTCGGCATGACGGAGAAGGACGCCCACCGCTTTATCGAAAAGCAGGCGATGGACAGGCGCGTATCCCGCCGCGAGGTCGCGCTGGATATTTTAAAGACGTACGAATCGTAAGCGAATTTGCATAGGAGAGAGCGAAATGAAACGGAAATTCATCAAAATGGAGGGCGCGGGCAACGACTATATCTATTTCGACTGCCTGCACGAGCCGCTCGCCTCGCCCGAGGCGTTGGCGGTGCGCCTGTCCGACAGGCACAAGGGCATCGGCGGCGACGGAATCGTGCTCATCTGCCCGAGTGATATCGCTGACGCGAAGATGCGCATGTTCAACGCGGACGGCAGCGAGGGGAAGATGTGCGGCAACGCTATCCGCTGCGTGGGCAAATACCTGTACGAGTGCGGCGCGGCGAGAAGGGAAGCGCTCTCCATCGAAACGCTGAGCGGCGTCAAAAAGCTCAAACTGTACCCCGAAAACGGCATCGTTCCCCGCGTGCGGGTGGATATGGGCGCGGCGGTGTTCGAGGCGGAAAAGGTTCCCGTTCTCCTGCCCGCGCGGCAAATTATTGACTATCCCGTGCAAATCGCGGGTGAAACGCACCGCATCACCTGCGTTTCCATGGGCAACCCGCACTGCGTGGTGTTCGAAAACCCCGACTCGCTCGACCTTCCGCAAATCGGCCCGCTGTTTGAAAACGCGCCCGTCTTCCCCGAGCGCATAAACACCGAATTTGTGCAAAAAATCGGGGAACGCACCTTAAAAATGCGGGTATGGGAGCGGGGCAGCGGCGAAACGCTGGCCTGCGGCACGGGCGCGTGCGCGGCGGCGGCCGCGGCGGTGGCACAGGGGATATTCCCGCGCGGCGAGGATATCGAGGTGCGGCTGCGCGGCGGAACGCTCACGATCAACGTTGGCGACACGGTCTTTATGACGGGCGAGGCGAAAATCGTATTTACGGGAGAGGTGGAATTATGAAATATATCTTTGTAACGGGCGGCGTCGTTTCGGGGCTGGGCAAGGGCATCACAGCGGCAAGCCTGGGCAGGCTGCTCAAAGCGCGCGGCTACAAGGTCGCCTCGCAGAAGCTCGACCCGTACATCAACATCGACCCCGGCACCATGAGCCCGTACCAGCACGGCGAGGTGTTCGTCACCGACGACGGCGCCGAAACCGATCTCGACCTGGGCCACTACGAGCGGTTCATCGACGAAAACCTCAATAAGTTTTCCAACCTCACCACGGGCAAGGTGTACTGGAACGTTCTCAACAAGGAGCGCAACGGCGAGTATCTGGGGCAGACGGTGCAGGTCATCCCGCACATCACGGGGGAGATCAAGTCGTTCATTTACAGCGTGGGCGCGCACAACAACGCGGATATCGTCATCACCGAAATCGGCGGCACCATCGGCGATATCGAGAGCCAGCCCTTCATCGAGGCCATCCGCCAGGTGTCGATGGAGCAGGGCAGGGAGAACTGCTGCTTCATCCACGTCACCCTCGTGCCGTACATCTCCGGCTCGTGCGAGTTCAAGTCCAAGCCCACCCAGCACTCCGTCAAGGAATTGCAGGGCATGGGCATCGTGCCCGACATCATCGTCGCCCGCGTCGATGCGCCCCTGCCCGACGACATCAAAAAGAAGATCGCCATGTTCTGCAACGTGGAGAGCGACTGCGTCATCGAAAACCGCACCCTGCCCCTCCTGTACGAGGCGCCCGTTATGCTGGAAGGGGAGAACCTCTCCGCCATCGTCTGCCGCAAGCTGGGGCTTTCTCCCCGCGAAATCGACCTCTCCGACTGGAACGCGATGCTCCGCCGCGCAAAGTCGTGCGAAAAGAACGTGCGCATCGCCCTCGTCGGCAAGTACGTGCAGCTGCACGACGCGTACCTGTCCGTCGCCGAGGCGCTCACGCACGCCGGCTTTGAAAACGGCGCGAAGGTGGAAATCGACTGGGTAGACAGCGAGGAACTCACCCCCGAAAATGCGCCGCGCGCTCTGCAGGGGGCGGACGGCATCCTGGTGCCGGGCGGCTTCGGCGGCCGCGGCATCGAGGGTAAAATCGCCGCAGCGAAGTACGCGCGGGAAAACGACGTGCCCTACCTCGGCATCTGCCTGGGGATGCAGACGGCGGTCATCGAGTTTGCGCGGAACGTATTGAACATTCCCGACGCCGACTCCTCCGAATTTTCCCCCGCGGGCGCGCACAGCGTCATCGATATCATGCCCGACCAACTGGGCGTAAAGATGGGCGGCACCATGCGTTTGGGCGCGTACCCCTGCAAAGTGCGGGAGGGGACGAGGCTGTTCGCGGCCTACGGAAAGGCGCTCATCTCCGAGCGGCACCGCCACCGCTTCGAGTTCAACAACGACTACCGCGAAGCGTTCGAGGGGGCGGGCATGGTTCTTTCGGGCACCTCGCCCGACGGCCGCCTCGTCGAGGCGGTGGAAATCCCGAACAACCGCTTTTTCGTGGGGGTGCAGTTCCACCCCGAATTCAAGTCCCGCCCCAACGCGGCGCACCCGCTCTTCCGCGAGTTCGTCCGCGCGGCACTGAACGGGGTACAAAAACCCGCCAAAGGGGGCAAACAGGCATGAAAATCAACCAAAACTACCGCAATTTGAAGGAGAGCTATCTCTTTTCGGATATCGCCCGCAAGGTCGCGGCGTTCGCTTCAAAGTACCCCGAACGCGAAATTCTGAAAATGGGCATCGGCGACGTAACCCTCCCCCTCGCGCCCGCTGTCGTTTCGGCAATGGAGGAGGCCGCGCGCGAGCAGGGGGAAAAGGCGACCTTCCGCGGCTACGGCCCCGAGCAGGGATATCCCTTCCTGCGCGAGGCGATACGCGATTATTACAAGACGTTCGGCGTTTTTTTGGACGCGGACGAGATATTCGTGTCCGACGGCGCGAAGAGCGATTTGGGGAACGTCCTCGACCTGTTCGGAGCGGAAAATACCGTGCTTATCCCCGACCCCGTGTATCCCGTGTACGTCGATACGAACACGATGGCGGGGCGCAAAATCGTATTTGCCGCGGCGAATGAGCAAAACGGCTTTTTGCCCATGCCCGACGAGAACATCGAGGCGGATATCATCTATATCTGCTCGCCCAACAACCCCACGGGTGCGGCGTACTCCGTCAAGCAGCTCCGCGCTTGGGTGGAGTATGCGAACAGGCGGGGCGCGGTGATTTTGTACGACGCCGCGTACGAGAGCTTCGTATCCGAAGCGGGGCTCGCGCGCAGCATCTACGAGGTGGAGGGTGCAAGGGAGTGCGCCATTGAATTCTGTTCCTTCTCCAAAACGGCGGGCTTTACGGGCACGCGGTGCGGCTACACGGTGGTGCCCTTCGCGCTCGAGCGGGAGGGGATGAACCTGCACCGAATGTGGCTGCGGCGGCAGACGACCAAGTTCAACGGCGTCAGCTACATCGTGCAAAGAGGCGCGGCGGCGGCCTTTTCGTCGGCGGGGTTGGAGCAGATACGGCAAAATATTTCCGCCTACCGCGCGAACGCAAAAACCATCTGCGCGGCGCTCGACGGGCTGAAAATCTGGTATACGGGCGGCAAAAATTCGCCCTACGTGTGGCTGAAATGCCCCGGGTTTTCCGACAGCTTTGCTTTTTTCGACTATCTTTTGGAAAGAGCCGGCGTAGTCGGCACGCCGGGCGGCGGGTTCGGCAGAAACGGGGAAGGGTACTTCCGCCTCACCGCCTTTGCGGACGGGGCGACGGTGCAAAAGGCGTGCAAAAAATTGCAGGAATTATTCGGTTAGAGCATCACAGGAGAGCAAAAAAATGTGTTCGATCTTCTGCTGTACGAGCAAGGACGTGGATCAGGAGCGCATGCGGCGCTGCTTTTACAGAACGGTTTCGCGCGGGCCGGACATGACCGCGCTGGAAGAGACGCCCTCGGGCTGGATGGGCTTCCACCGCCTCGCCATCATGGGGCTGAACGCGGAGGGGATGCAGCCCTTCTGGATGGGTAAAAACCGCCTCGTCTGCAACGGCGAAATTTACGGCTTCCGCCCGCTGAAAAAAGAATTGGAGCAAAGGGGGTACGCCTTCCATTCGGAGAGCGACTGTGAAATCCTGCTCCCGCTGTACGCCGAGCACGGCACGGGCATGTTCAGAATGCTCGACGCGGAGTTCGCGCTCGTGCTGTACGACGGCGAAACGGGCGAGTACATCGCCGCGCGCGACCCCATCGGCATCCGGCCGCTCTACTACGGGTATCTGGAGAACGGCGCCATCGTCTTCGCGAGCGAGCCGAAAAACCTCGAGGGGTTGGTTTACGGCGAAATTTACCCATTCCCGCCCGGCAAATACTACAAAAACGGCAAGTTCCGCAGCTATTGCGACATCGCCGCCGTCAAGGAGTACACCCGCGGGAGTTTAGACGAAATCTGCAGAAACATCCGCGAAAAGCTGATTGCGGGCGTGGAAAAGCGGCTGGACAGCGACGCGCCCCTCGGCTTTCTCCTCTCGGGCGGGCTGGACAGTTCGCTCGTCTGTTCCATCGGGCAGAGGATGCTCAAAAAGCCCATCCAAACTTTCGCCATCGGCATGGACAAGGACGCCATCGACTTAAAGTACGCCCGCGAGGTTGCGGACTACATCGGCTCCGAACACCACGAAATTTACATGACGCGCGGGGAGGTGCTTTCCTCCCTCGAAGAGGTCATCGCGGCGCTCGCCACCTACGACATCACCACCATCCGCGCGTCCATGGGCATGTACCTTTTGTGCCGCGCCATTCATCAGACGACGGATGTGCGCGTGCTTTTGACGGGCGAAATTTCCGACGAGCTGTTCGGCTACAAGTACACCGATTTTGCGCCATCCGCGGCGGAATTTCAGCGGGAATCGCAAAAGCGGGTGCGCGAACTGCACATGTACGACGTGTTGCGCGCCGACCGCTGCATCTCCGTCCACTCGATGGAGGCGCGCGTGCCCTTCGGCGACCTCGATTTCGTGCGCTACGTCATGAGCATCGACCCCGAATTGAAGCTGAACAGGTACGGCAAGGGCAAGTACCTGCTGCGCCGCGCCTTCGAGGGGGATTGGCTCCCGCACGATATCCTGTATCGCGAAAAGGCGGCGTTCTCCGACGCGGTCGGGCATTCCATGGTCGACGATTTAAAGGAATACGCCGAAGGGCGGTACGGCGAAGATTGGCAGGAAATCGCCGAAAAGTACGCCTACCATGCCAAACCGTTTACGAAGGAGAGCCTCTTGTATCGGGAAATTTTTGAAAAGTACTACCCCGGCCAGGCGGAAATGGTCAAGGATTTCTGGATGCCGAACAAGAGCTGGGCGGGCTGCAACGTAAACGACCCCAGCGCCCGCGTATTGGCGAACTACGGGGATAGCGGGAAGTAAATAGCTCGCCAATTTCTCGCCGAGCTGACGGCTGCGAAATTGTGCGATTTTGAGGGGAAACCCGAGCGGTTTTCCCCTCAACGCCGCGCTTTTTTGGGGCACGCCATAATTATGCGCGGCGTTTTCACCCCTTCCGTGAGCCTTTCGGCAAATCGGGGGAAAAAGGCAAAAGCGCGGTTTTGCCTTTTTCAAGTGATTACTAAAAATTCACCATCTTCCCGTAAGCCGCAAGTATGCGGCAATTCGGGTGCGCTTTTCCAAAAGCGTCGTTTTGCTTGCGCGAGTAATTATTTTAAGTGCCGCGTTCACTTTTCCTGCAAAAGCCGTATGAGTGCGGCAACTTAGGTGCGCTTTTTGAGAAGCGCGGTTCTCAAACGCGCATTCGATTATTAAAATATAAAACCACAGACTCACGGAAAATCGCAGTGAAGCGAGATTTTCGTGAACAAAGGCGGCGGAGCCGAGGCGGAAGCGAGCGATACCCGTTAGGGTATTGCGAGAACTAGGCCTCGTGCGCAGCCGCAAAAGCGCAGTGAGATTTTCGTGAATAAAGGCAATAAAAACGCGCCCCCGAAATTTTTCGGGGGCGCCGCTTTGTTTTTCGTTTTGTTCAAGCCTGTTCGGCGGGGGCCTGGTAGGTTGCTTTTTCCAGCGTGTATTCGTAGTTGCCGATATTCCAGCCGTAGGGCGTTTCGATGTGCAGGGGCAGGCAGCGGTTGGTGTTCGCTCCGCTCGCTGTGCGCTGTGCATACGTCACAGTTGTGTTCTCGCCGATGTTCGATCCGGTGTTTGCCAAGGCAAACCTCATGCGCGCAACGGGGATTTCTTCTTTATTGTCGTCATAGACGCTTTCACTCCCGTCCGCATTTACCATCGTAAAATTCGCGTGGCTGTTGACGAGCTCGCTGCACGAGATGCTTTGGGTGGCGGGGTAATTGTTCGCTACGCCGCTTACCACCGTCAGGGTATGCGAGGTGTCGGTATTCATCGCCAGCCCGCGGGCGATGAATAAAAGCTGTGCGTTGTCCACGCAGGTATAATTCTTTTGCAAATCTTTCAAGTCGCGGCTGTCGGGGAAGAGGGTGGGGGCTTTGCGCACATATTCGTTCGCAGCGCGCTCCTCGTCCGTCAAATCGGCGAAGTTATCGGTATAAGCGGCGGTCGCGTTTTGGCATGTCCGGTTGTAGTCGATGGTTATGCTGAAGTCGTACATGGACATGAACATTTTATTGCCGTCGATGACGGAGGCGGAAGAGCCGTGCGAGCGCACCGTCTGTACGCTGCGGATGGGGCTGTATGCAGGGCATGTTTCCTGCGTGCCTGCCGCAGTACTGTTTGCGGAGGTGAACCAAACCTCCATTACGACGGAATCGGCGTCTTCGGGCGCGAAATCCTCGTTGGCAGCGTCGGTGTCGTGCGTGCCGCCGAACGACCATTCAAGCGTTTCGCCGTCGTGGACGAAGCGGTACGTCGCGCTCACCGTCAGCGTGGATTTCAGATAATACACGTTCGAGTATTGGATGTTCGTGCCGGGCACGGTGTAATTGGAGAGCGCCTTCGTCGTGATGTTATAGGAACTGTTTTTAGAATCGACGTCGATGGTCAGGCCGGTGGTGTTCGAAGCAGAGTTGTTAAAGCCCACGGTATAGTCGAGCGATTCGTAGAAGGTGCTCTCGAAAGCGGTCGCGGGGTCGGTAAACCAACCCGAGGAAATGTCGGCGGTGATTTGTGCGGAACAGCCGGTAAACAGCAGAAGGGCCGCCGTTGCCAGCGCCGCCGCCGCAAAGAATTTTTTCATTCGGTATTCTCCGATTTTTTTAAGATTGCGCAGAAGGAAAAATTGTCTGCAAAATACAGTATACCATAAATTGCGCGATTTGTAAAAACAAAACGGGTGAAAAACAGTTGAAAATCGCAAAAATGTATTATACATTCCCCGCGCAAATGTGGTATACTTATTGAAAGGCGAACTTTTGTTTGAAAAGTTTTGCCGCAAAAGCGCATATCGGCGCGAGAGGACAAGCTCATGCAGGTCAAAATTATTATCGCTCCTTCCATCACGGAACTCATGGATTATCTGGCGGGACTTCCGCGCGGGGAGCGCAACCTCATATTCTGCGAAGACAGGCTCACCTTGGAGGCGGAGCGCGCCGTCGCGCGCGCCCAGGGCGCCGCGTTCGATACTTCCGTCGCCACCTTCGCCCGCTTTCTGCGCGGCGCGGGGGGCAGAAAGGCGCTCTCCAAGCAGGGCTCCGTGCTCGTCGTCGGCGCCATCGCCGCGCGGCGGGCGGGGGAGCTGA
This sequence comes from uncultured Clostridia bacterium, assembly GCA_930989535.1. GTDB lineage: Bacteria > Bacillota > Clostridia > Christensenellales > Borkfalkiaceae > Borkfalkia > Borkfalkia excrementipullorum. The sequence continues at coordinate 17,142 of CAKNLK010000022.1, read as the reverse complement.
AATGCTTCGGCAAAAACCCTTCCGCCTGCGCGGGCAGGCTGTACGAGACCATCGCCCAGCTGCGCGCCGCCCTCGTCACCCCCGAAATGCTCGACGAGGCGCGTGCAGGCGCGGACAGGCTTCTTTCCGAAAAGCTGGCGGATATCTCCCTCGTCTACCGCGATTACCTTGCCTTTCTGGATACGGGGTATGTCGACGAGAGCGGCGTTCTGGCGGGGCTGCCCGCCGCGATGGAGGAGGGGAACGCCGCGGGCGCGAACATCGTGTTTGCGGGGTTCACTTCCTTCACCCGGCAGGCGGCGGAGGGCATCTTCGCGGCGCTCAGGCTCGCCAAAACGGTGACGGGCGTATTCATCGGCGGGGAGGAGGAACTGTACACGAACGAGGCGGCAAACGCCTTCGAAAAGTACTGCCGCCGGGCGGGCGCGCAGTGCGAGCGCGTCGCCCTGCCCTCGCGCGCGTGTGCGGCGGCGGAGGCGCTCCGCCGCGGGCTGTACGACCCCGTGCGCGGCGCGCCGCTGCCCTGCGCAAACGTACATATCTTCGAGGCGGCGGACGAGACGGACGAGCTCTCCTTCATCGCGGCGATGATAAAGAGCGAAGTTTCCCGCGGCGCGCGCTGGCGGGATATCGCGCTGTTTCTGCCCCCCGACGCGGCGGGGTATTCCGTCGGGCTGGAAAAGCTCTTTTCCGAGTACAAAATACCCTATTATGCGGACGCAAAGCGCAGCCTTGCCGCGCACCCGCTCGCAAAATTCCTGCTCCGCTACTTCGCGCTCATCTCCGAGGGGTTCGATTCCGCCGATGCGGACGCCTTTATCGGCAACCCGTTCTTCGGCGAGCGCGGCTCGTGCGAAGCTTACCGCAACTATCTTCTGAAATACGCGAACTTCCGCGGCGGGGTAAAGCGGCCGATAAAATATCCGCAAAACGACGGCGCGGCGAAGCGGGGCGGGAAAGACGTAAACGCCGAGCCGCTGGTGCTGGAAGCCATGCGCGGGCGGTTCCTCGCGCCCTTCGAGGGGGCGAAGCCCGCCATGCTCTGCGCCGAATACTGCCGCCTCGCGCGGCGGCTGTTCGATTTGTTCGAGTGCGAAAAGACGCAGGAAGCTCTCGCCCAAAAATTGGAAGAGGCGGGCATGTTCGCCGAGCGGGAGTTCATGCTGCGCGGCCTGGACGGCATCCTTCGCGTGTTGGGCGAGGCGGAGGAGCTCGCGGGCGGGGAAAGGCGGCGGGCGGAGGAATTTTCCGCCTCCCTCGCCGAGGCGCTGAACGCCCTCGAGGTCTCCCTCATCCCGCAGTATGCCGACGCGGTGTTCGTCGGCAATCTCACCGAAAGCAAACAGCGCGCCTGCAAAATCGTGTTCGCGGCGGGGCTGACTGCCGACGTGCCGCCCGCGGGCGCGGACACCGCGCTCATCTCGGACAAGGACATCGACCGCCTGCGCTCGCTGCAGGTGGAAATCAGCCCGAAAATCCGCGAAGTCAACGCCCGCGCACGGGAGAACGCGGCGCTGGCGCTGTGCTCGTTCGCCGAAAAACTGTATCTGTCCTATCCGCTCGCGCGCGGGGGCGAGGAGTGCAAAAAGAGCGAACTCGTCGACGAGGCGCGCGCCTGCCTGTGCGCGCAGAGCGGAAAGCCCCTTGCGGCGCTTACCCGCGCCGCGCTTGAGCGCTCGGAAAAAACCGACCGCACAGCCTATATCCGCTACCTTTCGAGCCTCTCGAGCGAGCATATCCCCGCCGTGCGCGAACTGCTGGCGCGGGCGGATTCCTACCGCCGCGGCAGGGGGGATTTTTCCGCGCACGCGGGCCTGCTGGCGGCATTGCGCGCGCGGGGCGCCGCGCCCGATGCGCTCCTGTTCCCCGCCGAAAAGGACAAAAACTTTATCCCGAACGCGGCGGAACTGGCCTTCCGCGGCAAGCACACCGTTTCGCCCACCTTTATCGAGGGGTACTTCAACTGCCCGTACCGCAACTTTGCCGAGCGGGGGCTGGGGCTGCAGGAGCGGGAGGAGCAGAGCGTGCGCGTCACCGATACAGGCAACTTTATGCACGAGGTGCTTCGCAGGCTCGCCGACAATATGCCCTCGCTCAACGCGGGCAACTGCGAGGAGTTCGTGCGCGAAACGGCGCGCGCGCTTCTCGAAAAGCCGCCGTACTGCTATTTAAAGGACACGGCGGAAGGGGAGTATTCCGCGTCCGCGCTCGAAAACGAGGCGGCCGTCGTCGGCAAAAACGTGTTCGAGCAGATTGACGGCTCCGACTTCACCGTCGCCGCCGCCGAGCAGACGTTCGGCTACCCCGGCTCGCCTTTCCGCGGCATCGCCCTCCTCTCGGGCGAGCGCAAAATTTCCCTTGCGGGCAAAATCGACCGCGTGGACAGGTGCGGCGAGTACGCGCGCGTCGTCGATTACAAGACGGGATCCTTCGACGTGAGCGCGGAAAACTACTACACGGGGCGCAAATTGCAGCTGGAATTATACCTTTCGGCGGCGGCGAAGGGGGGCAGGCCCGCGGGCGCCTACTATTTCCCCGCCCGCCTCGCTTTCACCTCGCCCGATACCGACAGTCCCTTCCGCATGCAGGGTTTCACCGTCGGCGACGACGTTGTCGTCAAGATGAGCGACCGAAGCGTAGAGCCGGGGCAGAAGAGCCGCTTTATCGACGCGTATTACCAAAACAAGCGCAAAAAGGCGCTGGAGGGGGAAGATTTCGAGGCGTTCATCGCCTATTCGGTGCTGGCGGCGCAGAGCTGCGCCAAGGAGACGGAGGCGGGCTGCATCGCCGCGTCGCCCTACCGCGGCGCGTGCGACTTCTGCCCCTACGGCGGCATGTGCGGGCACGACGTTTCCGCGCCGCCCCGCTCGGAAAAGAAGGTAACGGGCGAAGAAATCGTGAACATCGTCAAAAAAAGGAGGGGAGATTTATGAGCGCGCGCAGACCTACGGCGGAACAGCAGGCCGCCATCGACGCGGCGGGCGAGGTGCTCGTCTCCGCGTCCGCCGGCAGCGGCAAAACATTCGTAATGATTGAAAAAATCATCTCCCTCATCCTCTCGGGCAGGGCAGACGTGTCGTCCGTCCTCGCGGTCACGTTTACGAAAGCTGCCGCCGCGGAGATGAAGGAGCGCCTCCGCTCGGCCATCTTCGCCCGCATCGGGCAGGAGCAGGACGAGGCTGTGCGCGCCCGTCTCAAGGCCCAGCTTTCGGAAATCGGCACGGCGGATATCTGCACCCTGCACTCCTTCTGCTCCAACGTCATCCGCCGCTATTTTTACGAGGCGGATATCGACGGCAATTTCCGCGTCGCCGACGATGCGGAGGCGGAAAAGCTCAAAACCCGCGCCGTCTCCCTCACTTTCGACAAACTTCTTACCGAAAAATCGGAAAAGTTCGCCCTGCTGTGCAGGGTATTCGCGGGGGGCAGAGGGTTCGGAAAACTTGCCGACGTATTGCAAAAATCGTACGAAAAGGCGATTGTGCGCGCCGACTTCAAAGGCTTTTTGCAGGAACTCCCTTCCCGCTACGACGGGGCGCATTTCGCGCGGCTGGCGGAGGAGGCGTTCGAGCCTGCCGCGCGGCACGCGCGGCGGTTAAAGGAGAAGTGCGCCGCGCTGGAGCGGGAGTGCGCGCCGTACATCGAGGCGGGCACGTTCGGCGATAAGCACGCCGCTTACCTCGCCGCCCGCCAGCTGTTTGCCGACGACGTGCTCGCCGCAGGGAACGTGTTCGACGCCGCGGCGCTCGTGCGCGACGTCAAGCTCATCAATAAGCCGCCCAACACCAAGCTGAAAAACGCGGGCGACGCGGCGGCGCTGGAGCTGGACGCACGCCTCGCTTCCCTCAAGGACGACGTCGACGCCGTCAAAAAGAGCCTGTCCGCCTTTCGCACGCGGGAGGAGGAAGAGGGTGCGTTCTGCGCCTCGGGCGAGGTCGCGGCGGCGCTGTGCGAATTGATTTCGGAATTTTCGGATACATACGCGGCGCTCAAGCGGCGGGCGGGCGCTCTGGACTTTTCCGACTTGGAGCACAAGTGCCTGGAACTTCTGAACATCTCGTCCGTGTGCGAGGAGGTGCGCGGCCGCTATACGCACGTCTTTGTCGACGAATATCAGGACGTTAACCCCGCGCAGGAGCGCATTTTGTCCCTCGTCGCGGGCGAAAACGTGTTCATGGTCGGCGACGCGAAGCAGTCCATCTACGGCTTCCGCGGGTGCAGCGCGGGCTTCTTCGCCGAAAAGTACGCGCGGCTGGCAAAGGATGGGCGGGCGCTCACCCTGAACGGCAATTTCCGCAGCTGTAAAAACATCCTCGATACCGTCAACACCCTCTTCTCTGCGGCGATGACGGAGGAGGTCGGCTCGGTCGATTACGCTGCCACCTCGATGATGCAGGCGGGCAGCGCGGCGCAGGCGGGGGGCGAGGTGCGCTTCGAGTTCGTGCCCGAAAAGGAGGAGGCGGAGCGCGCCGAGCGGGGCGTATATTCGGTCGCCGCGCGGCTCGGTTTGCAGGAGGACGAGGAGTACGCCGAGGGCGCGCTGATTGCGAACATCGTACTCTCCGAAGTCGGCAGAAGCCGCCCCGACCCCTCGTCGGGCGAAGAGCGAAAAATGGGCTTCGGCGACATCGTCGTGCTCACCCGCGGAAAGACGGAAAAGGCGGGGCGCATCGTGGGCGAGCTCGTCCGCCGCGGCATCCCCGTCGCCGCCTCCGCCGAGGTCAACGTGTGCGACTATCCCGAGGTAAAGACGATGCTCGCCGTGCTGCAGTATCTCGACAACGGCGCGCAGGATATTCCGCTCGCCGCCGCGCTGAAAAGCGACATGGGCGGCGTCACGGACGAGGAGCTGGCGAATATCCGCCTCGCCGCAAAACAGGATGATTCCTTCTCCGCCGCCTGCGCCGCGTACGAAAAAAACGGCGACGCCCTCGCGGAAAAGCTGCAGGCTTTCCGCGCCCGCGCCGAGCATTTCCGCCTGCTGTGCACCGTCAAGAGCGCGGCGGAGGTGATGGCGGTCATCCTCGCGGAAACGGGAATGGAGCTCACCCTCCTGTCCCTGCCGTGCGGCGAGGAGCGGGTGCGGCGACTGCGCCGCTTCATGGCGGAGGCGGGCGAACTGAGCGTTCCCGAATTTTTGGACAGGCTCAAAAACGGCGGGTATAAGGTCGGCTTTTCGGAGAGCGGCGGCGAAAACGCCGTGCGCGTGATGACCATGCACGCCTCCAAGGGGCTGGAATTCCCCGTGGTCATCGTCGCGGGGCTGAACGGCCGCTTCAGCGCCGAGGATATGCGCGGCATCCTGTTCGACGACGAGTGGGGCTTCGCGCCGCCCGCGTACGACCTGCAAAACTATACGGCGGAGGAAACCATCCTGCGCGCGGTCGTGCGCGCGCGCCTGCGCCGCAAGCGCGCGGAGGACGAAATGCGTCTCTTCTACGTCGCGCTCACCCGCGCCAAGAGCTGTTTGCACCTCGTGTTCGAGGAGGAGCGCCCCTTCGATGCCGCGAACCTCGCCGACGCGTCCTGCTTTGCCGATTTCGTCGATTTTGAAAAATTCCGCGATTTGTATTCGCCCGTATTCGGCGGCGAACTTACACCGCCCGCGCCCCGCGTTCTGTCGGCGGACGATGCGGACGGGGAGGCAAAGGCGGCGGTTCTGGCGCAGTACGAGCGGCCGTATCCCTTCGAAAGCAGCCTGCGCCTGCCCGTCAAAACCTCCGCTTCCGCCGTGTTGCAGGAGCGGGAAAAACAGCTTGCCGAGCAGCTTCTGCCCGAGGAGGAGCGGGCGAGCGAGCGGGCGGCGGGCGAGTTTTACAGCGGCCCCGCCGACGCGGAAACGGGCACGGCGTACCACGCATTTTTGGAACGTGCCGACTTTTCCGCGCCACCCAAAGGGGAAGCGGCGCGGCTGTATGCTCTGCTCGGCGGAAAGGATTCGCCGCTGGATTTGGGGCGGATGGAGCGCATTCTGCGCATGCCCGTATTCGCGCGGCTGCAAGGCTTTACGCTGTGGCGGGAGCGGGAGTTCCTGCTGTGCGCGCCCGCCTGCGAGGTGCTGGAAACGGACGCGCAGGACGAGCTGCTCGTGCAGGGCGTCATCGACCTGATGGCGGTGCGCGGCAACGAGTGCATCATCGTCGATTACAAGTATTCCTCGCACGGGGAGGAGCAGCTCGTGCAGACGTATACGCCGCAGTTAAAAATTTACGCGGCGGCGGCAAAGCGCCTGCCCGGCGTGGAAAAGGTCACGGCGTATATCGTCAATATTTTGAGGGAGTTTGAGATACAAGTGTTCACAAATTTTGTTTCAAGCTGTTGAAACAAAATTTCGTGAGTTTGAGGACAACCCCAACGGAAAAGGCGTACCGATTCGGTACGCCTTTTTGCGTTCGGAGTTTTCCTCTGCGGCGCGCCTTTTCGGGGCACGCCATAGTATGCGCGCCGCATTCACCTTTCCTGCAAAAGCCTTTCGGCAAATAGGGTTGCGCCGCGCAAAAGCGCGGTTTTGCTTGCGCGATGGATTATTTTTATCGCGCAAATTCACTCTTTCCGCAAAAGCCGCAGGTATACGGCAAATTGGGTACGCTTTCCGAAAAGCGCGGTTTTCGGACGCGCATTTGATTGTTAAAAATTAAAACCCGCATGCTCACAAAAAAGAGCAAGCAAAAACTTTCGCTTTCGGCAAAAAACGACGGAAATTGCGGGAATATCCCCCGAAAAATGCCCAAAATTCGGCTATAATGGATGTATCGCGGCAGAATGTGTCTGCCGCGGCCTTTTTTCGGGGGTGCGTTATGTCTCTGCAAATTTTCGGCAAAATCGTCGGGTTTTTCGGCGATGCGGGCGGGCTGTTCTGCGATATAACCGTTTTGATTTTATTGCTCTTGCCGCTCGCCTCCTTCGCCGTCTATTTTCCGCTTCTGTTGTGCATAGGAAAACTGCGCAAAAGAAGCCGCGTCTGGTATCTGATCGAAGGGGATTTATGCCTGTTCCTGTTGCTCGCGCTGTACCTGTGCCGCGGCGACTTGCAGGACGCCGCGCCCGTGCTCGCCCTGTTCCTCTGCGCGAAGGTCTTTTACCTCCTCTTGTACGGCGCCGTTTGCCTCGTTCCCGCGCAAAAGCGGGAAAAGGAGAAAAAGAAGCCCCGCCTTCCCGCCGCGGCGGAAGAGGAGGAGTTCGTTTCCGCGCCTGCTCCCGAGAGCGCTCCGCCCCGCCCGCAGAAGGTGCGCTGCTTTTCGGACGGCGCGCGGGTGTATGTGGATAAAGACGTGCGGCTCGAACATATCTTTTCGGTTTTGGAACGGCTCAAGGAGATGCCGCTCGGTGCGGGCGACCGCCTCGAATCGCAGAAGATGGAGGACTTATTGCGCGTATACCGCGCCAAAACGGAGCTTTCCGCCGCCGAGGCGGATGCCCTCAACGACATCCTCGCTTCCCTTTTGAAGATGATGGCAAAATACGATTTATAAAAATGCGGAAAGAGCGCGGCGAGAAAGCCGCGCTCTTTTGCCGTGCTTTTTCAGCCGTTCCGCGGCGCAGACCGCCGTTTACAGTTTTGCGGTGCTTTTTTGTATGCCGTCCTTGACAATTTTGCGGAAAGAATGCTATAATAAAACAAGAAATCGTTATAGGGAGAAAGAGAAATGAGCGATCGTTCGGACGATTTGTTCGGCTTTGACGAGGAAAGCGCGGCGAGTGCCGCGCAGGCAGTGCCCGCAGAGCAGGGGGATATGGCGGAAGAAGTGGAAAATACCACCTCCGTCACCAAATGCCCCGCCTGCGGCGCGAATATGGTGTACGATTCGGAGAGCGGCAAGCTGTATTGCGAGCACTGCGGCACTACGACGGACATCGATTCCAAGAGCGCGGCGGAACAGGATTTCGAGCGGTTGATGCGAGAGGATAACTCGTGGGGCGCGGAAACACACGTGTTTCGCTGCGAAAACTGCGGCGCGCGCGAGGTTTTGGGCAAGGGCGAAATCGTAAAGACCTGCCCCTTCTGCGGCACGAGCAACATCGTGGCGACCGACGAGCTTTCGGGCCTGAAACCCAACGCCGTCGTTCCCTTCCGCGTGGCGCGCGAGCAGGCGGGCGAGGCCGTCCGCAAGTGGGCGCGCAAGCGCTCGCTCGCGCCGGGCAAGTTCCGCAAGAGCGCCAAGCCGGATAAGCTGGCGGGGGTGTACGTGCCCGCTTTTTCCTTCGATTCGAACGCCGATTCGGCGTACGTCGCCACGCTGGGGCGGTACTATTATACCACCCGCCGCGTCAACGGCCGCACCGTGACCACGCGGCGCGTACGCTATTTTACCGTGCGCGGCAACTACTCCATGGCGTTCGACGATGTGCTCGTCTCCGCCTCCGAAAAAATCGACGAAGCCTCCCTTTCCAAACTCCGCTCCTTCGATACGAACCAGAGCCGCGAATACACGCAGGAATATCTGAGCGGTTACGCCGCCTCGCAGTACACCAAAGACGGGCTTACCTGTTGGGAAGAGGCGAAGGACATCATGCGCGGCAGGCTGCGCGCCGCCATTCTCAGCGGATATTCGTACGACGTTGTGCAGTCTTTCCACATTTCCATGCGCTGCAGCGATATTACATATAAATACCTGCTCATCCCCGTGTACGTCGGGCACTGCAGCTGGCGCAAAAAGCTGTATAACTTTTTCGTGAACGGCGTCAACGGCGTCGTAACGGGCAAGGCGCCCGTCTCGCCGCTCAAAGTTACGGGGCTCGTAGTGCTCGGTATCGCCGTCATCGTCGGGCTGTATTTCCTGTTCCGCTTTTTGAACGGGTAACAAAATCGGCGACCGTTTTGCAGAAAACGAGCCGGGCGGGAAGCGTCTGCTTCCCGCCCGGCTCGTTGCCGTTTTTTTGGCTATCTCCATATCCCGAAGGGGGATGCACAGCAGCACAGCAGTGTCAGCTCGAACAGTTTGTCGTGCCGCATGGCGGTGCGTATCACGTCGGCGCTGACCGCCGTCCCCGCCCGCGCCAGAACATTGCCGCGCGCGTCGAGCAAGTCCTGCGGCAGAATTTTCCCCGTCAGCAGTCCGCGCCCCGCCGCTTTCCGCGCCGGCGCTTTGCTCTCCGTGTCCGTCTCCGCCGCGTCCGCCGCGATTTCGCTCTCCGCGTCGCGGGAGGGGGAAAACGCCGCCCGCACGGTCAAAACCTCCTCCGCGCCGTCCGCCGAAGCGGATTGCCCGCCCGCGCTCTGCCCGGCAGGGGAGTCCGCCCTGCAGTCCGCGTTCGCACGGCAGGCGTGCTCCGCGTCTTGACAGGGGCTTTTCTCCTTTCGCTTCGCCCTCGCCACGGGCTTGGGCACAAAATCTTCCGACAAATCGACGAGCACGGTATCCGTCACGCCCGCTATCCGCGCGGCGTCGATTTCCCGCCCGTCCGAAAGCACGAGCGTCCGGAGCAGCGCGCCCTCCCGCCCGAAGTCGCGCACATGCCCGAGCGGCGCGCCCTCCGTGGAGTACGCCTCCCTGCCGATGGGGGCGGGCAGGCAGTTTTTGCACCCCTTCGCCGCCGGGCTCTTGACGACGGTCGCGCCCTCGCCGAAGCTCGCTATCGCCGAAAGGGGGAGGATGAATTCCTCTTCCTCCTCGTCGCAGCATTCTAAATTGCGCACGCGCGTCAGATTTTTGTCCGTCTGCACGTTTTTCACGTAGCCGATTCGCTCGCCGCCGCGCGTTAACAGCGGCATGCCGATGTAGTCGCTCACATATTCTCGCATACTGTCCCCTCGCAAAATTGGATTGAATCGTTATATTATATTTGCTTGTCCGCGCAAAAATGTTTAAAAAGGGCGGGATATTTTGTCGTTTGAAGTCCGAACGGCGCATTTTTTCCGCCGCGGCGCCCGCCGGCGCGGTTGACATTTTCCGCGGAAAGGTTTACAATGTCGTTGAATTGGCAGGGGCGGAAACGCCCGGAGGAGGAAGCCGTGGAGGAGATGAAGCTTGCCGCCGTGCCGCCCGAGGAGTTCGGCGCGCTGGCGGAGGAGATTGCCGCGCTTTGGCATTCGGCGTACGACGCATTGCTCGGTGCGGGGCAGGTGGAGTACATGCTGGAAAAATTTCAGAGCGCGCCCGCGCTGCGCGAGCAGACGGAGCGGGAAAACTATATATATTTCCGCATCATGCTCGGCGGGCGCAAGGCCGGCTATTGCGCGCTCAGGCCGGAGCGGGAAAAGCTGTTCCTCTCCAAGCTGTACCTAGGCGCGGATTTGCGCGGGCAGGGCTTGGGGCAGCGCGCGCTCGCGATTGTGGCGGAGGATGCGCGCCGGCTGGGGCTGAAGGCGGTATACCTCACCGTCAACAAGGGCAACGCGCGGGCGATTCGCGCGTACGAAAAGTTCGGGTTCGCGCGCACGGGCGAAGGCGTCACGGATATCGGCGGCGGCTATGCGATGGACGACTATTTTTACGAGTGCGCCGTCCGCAGCTGAATTTCGCAAAATATTACCCTTTTTTCGGGCAGGTGAAGGTTTCGCAAAGCAAAAAATTACCCCTTTTTAACAAATAAATCGCTTTCATTCTGCGGGGCTGTGTGCTATACTATAACGGAATAAGGCGAAACGGCGTGCAAAAACCCGTCGCGTTATTTTTCCTATTCAGTAATAAATACAGGAGTATCCGCAAGGGACAGGAGGAAGTTATTTATGGCAAGGTTTGAAGAAATTTCCGCGCTTTTGCAGCGCGGCAAGGCGAAAGATTTGGCGGCGCTCGTTACCGAAGAGCTGGCCGCGGGGGTAAACCCGAAGGATATCCTCAACGAGGGATTGATTGCGGGCATGGGCATCGTCGGCACGAAGTTCAAGAACAACGAAATCTTCGTCCCCGAAGTTTTGATTGCGGCGCGCGCCATGAACGCGGCTCTGGCGATTCTGAAACCCGCTCTGGCGGATTCGGGCGTGGAGCCGATTGGCACGGCGGTCATCTGCACGGTCAAGGGCGATTTGCACGACATCGGCAAAAACCTCGTCAAGATGATGATTGAGGGCACGGGCATCAAGGTCGTCGACCTCGGTGTCGACTGCACGGCGGAGAAGGTCGTGGAAGCGGTCAAGGAAAACGATGCGGACATCGTCTGCCTCTCCGCTCTGCTCACCACCACGATGATGTACCAGAAGGATATCATCGACGCGCTCAAGGCTGCCGGCCTGCGCGACAAGGTGAAAGTTATGATTGGCGGCGCTCCGGTAACGCAGGCGTTTGCGGACGAAATCGGCGCGGACGCGTATACGCCGGACGCGGCGAGCGCGGCGGAAAAGGCGCGTTCCTATTTCGCGTAATCCAAACAAACCCGAAAGGAAAAAAAGGCAGCGCTGTTCCGCACTGTCTTTTTTGTTCTATTTGCGGCAAAATCGAAGCATGCCGGGAGAATAATTTATGCGTATTACGATTCGTACGGGCGAACGGGAATTTACAACGGAGTGCAGGGCGGGCGAAAATCTGCTCGCCGTATTGCAGGCGGCGGGGCTGAATATTCCCGCCGGCTGCGGCGGCAGAGGCACCTGCGGCAAATGCAAGGTGCATGTGTGCGGCGGTTCCTTCGGCGAGGAAGAGCGGGAAGTGCTCGCGTGCAAAACGAGCGCGGAGGAGGGGCTTATCGTCCGCGCGGGCGAATATGTCGGCGGCGGTCTGACCGAGTCCGCCGAGGAACGCGTCGAGTGCGACGGCGAAGAGGGGTTCGGCATCGCCGTCGATATCGGCACGACCACCGTCGCCTACGCCCTCTGCGATTTAAAGAGCGGAAAGATACTCAAAAAACACGCCGAGCTCAACCGCCAGGCGTCCTTCGGCGCCGACGTAATTTCGCGCATCATGAGCGCGGAGGCGGGCAACGGGGAGCGGCTGGCGGAGGCAGTGCGCGGGCAAATCGCGGAAACGGCGTCCCGCTTCCTGCGCGAATTTTCCATTCCCGCGCTGAAAAAAATCACCGTGTGCGGCAACACGACCATGCTGCACCTTTTGTGCGGGGAAGACGTATCCGGCATCGGGCGCTATCCCTTTACCCCCGTATTCACCGAATTCCGCTCCATGCCCGGCGGGGAGCTGGGGCTGCCCGCGGGCGAGGTGCAGCTTCTGCCCTCCGTCTCCGCGTATGTGGGCGCGGATATCGTCGCGGGTGCCGTCGCGGCGGGGCTGGACAGGGAGGACGCCCTGCTCGTCGATATCGGCACCAACGGAGAAATGCTCGCCAGCGCGGGCGGAAAATTCGTGTGCACTTCCACCGCGGCGGGGCCCTGCTTCGAGGGCGCGAATATCGAGTGCGGCACGGGCGGCGTTGCGGGCGCCATCGACAGCGTGCGGCTGAACGGCGGCAAAATCGAGTATACGACCATCGGCGGCGGCGAGCCTCGCGGCATCTGCGGCGCGGGCCTGGTCGACGCGCTCGCCGTGATGTGCGAGTCCGGCGCAATCGACGAGACGGGCGCCTTTGAGGAGGGCGATCAATTCACAATCGGCGGCGGCGTATACATATCGCAGAAAGACGTGCGCAATTACCAGCTGGCTAAGAGCGCCATCTGTGCGGGCATCCGTATTCTGGCGGAGCGCGCGGGGCTGAATTTGGCGGAGCGGACGCTGTACATCGCGGGCGGGCTGGGGTTCTATCTCGACGGCGAAAACGCGCGCAGGACGGGGCTTTTGCCCGCCGAAGGCGCGGAGCATCAGCGGGTTATCGGCAATGCGGCGCTCGCGGGCACGCGTATGTGCATGCTCAGCCGCGCCGCCCTCGAACGCGCGATAAAGCTCGCCGCGGAAACGGAGTATATCGACCTCTCCGCCGATGCAGAGTTTATGGACGCGTATATTGAAAATATGAACTTCTAAGTTCACGAAAAAAGTTTTAAGCTGATAAAACTTTTTTCCGTGAGTTGAGGACTCTGCCCTCTGCCGCGCGCGATTTAAGGGCACACCATATTACGCGCGCGGCATTCACCCGCTCAGGTCGCAAGTATGCGACAAATTGGGGGCGCTTTTTGAGAAGCGCGGTTCTCAAACGCGCAGTAATTATTTGGTTCACGAAAAAAGTTTTAAGCTGTTAAAACTTTTTTCCGTGAGATTTAGGGGAAACCCGAGCGGTTTTCCCCCGCAAAATTTATCCCTTGCAAAATGCGGAAAAATGGTTTATACTATACTCGAGCAAGGAAAAGCGAAAGGGCGCCCCGCGCATCTGCGGCGGGCGCTTTCGGGAGAAAGATGAACATCAAAAATGTGAACCTTCGCGAGATTCTGAATTTTCGGGAACTCGAAAAGCTGTTCAAAAATTATTCTAAAACGAGCGGGCTGGACGTTTCGCTCTACGATTTGAGCGGCTCCGAGCAGCTGAGCGTGCGCGGCGAGCGTTCGCTGTGCGAAACGATGCGCGGCTCCTGCGTCTGCCGGGAAAAAATCGAGCAGAGCGGCCGCAAGGCGGACGAGCTCAAATCCAGCTACATATACGAAACGCCGTGCGGCCTGGTTATGTGCATCGCCGCCGTGCGCATCGACGGGCAGGCCGTGGCGTATATCACCACCGGCCCCGTCGTGCTGTGGGAAAAGGACGAATATTTTTATGCCGAAATGCGCGATAGATGCCTGAGCATGGGCGTTTCCGTCGACCAGGGCGCAATCGATTCGGTGCGGCAGGTGGATTGCGAGGTGATGACGAGCATTTCCGAAATGCTGCGCGTATTGGTCGAGTACATGGCTGGCGAAGAGCGCAAATACCTCGAGCAGCGGCTGGAAATTTCTCGCATGAACCTCGAGCGGCTGCGTATTCAGCGCGAAATGCAGCTCAAAGAGTCGCAGCCCTGTTACAACAAGTACCCCACGGAGCTCGAAAAGGAGCTAATCGCCTACGTGCAGCTGGGGGATAAGACGGGCGCGCGCGGCATCATCAACCGCTTTTTGAACGAAATTTTCTCCTATGCCAGCGGCGATTTGGAGATTATCAAGGCGAAACTGTACGAGTTTTCGGCATTCCTCTCGCGCAGTGCGGTCGAGGCGGGCGCGCCGACTTCGGCGCTGACCGATATCGTCAAAAAGAGTTCGCGGCTGTTATTGGACAACATCGATTTTCAGGATTTGTGCGCGAGCACCATCGAAATCATGGAAAACTTTATCGCCGCCGTGTACGAAAGCCGCAGCAAGCGGGTGTCCAGCGCGCACCTCGCCGCCGCCATTCGCTACATCAACGCAAATTACAGCGACAATCTCGATTTGGAATCGCTCGCGCAGAATGTGTTCGTGAGCTCCTGTTACCTGAGCCACCTCTTCCGCAACGAAATGGGCACCACGTTCAGCGATTATCTGACGCGCGTGCGGTTGGAGGCGGCGAAAAAGCTGCTCATGGAGGGCTCCTCCGTCGACAAGACCGCCGAAGAGGTCGGCTATAACGACGGCAATTACTTCATCAAAATCTTTAAAAAGTACGTCGGCGTCACGCCTGCAAAGTACAGGAAGTCGCTGATGCAGAACTAGTTTCACGAAAAAAGTTTTAAGCTGAAGGTGTGCGAGGCTTTCACTTGCTTGCAATGGCGAAAACGAGCGCACCGCAATCGCCTATGGCGATTATAAAACAAAAAGCCGTGATTTTGAGAAAGACACCGCCGCACGGCACTATTGCGCCTGACGGCGGTTTCTCTCTCGCCGCCCGATTTTTAAGAGCACACATATTTTGTAATCGGGCGGCTTCACTCTCTTCCCGTAAGCAAAGGTACGGGTAACGTAAATCGATAGCCTCTATAGCGGGAGGAAAGGCGAAAAGTTGCAATATTTAGTGATTGAAAACAGCGTAGAGTCAACGATATAAAAACAATGCGGAGCCGGGGTGTTCGGGTTACACATGAAAAAAGGCAGTCACTGTATAAGCGGCTGCCTTTACGTTTGTATGAAGTTAAACGGCATATCAGAGTTCGCCGTACAGGGAATAGTACCTTTGTCGGATACTCGCTTTCCTGTGATTGATAGTACCTCTGCCGATTCCCAGTTCCGCGCACACTTCGGCTTGCCGCATACCGTTCATATAGCAATTTAGGATGGCGAGTTCCAGAGCGGATAACCGTAACGCCGCTACAAGTTCGTCGTATTTGCTGTAATCGGTCTGTTCTTTCTCGAAGCAGTTCACGGGGTCCATAGGCAGAGCCTTATAATCCGTAAAGTCTATGTATTCGACCTGTTTATGGCTGTCGGGTCTGTTGCGCAGAGTGTCAATAAAGCGGTCTACTTCCCGGTAGCACGCAAGTTTAATGGTAATTTCTTTTCCCTTTTTATCTTTCCCGTAAATTTCGTGAACCGTTCTTCCGAGAAACCGATACAGGAAGCACATAGCTGTCTGTGCGCAATCGTAACCGTCCGACACGATATAGTCTATTTCTCCCATGTGGTGCAGGTCTTTGATTAAACCGATATAGAGTTTGTCCGCGATTTTCATATCGTACTTTTTCACGGTACGCAATGCCTGCAATGCGATCATCTCACCCATGAGCTTTACGTTCCCGGCAGAGATAGGCTCGGAGAACAATTCCAGCTCATTTTTGTACTTTCCTTTCGAGAACTTCGTTACCAACATTTCCATTTTCAGATACACCTCCGAATTTGATTTTGCCTTTTTCGGGCAAAAGGCGAAGGTGCATAGGACGGTGGAAGGAAGTATCTTTTGAGTCATTCTGCGGAAGTCAACGGGGAAAGAAAAATCGTTGCGTGGATATAAATCAAAACTTTGTAAGCATAGCAAAAGAGCCGAGCAATGGAATGCTCGGCTCAAACTTTTCTTTAATATGGAAGTTTTCGGCAACGATTTTTCGGACGTTGACTTGCGCGAGGAACTATGCTACCATAGCCTCCCGAAAAAGCAAAATTCGGAGAGTATGCTTATCATAGGAAAAGTCGGCAAAAGAGAAAGCCCCGAACATTGTCGGGGCCTGTTGTAGGGGTATTGAAATATATTTCGATTTTATCGTCGTACAGGATAATCTGTTTAATGAGGAAATTGATAAGCGTCTGCGGCTCCGCCTGCAATACCTGTTCATAATATTCCCGTATCTGCGATTCGGAATAGTATGCGGACTGCTTGCTGCGCTCTATGAGGATAAGCCGCTCGAGTTCCTCCTGCCGCTCCTCCAACTCCTTCATACGCTTTTGCGTGGTGTTGTTGACTACGCCTTTCTCAATCGCGGACAGGATATTATTGAGCGTTGTTTCGTTCTGCCGCTGTTCCTTTAACAGGGTTTGCAGGGAGGAGCGCTCTCTGCTGCGTTTCTCCTGCTCCGCAAGCACGTCCTGTACGAATTTATCCATAAAGCCTTTATCCGTCAGCCGGTTCATTATGGTATCCAGAACGATTTGCTCCAGCTTTTCTTTCCTTACGGACGCTTTCCTGCAATCGTTGAGTTTTCTCTTCCTGCCTTTGCATTTGTAGTAGAACCTGTCCGGCTCTCTTTTCTTTCCGGTATTGCTCTCCGCGACGACGGGCATGCCGCAGTAGCCGCATATCATTTTATCCCGGAGCAGGTATACTGTCTTGATGCTACGTTTGCCGCGCTTGTTCTTCTCCGATATGGCGCGCACCTTTTCGTACAGTTCTTCCGGAATTATCTGCGGATACATATTCTCCGAAACCTCCTCTTTGAAACAATATTTTCCCGTGTATTTTTCGTTTTGGAGTATTCTGTAGACGGTATTCAATGCAAAGGGTTTTCCCTTATTGAGTATTCCCTTCCCGGTCACAGAGCCTGAATGATGTTATGCACGAATACGCCTTTGGAAGATTGGTCGAAGATAAAGCGCACGGCCTCCGCCTCGTCTTCGTCGATGACGAGTTTTCTTCCCTCGGTCTTATACCCGTAAGGCACGGGCCCGCCCTGAAAGTTCCCCTTGAGCCGAGTTTCCCGTTTGCCGCGGCACACCTTTTGCGACAACTCTGCGGAAAAGTATTGGTTCATGCCCTCCAAAAGCGATTCGAGAATGATTCCCTCGGGGGAGTCGGGAATGTTCTCCATGGCGGATAAAAGTTTCACACCGTTGTCGGCAAGCTTCCTGCGGTTGACGACCGATTCGAACTTGTTGCGGGAGAACCGGTCTAATTTGTAAACTGTCACATATTTTTATGGACACTTTGATAAATACTGATGTGATGTTTTTATCA
>CAKNLK010000021.1 GCA_930989535.1 uncultured Clostridia bacterium | reverse complement strand
GGCATAGCCGGTGGATTTCTTTTTAGATAAAAATCCCCGCGTGGAAACGCGGGGTTCTTCTTGTTTATACAAATTGCGTCAACAGCATCAAAATCGGAATTGTAGCGATGCACAAAATCGTGTTCATCAGCGTTGCTGCGGCGGCCGTTTCCTTCGCTCCGCCGTACATTTCGGCAAAGTTTAAGGCGCTGGACGCCGTGGGCATCGCCGCAATGATGTACAGCGCGATGACGACGGTGCGCCCGATGGGCAGAAACAGCCCGCACAGAATCAGCACCCCGAGGCACAACAGCGGCGACACAATAAGCTTGACAAAGGCGACCATATACACTTTCCAATCGTTGACGAGCGAAATGAGTCGCATATCCGCAAGGCGAAGCCCCAAAATAATCATGGAGAGCGGAAGCGTCATATCGCCGAGGTAGCGGATGGGCGTCATCACCTGCTCGGGTACCGTTACGTTGCAGAAGAACAGCGGAAGAGCGATGATGACGGCAATGGTCGGCGGGTTGAGAATCACCTTCAGCGGCTTGACGAATTTGCGCTCACCCGTGACGGCGAACACGCCGAGCGTCCACGTCATCGCGTTGAACGCAATGTTGTACACGACGGTATATAAAATCATTTCGGGGTTATCGGGGAAGAGCATCTGCATAACGGGGATGCCCATGAACCCGACGTTGCCGAGGTAGGAACACGCCTCGCACGCCCGCTTTGCCGCCATATCCTTTTCCCTGACGAAGAACAGCTTTGCCGCAAAGTAAACGAGCAGCTGCAAAAGGACGGCAAACAAAAGAATCCACGCAAAGTCGAGGAGCATGGATGGCTCGAATTCTTTATCGAGCAAAGACGACATCATCAAAAAGGGCTGTGATATATACAACAAAAGGACGGCAAAAATGCCGGCCGTGTTTTCGGGCAAAAGTTTCGCCTTGCGGAGAAAATACCCCGGCACAGCCAACACGACGACCATCAAAACGTTGATGAAAGTATTCAGAAAATCCATCGGTTATCAACGACCTTGTTCGTATTCTCTCATTTTCCGCGCGTTATTGTAATACTATGCAAGAAGAATGTCAAATGTTTTTAACACTTGTCCGCACCGCCGCCGAAGTTTTTCGGGGGAATTTTTCCGCTTTCGGAAAGCATGCGCAAAAATCCGTCCGTACCCTCGTCGATATCGCGGTAGGCGGCGGCAAAATCGCCCGTCCACCACGGGTCGGAAATGTCGCGCGGGCGGGCGGAAAAGTCGAGCATGCGGAACACCTTATTTTCGGAATCGCCGCCGAAGATGCGCAGGCAGCCCTGCACGTTGCGCGCTTCCGCCGCGAGGATATAGTCGAACTTCGTATAGTCGGACGGATGCACTTTGCGCGCGCGCTTGCCCGCGCAGGAGATGTTGTGCCTGGCAAGCTCGGCGCGCGCGGGCGGATAGACGGGGTTCCCCTCTTCCTCCGAACTCGTGCCCGCCGATTCGACGATAAACTGCTCGGACAGCCCCGCGCGGGCGATTTTATCCTTGAAAACAAACTCCGCCATCGGCGAACGGCAGATATTGCCGAGGCAGACAAACAATACTCGGATGGGCATTGATTTCTCTCTCTTGAAGTGAATTGATTGCCGCCCCGACGAGCGGAACGGCTTTATTGATTATACCATAGGCACCCGCCCTCTGTAAAGGGAAATTTGGCTGCGCACGGAAAGAGCCGCCCGCAATGCGGGCGGCTCTCTCCATTGTATTCCGAAAATTTTAGAAATCGACTTCGGTGTCGTAATAGCAGCACTTGAGCAGCTTTTCCATCTCCTCCACGGAGGGCTGGCGGGGGTTGGAGCCGGTGCAGGCGTCGGCAATCGCATTGACGGCGATGTCGTGCACCTTGGCGAGGAATTCCTCTTCGGGAACCATCCTGTCCTTTTCGTCGACGATGACGCCGCCGTTGCCGTAGTTTTGGATGGACTGCGGAATCTTCAACTCGTCGTTCATCTTGCGGACGAGGGCGATGAGTTTATCGACCTTTTCCTCGTCGCTCTTGCCGCCGAGGTGCAGATAGTCGGCGAGCTGACCGTAGCGCTTTTTCGCCGTTTCGTCTTTCGAATTGAACTTGATGACCTTGGGCAGGTACATCGCGTTCGCCGCGCCGTGAATGATGTGGCCGTTCGCAAACGCCGCGCCCGTCTTGTGCGCCATCGAGTGGACGATGCCGAGCAGAGCGTTGGAGAACGCCATGCCCGCGAGGCACTGCGCGTCGTGCATGGTATCGCGCGCAGCCATATCACCGTTGAAGGACTTGACGAGGTTCTGCGTAATCAGCTCCGCCGCATAGATGGCGAGCGGGTCGGTATAGTTGCAGTTGCAGGTGGAAACGTACGCCTCGACGGCGTGCGTCAGCGCGTCCATACCCGTGTGCGCCGTGAGTTTGGCGGGCATCGTTTCCGCGAGCTCGGGGTCGACGATGGCGACGTCGGGCGTGATTTCAAAGTCCGCAATCGGGTACTTGATGCCTTTCTGGTAATCGGTGATGATGGAGAACGCCGTCACTTCCGTCGCCGTGCCGGAGGTGGAAGGGATAGCGCAGAAGTGCGCCTTTTTGCGAAGCTCGGGCAGGCCGAACACCTTGCACATATCCTCGAAGGTCGTTTCGGGATACTCGTACTTAATCCACATCGCCTTCGCCGCGTCAATCGGCGAACCGCCGCCCATTGCGACAATCCAGTCGGGCTGGAACTCTTCCATCTTCTTCGCGCCCGCCATGACCGTTTCGACGGACGGATCGGACTCGATGCCCTCGATGAGGGCGATTTCCATGCCCGCCTCTTTCAGGTAATTGACAGCCCTGTCGAGGAAGCCGAAACGCTTCATCGAACCGCCGCCGACGCAGACAATCGCCCGCTTGCCTTTCAGGTTTTTCAAATTTTCCAATGCGCCCTTGCCGTGATACAGGTCTCTGGGCAATGTGAACCTTGCCATACAACAAGCCTCCTAAAAAAATTATCAAAAAGTGAGCGGCCCCTCTTTCGGAACCGCTCTTATTATACTACACATCTTTTAAAAAGGAAAGCGTTTGAAACAAATAAGTAAAAATTTATCGATAAAAATTTCTTATATAAACGTTCACCGAAAAATACTTAATATTTGGGATTGACCCCTCACAAAGAATCGAGTTTAACATGCTGTTATTTCAGACATAATACTCTGCAAAGTATGCAAATGAAGCTCTTCATCGATAATAACACGGGATATTATCGCCGCAACACTCTCATTGCGTAAACGGCGGAGCATACTTTGATACTGCCGGATCGCCTCTTTTTCGCCGCGGATATCGGCCTGAATCATCTTTACCGGCTCGCAGGAATAGGACACGGCGGCGGTTGAATAGAAGTCGAACAGGCGCGGCGGACAGGAGGTAAAGACGGGCAACGCCCCCATTCGATACAGCATGCCGCCGAGAATATCCAAATGGTGCATTTCGCTGACGGCAATCCCCATCAGAAGACGAGAATACTGCTTCATTTGCAACCCCGAAAAAACGGTCGCATGAAAGACATACTGCAATATCGCCGTAAGCTCGCTGTCGCGGTCTGCATAGGCGGGAGAGAGGATGCGCACACTCTCCCTGTCTGCACTCACCCCTTCCAAAGCGGGATACGGCGATTCGGCGCTCAATCCGTACATAGAAAAACCTCCGTTTTTCTATCAGTATATGATGCGTTATAAAATGTGCGTGTCTTTTTTCAATAGTGAAAGGACACGCGAGCAGTTAAATATCGACGGAAGCAAAGCGTTTGACAGCTGTTTTTAGGGCTGCAATATTGCAAACGCAATATGCCACAATACCCCCCGCCAAAATCGGCAGCTGCAAAAGCAAATCGTCGCCCGCCATACCATCTATCCACGCAAGCGAAGGCATATGAGCAAACGTTTCCATCACCCCGATAACGATTGCTTCAGGAATAAACGCCTTGATGAACGAAATGCCCGCCTTATACGCCGTTTTATAAAATTCAGAAAAGAAAATAAGATTATAAATTGCGTATGAAAACAGGGCAAAGCCATAGAAAGCCACATTTGCCTCAATGCCGACAACATTCCCTCCGGGGAATAACAGCGGGCGGACGAATGCGAACGGCAAGGATATCAACAACTGCGCACATTCCGCAAATATACTTAACAGTAATTTTGACTTTACGATATCGCGCCTGTCCGTCGGCAAAAGCGAAGAATAATAAATATCGTTCGTTTCTCGCCCGTATTGAAAAGTGATATACGTCGCCAAACTACCGAACAAAAAAATGGCCCCGTACGGATAATCGGGTACAAGCACGAGCACGCCCAGCGCCGTAAATATAAATAACGTCGGATGTGCGGCGAGACGCAATTCTTTAAAAAGAAAATTCTTCATCGACCCCCTCCTCCGCAATCATGATTTCTTCCAATGTCGGCAGTCTGCCTTGCCGTAAATGAGCATAACTGCGGATAAACTCCCCTTTTTCCGCAGTATGAACGATATTGCCCTGCCGAATAAATACGATATCATCCGCGCATTTTTCCAAATCGGAAGTTATCTGGGTGGAAAACAGCACTCCGCACTCCCCGTTTCGCACAAGCGCACGCATGAGAGAAAGAATTTCTTCGCGCGAAACAGGATCGAGTCCGCTCGTCGGTTCGTCGAACACATACAGGCGCGCACGATGCGAACATGCAAGCGACAATAAAAATTTAACCTTCATTCCGTTGGAAAGTTCGCGAACCTTTTTATTTTCGTCCAAGGAAAATCGCGACGTCAATTTGCGGTATGTCTCCGTATCCCACTGCGGATAAAATCGGCGCGTCACTTCGGCTATATCTTTCAATTTTTTATGCGGATAAAATTCCAACCCACCGAAAACTGTTCCCATCACCGTCTTACAAGCGGCCGCGTTTTCATCGATATTCATGCCGCATATGCGCACAGAACCGCCGTCTCTGTGAACCAAACCGACAATCGCCCTGAGCGTGGTGCTTTTTCCCGCCCCGTTGCGACCGATAAACCCCACGATTTTACCCGCCTCGACAGACAGAGAAACGCCTTGCAATGTAAATTTTGCGTACCGTTTGACGAGCCCGACCGCATCCAAGAGTTTTTCCATATCGATTACTCCTCTTTGACGCCCAACACATCCATCACTTTGGACGCATATTCCATCAAAATCCCGCCCTCTACGAGCGCGATGCCGCGGCTGCCCTCCGCTTCGTCGCCAAGCACAACGAGCATGGAGCCTGCCTTTAACCCGAATACATCCCGAGCACGTTTCGGCAATACAATTTGCCCGCGCTCGCCCAATGTGACCACGCCGAATATGTGCTTACCCTTGGGAGGAATCGGTATCCCTTCCGACTCTTCGTTATAATGCAGGAGCGAATCGAGAGTAACGCCGTACAATTCCGCCAAAGCCGAGGCATGCATCAAATCGGGCACGGTTTCCCCGCTCTCCCATTTTCCGACCGCTTGCCGCGTCGCTCCGATCTTATCTGCCACCTCCTCCAATGTTATCCCCTTCAAGCGGCGCAGCGACGACAAATTCCATGCGATATTATTTTTCTGAATATTCATACTTCTCACTCCTCGCTATTTATTATATCTTTATCGAAACAGAAACGCAACCAACCCGCGCAAACAAAGTATGTAAGCGCGGGTTGCATTCATCCGTATGCATTTTATCAAAACTTTGCCGAGAAATTTTTATAAAGATTTTCCCACACAACATCCTTCCAATTCCAGCAGGCGGCGCTTTCGCTCGACGCCGCCCGCGTAACCCGTCAGACTCCCATCCGCTCCAAGCACGCGGTGGCACGGCACAATGAGCGACGCGGGGTTATGACCGACCGCATTGCCGACGGCGCGCGCGGAGACCTGGCACCCGAATACTTCCGAAAGCATGCGCGCGATCTCCCCGTAAGTCGCCGTATTTCCGTACGGAATGAGCAACAATTTTTCCCACACTGCGCACCGAAAGGGAGTTCCCTGCAGCGAAAGCGGCGGCGTAAAATCGGGGCTTTCCCCTCGAAAATAAACTTGCAGCCATTCGCGAACCTTTTCAAAAACGGGCAATTTCCTTTCGGTCGGCGCGGAGCAAAGCCCCGCACCGAAATACTTCTGCCCGTCGAACCAAAGCCCCGTGAGCGATTCGCCGTCGCTCGCCAACGTGACGCCACCGAGCGGCGTTTCGCAATGCGCTGTAAATTGCATTTAATCCCCTCCTTCATCAATTTATCGACGATAAAATTATTTTTGTCGATTATTGATCGAGCAACTCCTGCAACTCGTTCAGAAAGCGGCAGGCGTGAAACCCGTCCGCCACAGCATGGTGGATATTGAACGTAAAAGGCAAGAGCATTTTGCCGCCTCGCTCTTCAAATTTACCCCAAGTGATGACGGGCGCGAGATAATCGCCCGCATCGAACACATGCACGTCAAAGGCGCGGTAATGTACCCAAGGCAGACAGGACACATCGAACACGTTGGGCGGCGCGGCAAAATCGAATCCGCGCAAATCCCGATACCGCACCGCATCCTCCGCAAAGCGTTTGCAGAATACAGCCTCGTCCGGCGAATACTCGGTAACGAGCTTCGCGAATTTTTCGTCCTGCCGATAAAACTGCGCGTAGTACGGCGAAACAAAATCGTAAACACCGTACTCCCCCGCCGCATTTCGGCCGACACGAAATTCCTCGTGCGCGTTGACGATGCGTGACACCGCCCACAGCATGGACGGGTAAAACTTTTGCCCGCGCGCCTTGACTCTTTGCAGAAACGCCGTCACATCTAAATCGACAGTTATACTGATAACGTTGCGCAATTTATCCAAAAAGAAGCGAAACTCCTTTGCTCGCTCCCACGTCTGAAAATCGATCTTCTGAAACCTCATAATACCCTCCCGAAAAATTTTTATTTTAACGGAAGGGAACGCCGAGCCCCCTTTTCATCTTTCGCCTCCTCGCCCTTTATTTTGCCGAGCCACTGCAATATGTTCGGCGCGATTCAGTAAATAGGAAACGCGCCCCGAACGAATCGTTCGGGGCGCGGAATGAGCCGAATTTTTCGGCAATTATACATTATTTGTTGAGCTTTTCAATCATATCGACGATGTCTTGCACCGTTTTGACGTTCACGATGTCATCTTCCGGAATGGAGATGCCGTAGTCGTCTTCCAACGAAATCAAAAGCTCCACAACGTCGAGCGAGTCCGCCCCCAAATCTTTTACGACATCGCTCTCCGGCTTGATTTGTTCCGCCGACAGATTCAACTGCTTCGCGAGCATGTCGCGTACCTTTTCAAACATACCGTAATCCTCCTGCGTTATGGTATTATTTTACTAAAAATCAGCCGATTTGTCAATACCCTACTGCGCTTTTGCCGCAGGTTTTTTCTTGGCGGCGGGATTTTTCATCGTAAGGCCGATGCGGTTTTTCTTGACGTCGACGTCCTTGACCCAAACGGTGACCGTCTGCCCCACTTCGAGCACGTCGGAGGGGTGACGGATGTAGCGGTCGGTGATTTCGGACAGGTGCACGAGCCCGTCCTGATGCACGCCGATATCGACAAACGCGCCGAAATCGACGACGTTGCGCACCGTGCCGATGAGCTCCATACCGGGCGCGAGGTCGTTGATGTCCATGATGTCCTGCCGCAGGATGGGCTTGGGGAGCGCGTCGCGGATGTCGCGGCCGGGCTTGACGAGCTCGGCGACGATGTCCTTCATCGTGGGAACGTCTAATCCTGCGTCTTTCGCCGCCTTTTCCTCACCGTATTCCTGCACCTTTTTGGGAAGGTCGGAAATTTTACCCGCCTTTACATCGTCGGCGGTGTAGCCGAACAGGGTGAGCAGCTTTTCCGCCGCGGCGTACGATTCGGGATGCACGGCGGTATTGTCGAGGATATTCGCGCCGTCCTGAATGCGCAAGAAGCCCGCGCACTGCGTGAACGCCTTTTCCCCGAGCTTCGGAACTTTCAGGATATCCTTGCGGGAAACGAATTTACCGTTCGCCTCGCGGTAGGTGACGATATTTTTGGCGATGCCCGCGTTCAGGCCGGCCACATATTTGAGGAGGGATACGCTCGCCGTGTTCAAATCGACGCCGACGCTGTTGACGCAGTCCTCCAACACGCCCGACAGGACGCTGTCCAGCCGCTTTTTATCCATGTCGTGCTGGTACTGCCCGACGCCGATGGACTTCGGGTCGATTTTGATGAGCTCCGCGAGCGGGTCTTGCAAGCGGCGCGCGATGGAGACCGCGCTGCGCTCCGCGACGTCGAAATCGGGGAATTCCTCCGCACCCAGGGGGCTGGCGGAGTACACCGACGCGCCCGCCTCGGACACGACCATGTAGGAAACTTCCCTGCCCGTCTCCTCCTTGATTTCCTTGATGAGCTCGGCCACGAAAATTTCGCTCTCCTTGGAGGCCGTGCCGTTGCCGATGGAGATGATGTCGACATTATATTTTGCGATGAGCTCTTTCAGCTTCGCTTTCGCCGCGTCGATATTCTGCTTGGGGCCGGGCGTGGGATAGACGACCGTCTTGTCCAGTACCTTGCCTGTGCCGTCTACGACGGCAATTTTGCAGCCGGTGCGGTACGCGGGGTCGAGCCCGAGCGTGATTTTATCCTTAATCGGCGGCTGCATTAAGAGCGGCTTCAAGTTGACCTCGAACATTTTGATTGCCTGCTCGCTCGCGCTCTCGGTGAGCGCCGCGCGGATTTCGCGCTCGATGGAGGGGTAAATCAAGCGGTCGTAGCCGTCCTCCACAGCTTCCTGCACGAGTTGCGTGGAGTAGCCGCCGTCCTTTAAATACCCCGCGCCGGTGATGCGCTTGGCAATTTCGTCGTTGAATACCACCTTGACTTTGAGGAAATCCTCCTTTTCGCCGCGGTTGACGGCGAGCACGCGGTGGCTCTTGATTTCCGCCACGAGCTCGGAATAGTCGGCGTACATCTCGTACGTCTTTGCTCCCTCTTTATCCGCATTGACGAGCTTGGTCTGAATCTCGCCGTTTTTCATGAAGAGGTTGCGCAGCTTCTTGCGCACGTTCGCGTCGTCGGAAACGATTTCCGCGATGATGTCCTTCGCGCCGGCAATCGCCTCGTCCGCCGTGGCGACGCCCTTCTCTTCGTCGACGTACTTTTCCGCCTCCGCGCGCACGTCGGCGTTTTTATCCTGCGCGAGGATAAAGTCGGCGAGCGACTGCAAGCCCTTTTCGATAGCGACGCTCGCGCGCGTCTTTTTCTTCTGCTTGTACGGGCGGTAGATGTCCTCCACCTCGGTAAGCGTCGTTGCCGCATCCAGCGCCTGCTGGATTTCCTCCGTCATTTTCCCCTGGTCGGTTATGGATTTGGCGACTTCTTCCTTCCTCTTTTCGAGGTTGCGCAGGTACAGCAGTCGGTCGTTAAATTCGCGCAGCACCTGGTCGTCGCAGCTGCCCGTCATCTCCTTGCGGTAACGGGCGATGAAGGGAATGGTGTTCCCCTCGTCGATGAGGTTGATGATGTTTTGAGCCCTGTCTTCTCGGATGGAAGGAAATTCTTCCGTCAGCTTCTTTAAGATGTCCATTGATACACTCCGTTGTTTTGTCTTGCAACACTCCGTTTATAGTCGCCTGCGGTGAATCCCGAAAGCGTTAGTAATATTGTATCACACTTTTTTCGCTTTTTCATCAATTTTTCAAAGATTTTAAATAATTTTTTTGCTCGTCCGTCAGCCGGAAGCTCTCGCGCGCCTTTTGGATGGCTTTATTCTTCGTTCTTCCGTCCAGCGCGCCTTCTTTCAGGTAGCGCACCCCCTCGCCGTAAAACTTGACGAGCACTTCCGCCAACAGCCACGCCGCACCCATATATGTATAATAGCACTCCGTTTTTGCCTCACCGAGCAGGCGGAAGATGACGGGCAGGTATTCCTCCTCCATATAGCAGCCGAGCAAAAGGATATAGCCGAACCTTTGGGAAAACTCCGTACCCATCGCAATATAGCGCTCAATGTTCGGCAGAAATTCTTCGCGGTGCTTTTCTACCTCCTTTAAAGTGGCACAGAACAAATCGCACACACCCCAGCCGTCGATGACGGGGAGGCACTTTTCGATGAGCTCCTCCTTTTCCGCAAAGGGTACCTTTGCATAGCCGACGCATAGGCATTTCAAAAGGCGAATTTCATAAAAATCGTTCGGCCATTGAAATAATTCGTCAAAGGAAAAATCTTCGCGCTTAACAAATTTTTTGGCGTAATCGCGCAGCATCGGCGTGCGCACGCCGATGCTCGTGCCCGACGGCACGTTTACGATTCGCTCGTTGAACACGCGGTACTTCTCGTCCTTCATTGCGGAAAGCTCCGCAAGGGTTTCTTCGTAAGCAATCATTTTCAGGCTCCTAACTGTTAATTTTAAAATAGTTTATTTTGCAATATTTTACGCTTTACAAAAGCGACAAAAATCAACGATTTTTTGCCGCTAAAAAGCTACTCGCCGCAGCGCCCTTAACCCGCCGCAAAAATTGCGCGTTCACAGTTTTGCCGGTTTGAAAACAGAGTCGAGCGCGGCATGCCAAACCCCTTGCTCGTAGCGAGGATTGGCGGGACTCGTGGACGGCATGCGAAGATACGGCACCCCGATTCCGCCGAAATTTTCACTGAAAATTTTATGGGCCGTGGCACCGTTTAAGAGAATCATGCGAATCGGCGCTGCCTGCACGACGGAGCGAATATCGGCGACGGTATAATTTTCAATACTCGCGTCGGACGAGCCGACAATTTCGCACGAGGAGATTACGTCCCACAGCGCTACATGGCGGCGAAGGACAAAATCTTTCTTTGCTTCAACCCCCTCTTGCAGCGTTTCCCCGAAATACCCGTACAGCATTTTCCAAAACCGATTTTGCCGATTGCCATAATAAAAATCGATCGCACGGCTCTTGACGGAGGGAAAACTCCCCAAGACGAGCAACTCGCTGTTCGAGTCAAAAACAGGTTTAAATCCGTGTATTATATCAGACATAGTACTTTGCAAATTATTGTTTTAAGAGAAAATCGATGGGTTTTTCAGCAAATAAACCCATCGACATGATTTTAACGAATTATATTTCCAGCGGACGGTTTACCTTGCCGACGATGGACGCCGCCATATTTTCCCGCCCGAAATTTGCGGCGATTGCCCTCTCGCAGTCCTCCATCGTTATCGCTTCAATACCGCGGACACGCTTTTCAAAGTCGAGCACGGCATCGTTGTAGAGCATGTACTTGCCGTATGCAAGCATCTGCGATGCGGAGTTTTCCTGCGCCAGAACGAGGGAAGATTTGAGCTGCTCGCGGCCGCGGGCAAGCTCGTCCTGCGTAAGTTTGTTTTTGCAAAATTCTGCAATCACCCCTTCAATCGCATCCTGCGCTTTTGCTACGTTGGAAGGATTGACGCCCGCGTATACGGTCAGCAATCCCCCTTCCGTAAAGGAGGAGATATAGGAGTATACGGTATAGGCAAGCCCCATCTGCTCGCGCACCTTTTGGAAGAGGCGCGAGCTCATCCCCCCGCCCAAAACCGCATTGACGACGAGCGCCGCATCCATCAATTCGTCCTCGCGCGCAAGCGAAGGATAGGCGAACGCAATATGCGCTTGCTCGATATCCTTTGTCTTGAAAAGGCTCTTGTGCGCAAGCGCAAGCGGCTTTTTGCGCTCGGCAAATTTCCTCTTTTGCAGGGCGCTTTCGAAATATTTTTCAACCAGCTCCGCCGCATAATTTACGTCGATATTTCCGGCAAAGGAGACGACGAGATTTTCGGGATTGTACCGCTCGGCAATGTAGTCGAACAAGTTCTGCCGGGTGAAGTTTTTCACGTTTTCGGCGGGGCCGAGAATCGGCCTGCCATACCCCTCTTCGCCGAAATAAGCCTCCGCCAAAACGTCGAGGCAGAGGTCGTCGGGCGTGTCCTCGTTCATCGCAATCTCCTCGAGAACAACCCCCTTTTCCCGCTCCATTTCCTCCTCCGGGAAGATTGAATTCAGGACGAAATCGGACAGGATTTCAAACGCTTCGCCCGCATGGTCAGTGGTGGATTTTGCATAGTAGCAGGTGATGTCTTTGGAAGTAAAGGCGTTGACCTGCGCGCCGATGCAATCCATCGCGTCGGAAATTTCAAAGGCGCTGCGCTTTGCCGTTCCCTTGAACATCATGTGCTCGATAAAGTGGGAAATGCCGTTTTCCGCGCCCGTTTCAAAGCAGGAACCGGTGCCCGCCAAAATCCCCATGCTGACCGACAGAACCCCGTCAATCTTTTTTACCACCAAACGCAAACCGCTCGGAAATTTTTTGCTGTATTTCATAGCGTCCTCCCTATGTAGATATTGTTATAAATTAAATGGGCAATTTATCGAAAAATGTTTATTAAACTTTTTCTATACCGCTGATATTTTCGGAAACGGGAACCACTTGCAGTTCCTGCTTTTTATAATAATCGAGTATCGACGGAAGCGCGGAAGCCGTTTCCGCCGTGGGGTGCATGAGAACCAAATCCCCTCCCGCGACATTCTCCGTCGCACGGCGGTAGATGAGCGTTTGGTCTCTGTCGCGCCAATCGACGGTATCCTTTGACCACAAAATGACCTTGTACCCGAGCTCCTCCGCCGCGTCGACCGTGTTTTCGGAATAGGCGCCCGAGGGAGGCGCAAACAGATTCATTTTTACATCCGTCAGCCGCTCGACAAGTTCGCCGCACAGCCGAATTTCCTCGGCATTTTTTTCGTAGTTCAGCTTATCTTGGTCTTTGTGGAAATAGCCGTGGTTGCCGAGCTCGTGCCCGCACCGCACGATTTCGCGCAGCGTTTCGGTATGGTCGTCCGCCCAGCTTCCGCCCACAAAAAAGGTCGCCTTTGCGCCGTATTCGTCCAGCACGTCGAGCATGGCGGGAATATATTCGGTGCCCCAATACACGTTAATCATGACGGACACGTACTTGCTGTCTGTATTGCCGCTGTAGTAGACGCGGTCGCTCAGCTTGCCCGCCGTAGAGATTCCGATCGGCAGAAAGCACACGATTCCGACAGCCAAAAGCAAGATTGCCAAAGCGGCGTTCGTGAGTGTGGCGAGTTTGGTTACCCTTTTCAATATAGTTTACCTCTTTTTCCGAAATTATCGCAGGGAAACGGAAAGTTTTCCCTTTCAATATATTCGGAAAAGGAAGCGTTTATGAGGGCAAAACGCGCCTTTTGCCGCCGCAAACAAGCGCGGAACAATCCCTGTCCGTGCGGATGCGGCAAGATTTATAAAAACTGCTGCGGTTGCCAGCCAAGTATTCCGCCCGCCGCGCCAAAAGCACCGCCATATACCGAAGCAAGGCAAACGCAAACCGCTAACAGCGGCACGTCGAATCCGACGGCGGGCACGAAGCCTCGTTGGTACGGGTTCAAGTCCCATTCCTCACACCATGCTGAAGAGGCAATTTTTTTGCAATACCCAAAACGGAGCGCCGCAAAAAGCACCGCGATTTTAGCCTTTGCCGCTTTCAACGTGAGCCATTCGTTTTCCCCTCCGCAAACCGAAAGCGCTATTTCAGCTTGACGATTGTAACGCCCGACTCGCCTTCGCCGTACCTGCCGGCACGGAACTCGGCAACGTTTCGCATGCCGCGCAGGTGGTTGCGGATGCCCTCGCGCAGTTTGCCAGTACCCATGCCGTGGATGATTTTCACCTCTTCCAGCCCCGCAAGTACGGCTTGGTCGATGAACGCGTCCACCTCCTGCACCGCTTCGGAGACGGTCATGCCCAAGAGGTTGATTTCCGTTTTAACCGACTGCGCGGGCGGAATGTTACGGACGACCTGCACGGGAGAGGCAGGCGCGCCCGCACGGGGTTTCCCCTGCCTTTTGCGCTCGCCGCCCATGCGGAACAGATCCTTGCCCTTGACGTTGACGCGCATACTGCCGACGAGCACCTCCGCCTCCCCCTTTTTCGCGTTGACGGAGAGCACTTCGCCTGCCGACTGCATTTTGCCGACAAACACCTTATCGCCGGCTTTGAGCGAGGAAAAATCGACGGGTTCGTCGGTCGGCTTTTCCTCCCCCTCAAACTCGGCGCCGTAGGCGATGTCGGAGAGCTTGTTTTTGAGGGTGCGCGCGCGAATCAAATCCGCCTGCGTGGGCTCTTTGACGGCGGCGAGCTTTTCGATTTCGGAGAGCAATTCCTCCGCCCGCTCGGTGCGCTCGCCGATGATGCGGCGGCTCTCGACCTTGGCGGTCGCAAACAGCTTTTCGCGCTCGCGCTTCAAACTCTCCCGCTCCGCATTGACGGCGGCGAGCTTTGCCGACCACTCCGCCTTGAGCGATTCCGCCTCCTTTTTCGCCTCCTCCGCCTCGATGCGGCTCTGCTCGGCGGTGCGGATGATGTTTTCAAACTTGCGGCCGCCCTCGGAGAGGAAGGAAACCGCATCGTTTAAAATGGATTCGGGCAGCCCCAGCCGCCGCGAAATGGCGATGGCATTGCTGCTGCCCGGCACGCCGATGCTGACGCGGTACAGCGGCTGCAACGTATTCATGTCGAATTCCATGCTCGCGTTTTCGATGCCGTTCTCCGCATAGGCAAACTCCTTGAGCGCCGTGTAGTGCGTGGTTACGATTCCGCGGCAGCCCGTATTTAAGAGATAGGAAATGACCGCCTTGGCGATTGCCTGCCCCTCGTCGGGGTCGGTGCCTCCGCCGAGCTCGTCAATGAGCACGAGACTCTCCGCGTTCGCCCCCGCCGCGATTTCGATGACGTTTTTGATGTGCGAGGAAAAGGTGGAGAGATTTTCTTCAATCGACTGCGCGTCGCCGATGTCGCAGAACACGCGGGAGAATACGGCGACCTCGCTCCCCTCCGCCGCGGGAATAAAGATGCCGCACGCCGCCATCAGGCAGAACAGGCCGCACATTTTCAGCGTGACGGTCTTGCCGCCCGTGTTGGGGCCGGAGACGAGCAGGATGCGGTAATCCCTGCCCAGCGCGACGGACACGGGAATCGCCGTCTTCGGGTCGAGCAGCGGATGGCGGCCCTTTTGGATATCGATGGCGCCGCGGCGGGACAGGCGCGGCCGCACGCATTTGGTTTTATAGGAATATTCCGCCTTGGCGAAAGCGCGGTCGATTTCGACGAGGCGGGAAATATCCTCCGCCAACTGCCCGCCCATCGCGCCGACGCGGCGGGAGAGCTGCGCCAAAATGCGCTCCACCTCCTCCTTTTCCGCGGCGGCAAGCTCGCGCAGTTCGTTGTTCATCTCCAGAACATATTCCGGCTCAATAAAAAAGGTCGCGCCGCTCGCCGAGCGGTCGTGCACGAAGCCGCGTATCTTCGCCTTATATTCCGCGCGGACGGGGAGCACGTAGCGGTTGTCGCGCATGGTGACGATGCCGTCCTGCAGATATTTCGCGCCCTCGCCGCTCAGGTATTCGGAGAGCTTGGCGCGGATTCGCTCGTTCAGCAGGCGGATATTGCGGCGGATGTTGTACAGCTCGTCGCTCGCGTAGTCGCTCACCTCGTCGTCGGAGAGAATTTTTTCGGTAATGTCGTTTTCCAAAGCCTCGTCGAAATAGATTCCGGCAGCGATGTCTTTCAGCCCCGCGCCGACTTCTTCCGGCAGAGAGGTTATTCCGCGATAGGCGATGCGCGCCGAGCGCAACAGCGCGCACACGGCGAGCAGTTCGCCGCAGGAAAGAGACGCGCCCTTGCCCGCGCGTTCCAACTCGTCCTCACAGGGCGCGAATTGCTCGACGCGCCCCACGCCGTAGCGAAAGAGAGCCGCGTCCGCCTCCACCGTCAAATCGAGCAATTTTTCCGCTTCCGCGGTTTCCGTCTGCGGGATTTCGGAAAGCAGTTTCCGCTTTGTCTGTTCGAGAACGGCAAAACTTGCGACGCTCGCCAGAATTTTATTCAGCTCCAATTTTTCCAGAATTTTATCCATCTTCTCACTTAAAAACAAATATGAAGTATTTACACATTTTTTGTCCCGATTGCAAGCCGGGCAAAACGCCGATTTATTTAAAAAGTACCGCGCTTCAAGGCGCCCGCCGTGCGCTCGGATACGGCGGATTTCAAATCCCCGCCGATTAGATACGCGCCCTTTTCCGCTTCGCTCAGCGTGCAGAAATCGTATACCCTGTTGCCGGCAAGTTCGCTCACAAGATTCGCCGAGTTGTACACCTCGAAACGGCAACCGGAATTTTCGTAGCGCAGGAGCGGGAACACACGCCCGCCCTCGTCGGTCATCCGGTAACGGGCGCGGCGATCGCAGGCGGCACAGGTCTTCCCGAACAGGCAATGCCCGAGCTCCATCACTTTAATACTTCCGCCCGCAAAGGCAAACGCGCCCTCTCCCCGCGAGCGGATACTTTTTAATTCCCGCTCGGAGAGTTCCTTGGAGAGCGCAACCTCCGACGGATGCTCCTCCTCCAAAGATAAGAGCGACAGGCGATTGAATACGCCGAAGCCCGTGCCGGCAAACAGCCGCCAATTTTTCTCCCGGCACAGCTCGAGGGCGAACACCCCTTCGGCGTATACGCCGTCGAAAAGAGCGGCATATTTTTCAATCGTTTCTATATCCGCACCGACCATGAAAGCAGGCAAATATAGCCATTTATGCCACGCATAGTACTGCGCAATGTCGATAAACCGGCGAATTTCATGCTCATCTTTATAATTGTGCGGCTTAAACACCGCATCCGTCAAGGGAGAGCCGCGATAAATTTCGGAAGAAAAATCGGTGTCGATTACGGCGATTCTTTCCTCTTTTTCGGGCAGTTTTAATATGGGCGCAACGACGCAGGCGAACGCGGAGAGGGGCACACGAGGCGCCGCGAGGCGGGCAAAGAGAGCCGCAAAAGCTTCCCGCCGAAAGGCGTTGAGGGCGGACTTTACGGCAAAACATTCCCCTGCTATTTCGATATTCGCAAAGGAAACCGCGAAGGGATACTCGTCCGTTTTGGAAAAGCAATCGGTTATGTCCTGCCGCGAAAGGGCGCGGGTTTTGGCCGCTTCCGCGCGGAAATTTGCGGCATATTCAAAGGAGCCGAACGCGCCCGAGAAGCGGACAAAAGGAGCTTTCCCCACCGCAATGCGGACACCGACAGTTACAGGCAACAGCCGCTTTCTTTCCGCAATGCGCGCAGCGAGGGAGACATCCGACGTGAGGTACACGCCGTCGCCCGCGCGGAACGCGGGATTCTTCGGGAGATAAAAGCCGCCCTTCTCTTTGGGAAATCCGGCGCGGTATTCCCCGCCGCCGAGCTCCTCCTTTTCCGCGCGAATGACTTTAAACCCGTCTCCGTCTGACGGGGCGTAGCCGGATTCAACAAATGTAAATTTCGCATTTTTTTGCCGTGCGGAAATGCGGCCGACGAGCTCGCCTTTGTGCCCCTGCACGAAGCGCGAGAGGAGGTTTTTATCCTGCCCGAATGCGTAGCCGCGCGTGTAATCGCCGCGGTTGTAGGCGCGCTTTAAATCGGACAAATCTTCCGCCAGCGCGCGCTCGCCGGCATTGCCGAGGATGTCTTTATAATACCAGACAGCCGCGCCGACGTACGCCGCCGAGCGCATGCGCCCCTCGATTTTAAAGGAAACGACGCCCGCCTCGATGAGCCGCAAAATATCCTTGCCTATGCACAAATCGGAGAGGGAAAGCGCGTACGAATATTCCTTGCTCCCCTTGCGGTCGACGGAGTATTTTTTGCGGCATGGCTGCTTGCACAGGCCGCGGTTGCCGCTGTTGCCGCCCGCAAACGAGGACATGTAGCACTGCCCCGAAAAACAGGTGCAAAGCGCGCCCTGCACGAATACTTCCGTTTCGATTTCGGCGGCGATTTTTTGAATGTCGGCTAGCGGCGTTTCCCGCGCCAGAATCACGCGCGAAAAACCGAAGCGCTTGGCAAGCCGCGCGCCGCACACGTTGCACACACCCGCCTGCGTGGAGAGGTGCAATACCATTTCGGGATACGCGCGCTTTAACAGTTTCCCCAAAAAAACGTCTTGAATGATGAGCGCGTCCGCACCCGCGTTCCATGCCTCAAGCGCGCTCGCAAAGAAGCCCTCCGTTTCCCCGTCTTTGACGAGGGTATTGAGGGCGACATACACCTTTGCACCCAAAACGTGGGCGCGCGCGATACAGTTTTGCAGTTCCTCGGCGGAAAAATTGGCGGCGGAACGGCGGGCGGAAAAATTTTTCAGCCCGAGATAAATCGCATCTGCGCCCGAATCGAGCGCGGCATAAAACGCCGCCGTATCCCCCGCGGGAGCGAGAATTTCCGGCATAATATTTTATCCTTTGCGCGGCGGCATCCGCCGAACTTTCAGAGGCAAAATTGCCCGGCTTTTGCGCAGATTGCGCGCAAACGCCGATACACTATTATTGTACCATTTTTCCGCGCATTTGAAAAGAGATTTTTTGCAGAAATATCCCTGCACCCGCCAAAGAGAAGCTGACCGGAGCTTTAGCGCCGTTTACCAAGCATGTATAACCGCACATAACGTACGCGGGAGACGAAGAAAATTTCTTCGTCTCCCGCTTCTTTTTTAAGTATCCAGCTCGCCGAAGAAAAATTTTTACCGCGGCAAGCGCAATGCAATTGCTTTTACGGAAATATTTTAGCGCAATTCCAGCCCCAGCTTTTCGTGCAGGGCCTTTAAGATGCGCTTGACATACCCGTCCGCATCCTCGGGCGAAATCGCCTTTTCGTGCGGGGTGAACGTGAGGGAGAACGCCATGCTCTTTTTGCCCTCGCCCACCTGCGCGCCGCGGTATACGTCGAACAGGCGCACGCTGGTAACGAACTTGCAGCTTTCCGCGATAACCCTTTCCACTTCCGCGCAGGTCATCTCCTCACTCGCGACGAGGGCGAGGTCGCGCTCCACTTCGGGGAATTTGGGCAGAGGGGCATAGTGAATAGCCGTATTCAGCTTTTCCGCCAGTGCCGCATAGTTGAGCTCGCCGAGGAATACGGGAACTTCAATCGCAAGCCCCTCCGCGATGTCGGGCGCGAGCTCGCCCAAGTACCCGACCAACTCGCCGTACAGGAACACCTTCGCGCTCTTGCCGGGGTGCAGGAAGGGTATTTCAACGGTCGGCGCGTAGTCGAATTGCACTCCCAAATCGAGCGCCAACGCTTCGAACGCGCCCTTGAAGGAGAAGAAGTCCTCCCCTTCGCCGTACGCGCCCAGACCGATGGTCTTGCGCTCCTCGGGCAGTTCTGCAAGCGGGAGCGACTTTGCGAGGAACACGTTCGCCAGCTCGTACAGGCGCGCCGCCTTGTTGCCGCGGCGGATGTTGCGCACGAGCGTTTCCAGCATGGAGGGAGCGAGCGTGGTGCGCATGATGCTCATATCCTCGCCGATGGGGTTTTTGATTTTGATTGCCTTGCTTACCTCTCCGCCCATGCGCAAAAGCTCGTAATCTTTGGGCGAGATGAAAGAATAAGTGATGATTTCCGAATAATTCTGCATGCGCAGGGCGCGCTTTGCGCGCTCCTCCGCCTTCTGCGCCGCCGAAAGCCCCCCTTGCGTCGCCTGCGCGTTTTTCAGGAAGGTGCCCTCGATATGGTCATAGCCGTACTCG
Source organism: uncultured Clostridia bacterium (assembly GCA_930989535.1). GTDB lineage: Bacteria > Bacillota > Clostridia > Christensenellales > Borkfalkiaceae > Borkfalkia > Borkfalkia excrementipullorum. The sequence goes on along the minus strand of CAKNLK010000021.1, from coordinate 18,685 downwards.
CGGATGACCTCCTCGGCGATGTCGGGATACCCCTCGATGTCCTCGCGGTAGGCGGGCGCGGTGACGGTGAGCGAATCGCCCTTCGCCGCGACGTTGAAGTTGAGCCGCGTCAGAATGTCCTTAATTTCCGCTTTCGGCACCTCGATGCCGAGGAGCGCGTTGATTTGCGAGACGGATGTTTTGACGACCGTCGGCTCGATTTGCGCGGCGCAGATATCCCAGCGGTCGCGCGCGATTTTGCCGCATTGGAGCTGTTCGATGAGGTGCAGGGCGCGGTTGATGGCGATGCCCGTCGTATAGGCGTCGACGCCCTTTTCGAAGCGGGCGGAAGAATCGCTCTTCTGCCCCAGCCCACGGGAGGTGTGGCGGATGTTCGCGCGTTCGAATTTGGCGCTCTCGAAGAGCACCTCGCCCGTCTCCTCGGTGATGCCGCTGTTGAGGCCGCCCATCACGCCCGCCAATGCCACGGGCTTGGCGCCGTCGGCGATGACGAGGTTTTCGGGCGAGAGGGTGAACTCCTTTTCGTCGAGGGTGGTGATTTTTTCACCGTCCTCCGCCCGGCGCACGTTGATGCGGTTGAGCGCGACGCGGGAAAGGTCAAACGCGTGCATGGGCTGACCGAGCTCCAGGAGGACGAAGTTGGTAATATCGACCACGTTGTTGATGCCGCGGATGCCCGAGAGAGCGAGCCTGCGGCGCATCCACTGCGGCGATTTCTCAATCTTCAAATCGCGGACATAGTGCGCGATATAGCGGGGGCATAAATCGGGCGCCTCCACCGTTACGTTGACGCGCTCGGTGGTGCTGAAATTGCCCTCCGTATAGGACAAATCGACGGGGCGGAGCGGCTTTTTGAGCACCGCCGCGACCTCGCGCGCGATGCCGTAGACGCTCTGGCAGTCGGGGCGGTTGGAGGTGACGGCGATATCGAAGATATAATCGTCCAGCCCCACCACTTCCTTGATATCGGTGCCGAGAGAGGTGGTCTTATCCAACTGCAAAATTCCGTTCACTTCGGCGCCGCCGTACCAATCGTCGGTGATTCCGAGCTCTTCGCCCGAGCAGAGCATGCCGTACGACTCGACGCCGCGCAGCTTCCCCTTCTTGATTTTGATGCCGCCGTGCAGGGAGGAATTTTCCAGCGCGACGGGCACCACGTCGCCCGCGCGCACGTTGTCCGCGCCCGTGACAATCTGAATGTCGCTGCCCCAGCTTCCGCAGTCGAGCTTGCAGATTTTCAATTTATCCGCGTCGGGGTGCTTTTCGATGGAGGTGATTTTGCCGACCACGCAGCGGTCGATTTCCTGCCCGACATAGACGAGCTCCTCTACCTCGAAGCCGCAGGAAAAGAGCTTGTCCTTCAGCTCCTGCGCGCTCACGTCGATATCCACATAGTCTTTCAGCCAACTCAAAGGTGCTTTCATTGCCCTGCCCTCCTTAGTCCTTGAACTGTTTGAGGAAGCGAACGTCTCCCTCGAACATCAGGCGAATGTCGTTGATGCCGTATTTAATCATCGCGATGCGCTCCAGCCCCATGCCGAACGCAAAGCCCGTGTACACGTCGGGGTCGACGCCGCAGTTTTCGAGGACGCGGCGGTTGACCATGCCCGCGCCGAGCACCTCAATCCAGCCCGTGCCCTTGCAGATGCGGCAGCCCTTGCCCCCGCAGTTGCTGCACGAGAGGTCGACCTCCACGCTCGGTTCCGTGAACGGGAAGTAGGACGGGCGCAGGCGCGTCTTCGTTTCGGAATTGAACATGCGGCGCGCGAACTCGTCGAGCAGCCCCTTCAAATCGTTGAGGGTGATGCCCTTGTCGACGACCAACCCCTCCATCTGGTGGAACATGGGCGAATGCGTCGCGTCCGAGTCGGAGCGGTACACCCTGCCCGGGCTCAGAACCTTGATGGGCGGCTTTTTGTTCTCCATGACGCGGATTTGCCCCGACGATGTCTGCGAGCGGAGCAGATATTCGCCCGTGATGAAGAAGGTATCCTGCATGTCGCGCGCGGGATGGTCGGCGGGGATGTTGAGCGCCTGGAAGTTATAATAGTCCTTTTCGATTTCCGGCCCTTCGAACACGTCGAAGCCCATGCCCGCGAAGATGTCGATGAGTTCGCGGCGCACGAGCGTTACGGGGTGCACCGAGCCGGTGCCGACAAAGCGCGCCGGCATCGTGACGTCGAGCTTTTCGCTCGCGTACTTTTCGCTGAGCTCCTTGGCTTTAAGCTCTTCCTCGCGCGCGGCGAACAGCTCCTCCGCCCACGAGCGCACGTCATTGACGAGCTTGCCCATGGCGGGGCGCTCTTCGGCGGGCACATCGCGCATGCCCTTCAGAAGGGCGGTAATCTCGCCCGTCTTGCCCAGGTACTTCATTTTCAGTTCGAACAGTTCCTTGCGGCTGTTCGCCTGCCCAATCCCCGCTTCGATTTCGCGGCGGATTGCCTCCAATTTCTCTTGCATATCCGTTTCCACCTATAATAAATTTTCTGTGCTTTTTCCGGTAAAATAAAAAAGTGAGGGCAGAAAAACTGTCCTCACAGGGCGCGTTTGTGCGCTGTACCACCTATGTTCGCGGCCGCCCTTGTTTATGCGCCGCCTCGTTGCCCGCTTAACGCGCGGAATTACGCCCGCAGTTACTCCCTTTCGTTTCGCCGCGGAAGCTGATGAAGTGAATAACGGAGCCATCCCCTCGGAAAGCCTTGCAGCCGGTGAGCCTTCCTCTCTTGGAGCGGGATTTTTTGCCCGTCTGTCTTCGTCGTCGCCTTGTATTATCAATATCATAATCGAAACGGCGCGGAATGTCAACGATTTTTGCCCGAAAAAATTTTTTAGCCGAAAATATCCCCTTTCAGGTACGCGTCCGGAATTTCGCCGACGATTACGCTCTCGCAGATGAGCACCTGCGTGACGACGGAAATTTCCTCCGTTTTCGAGGGCATGACGACGCTGACCGCCGCCGTCACGTCCATATAGATGGAGTGCAGCGTCTGGTTCAGCCCCGCCGTGTCGAAGGAGGAGCGGAAATCGCACGACACGCTTCCGATTGGTATAATCTGAAAGGTTACGCGCGGGCCGAAGCCCGCCAAAAACTCGATGCCCGTAAATACGCCGATGGGCACTTTGACGCCCTCCCCGCACGCCTCGGACAGGTTTGCCATCGACAGCGTGACCGTCTGCCGGGCGAGCAGGTTGACGCTCTGCGCGTCCGCCTCCAGGCTCAAAACGCGGTCATCCTCGCCCCGCGTAACGGTGACGAGCTTGTTGTAGTCGACGTTGTTCCACCGGAGCGTCTGCGACACGGCGTCGTTGACGGCCTCCGTCGCCGCGGCGCGCACCGTCGCCTCACTCAGAGAATACAGCATGCCCGACACATTTTTATGGAAAAAGACGAACACACCGATTACCGCGGCGAGAACGGCGGCGAGGATAATCCACTTTTTCCGCCCCGAATGTTTTTTATACCGCCTGTAACGGTACCCCGTTTGATAATACGCCATGTTAGCATATATGCGCAGGCGGGCATTTTTATGCGTTTACTTCCCCGCGTACTTATCGGCGATTATCTTGTTGTTGCGCGCAATCATCGCCAGATATCCGTCGACGGAGCGCAGATACGCGTCGCACTCGCCCGGCTTCACGGACGAATCGCGGTAGCGGGCAAGATAAATTTTTATCTGCGCGACGATGTTCAGGAGGGAGCGGTACAGCTCGAACACCGTGAATTTATAGAACTTGTCGTCGCGGATGGTGACAACCCACGCGGAGGGGTGCAGAATTTTGCTCGCGGAGGAATAGGCGGCGTGCCGCGCGCTCTGCCCCGCCAATTTTTGCAGGCCGTCCTTGAAATTGAGGCGGTATTCCTTGCCGATACCCTCCCGAAACTCGGGGATATACGCCATCCAGCCGTAGTTGATAAAGGCGTTGCGCTCCTTTACGCCGAACGCTTTGCACTCCTCCGAAAGGCGCTGCGCAAGCGCTTCGGCATTCGGACTGTTCTCCATGTCGAAGTATTCCATGTGCTTTATGTACTGGAAAAACAAATCGTCGCTGCGGGCGTTGAGCACTATGAGCACGCACTCGAGCTCGTGCAGGTGGCGCCATAAAATGACCGCGTCACAGCTGTTGCCCGTCGCGAGCAGGCTGATGACGCTCTTGATGGTAATCATCGATTTTTTGAAGAGGTTGTTGATGCCGTTCATGCGGCGGTCAGGCCCCTTCAGCGTCCCCAACACAAACAGCGAATAGCTGCACGCCATGTTATAGGCGGCGATTTCGGGCGAATACGCGGAGGTATTGGAGCGCTTTTCCACGTTCAGATGCTCGTTGATTACGATGTAGACCGCCACGTCCTGCACGAGCCTGTCGCGGTAGCGCTCGTCGCCCTCCAGCTTTCGGACGATTTCCGGGGAGAGGTGTGACGTGTGGAAAATGTGGTAATAATACAGGTAGCTGACGATTTCGTCGAGGCGCGCGGCGTCGAGCGCGCGCAGGCGTATCTTGCGGCGCTTGAGCTCTTCGAGATAGCGCTCTTTGACTCTGTCGTACATCTCCTTGATAAATTCGGCATTCGGCTGTATGCCCGTCACGCGCACGAGGCGCGCCAGTTGGGCGACGAAGATTTGCCCTTCCATGCGGTCGATAAAATTTTCTGCCATGTATACTCCCCCGCGGCCAATGTGCCGCTTTCCGAACTATTATAGTACAAATTTCGAAAAAATGCAAGCGTTGGGATTTTTTGCGGCAGGTATTGACAGCCGCACTTTTTCGTATTATAATTGCGGTATAAAAACAGAGCGCCGGTTTCGGCGCGAAAATCGAGGAGAACAAAGTACTATGCAATACAGAAATATGGGAAAATGGGGCTTAAAGCTCAGCGAAATCTCCATCGGAAGCTGGATGACCGACCTCAACGGGCTCGGCGCGGCGGAGACGGCGCGCCAAAGCATCCGCGCCGCCTACGACGCGGGCGTAAACTTTTTCGACTGCGCGGATGCGTACAGCGGCGGCGAGGCGGAAAAATTCCTCGGCGGGGCGCTGCGCGACTATAAGCGCAGTTCTTACGTCGTTTCCTCGAAGGTTTTCTTCCCCATGGGACGCGGCGCGAACGATTGGGGGCTGTCGCGCAAGCACATCGTCGAACAGCTGGATACCTCGCTGAAAAATATGAAGCTGGACTACCTCGATTTATATTTTTGCCATCGCTTTGACCCGACGACGCCCATCGAGGAGACGATGCAGACGCTTTCTGACATGGTGGAGCAAGGCAAAATCCTCTACTACGGCGTTAGCGAATGGTCGCCCGTGCAGCTGACCAAGGCGATTGCCTGCGTCAAGGAAATGCACCTGCGCCCCATCAGCGTCATTCAGCCGCAGTACAATATGGTCGACCGGTACATCGAGGACGAAATCGTGCAGATTTGCGCGGAGAACGGAATCGGCATCGTGCCGTTCTCCCCGCTCGCGCAGGGGCTTTTGACGGGGAAATACCGCAAGGGCCAGCCACTGCCCGCAGGCTCGCGCGCGACGCACCAGGCGGACAAGCAAATCAACGCGCTCCTGACAGACGAAAACCTCGACAAGGTGGAAAAGCTCGCCGCCATCGCGGACGGGCTGGGCGTTCCCCTGTCGGTTTTGGCCCTCGCGTGGATACTGCGCCTGCCGCAGATATCCTCCGTCATCACGGGCGCGAGCAGGCCCGAACAGCTGGAAACAAACATCGCCGCCAGCGGGCTGCGCCTGCCGCCCGACGTGCTCGACGAAATCGAAAAAATCCTCGACTATAAGCCGTTTGTACGAAAAATCGGGTGAACGGTTCACAAATTTTCTTTTGAGCTGAAGGTTCGCGAGGTTTTCACTTGCTTGCAATAGCGAAAACGAGCGCACCGCAATCGCCTTTGGCGATTGAAAGCAATTATTTTCAATAGCATAAAATATAAACTTGCGCGCCGCGGAAAATTCCGCGGCGCGCTCTTTCTCTTTTCTCGTTATTCGATTACAAAAATCACCGCGCTGTTTTTTGGCAGCTTGTATTCGAGCTCGTCCCCTTCGAGCGAAACGCTCTCCTCGCGGGGAACGATGTTGTATTTTACCCCGTAATTCGTGCCGATCTCGTTGATGACGTTTTCGTCGTCGTCCGCCAGGATGACGGCGCGCGCCTTCTTTTTGCGGCCGAAGTTTTTCAGCTTCGCCTTCATCTTCTGCGCCTTGCCCGTGACGTTGACGACCTTGAAATAAATCTTGTCGCCGTCGACCGTCGTCGACTGGAACACCCGCTCGTTAACCCGCCAGACATTCTTTTCGAACAGGAAATTCCAGACGCCGTCCTTATAGAAACGCGCGGTCAGCTTATTGCGGGTATAGGTGAGCCGCAGGGTATTGCCCTCGGGCGAATAGCCGAGGAACTTATCCTTGCCCATCATCTCGCAGACGGTGCGCATGAAGTCGACGCGCTTGTCGAAAGAGACGTCGTACCCCTTGTGGTTCTTGCCGTACTGGCAGCTGACGGAGAAACCGTTGCAGTCCATCGTGCCGCGGTCTTCCACGTCCTTGACGCCCATGCCCGCGATGAAGCTCTGCGCGCCCCCGACGCGGCGGAAGTCCACCTCCATCTCGCAGTTTTCAAATTCGCCGTCGAGATAGTAGCCGTTGAAGGCGTCCGCCTGCCCGATGAACAGTTCGCCGCCCTTGATTTCGCCGCCGATGCAGCGGGGATACAGCTTCCAATTCCCCATGCCGTCCGCGAAGTTGTGGCGGTACAGAAGTTCGCCGCTCTTTAAGTCGCGCACGCGCACCTCGCGCACGGCAACCGCCGTCGCATGGGCGCCGATGAGCAGGCCGCCCGCGTTGGAATCGTCCCGCTTTTCCACGCCGTTCAGAACGAATTTGCCCGTATTTGCCGCGAACATCTGCTGCACGAAGTAGTTGGGCGTGAGCATGATGTCGCGCGGGTTAAACCAGATGAGGTCGGGCGTCCACTTGTAGTTGGCGGTAGAGGCAAACAGAGGCGCGTAGCATGTCATCTTCACGACGTCGCTGTTGCGTTCGCACCCCGTGAGGAACGCCGCCTCGGCGAGCGCGGAGCGCAGGTTGTTTTCGCCGTTGAGCCTGCCGCGGCCGTCGCTCATCGTGTGCATGGCGTACTCGCCCATGAACACCTTCGCGCCCGTGCGGTCGTAACAGTCGTAGCGCTTGGTGTTGTCGATGAACCACTGGTAGGAGTTGTAGACGTGCTCGTCTACGATGGTGTCGCGGTACTTTTTATTGATGACTTTCCAGCTGTCGTTGGAGTCCTGCGGGCGGATGTCCACGCCCGCCGTGGTGACGATGGTGACGCCGAACTTTTCGATGAGGTCGGTCTGTTTGCCCGCGTACTCGTACTGGCGCAGCCCCATGAGGCAGGCGTCGAAATTTTCGAAATATTCGTTGCCCCAGTTCTCGTTGCCGATGCCGACGTATTTGAGCTCGAAGGGAGCGGGGTGCCCCATATCCGCGCGCACCTTCGCCCAATGCGCCTCGTTTTCGTCCTCGCTGTCCGCACTGCCCAGCGCGAAGAACAGGAGGTCGGCGACGTTGTCGATGACTTCGTGCTTGAATTCCGCCGTGCCCGGCATGATGCGGCGGTAGCCCTCGCCGCGCTGTTCGCCCACGCGGATCTGGCACAGAAGCCCGCAGTGCAAAACAGGCAGCGGAGTCATCTTCAAATCCTCGCACAGCGCAAAATACTCGTAGAAACCCACGCCGTACGACTGCATGTAGCCCCAGGTGTTGGCGATTTGCTTGCGCGCCTCGAGCGGGCCGACCGTGTTGCGCCATTTATATAAATTGTCGAAGACCTCGTCCCCTTCCACGACGCAGCCGCCGGGGAAGCGGAAAAAGGAGGGATGGCAATCCTTTAAAACCTTGACGATGCGCGGGGAGAGTTTGCCGTTGCGGTACTTGTCGGAATCGCCCCACACCTTGGACGGGAGAAGGGAAACGCAGTCTACGCCGATGTGGCCGTTGCCCTTGAAGATGATGACCAGCCGCCCCATCTGCGTTTCGAGCGCCTTGACGGAGCAGGAGACCTTTACCCAGTCGCCGCCGTTGCCCGAAAGCTCGATTTCCGCGACGGTGGTGAGCACCGAGCGCGCGCCGCGGATAAACACCTCCGCCTTGCCTGCAAAGCCGAGCTTTTTCACCCACATGCTGAAATTGTACGTTTCGCCCTTGTCGAGCGCCATGCCGTAGCTGTTCCAAGCCCCCACGGCAAAGCCGGGGTTCTCCATGCGGTAGATGCCGCCCACACACAGCATCATATAGGAGGGGTTGTTTTCGTTCATCCCCCCTGCCGTGCTGACATAATGCGGGCCTGCGCCGAACACGTCCCAATATTTATCTTTCAGCTGCCGCACCGTGACGGGCACCGTGCAGTTGTGCAAATCGTATGCCAGATATTCAAATTCAAAGGAATTGTTGATGACCATTTCGGCGTTCAGACCGCCGTCCGCCGCCTGGTTGATGTCCTCGAAAAAGAGACCGTACAGGTGCTCGCTGACCGCGATGCCCTGCTTTTCCTTGTCGAGCGTGTACTTGATCATAGATGTGTTTCTCCCATGGTTTGTTGCCTTCATTCTAACACACGCGCCCGCAATAGTCAACGGACGACGCGCAAAAAAGCATGGTTTTTTTGCAATTTTTTTGCATTTTTTGAGCGAAACGATAACTTATTTCCGAAAATGCAAGCAAAAACTGCGGAGCCCGCCCGAGGGCGCGGCTCCGCAGTTTTCATAGCAATTCGCCGAATTTCCGCACATACAGGTGCTTGGCGAGCGTCGTCAATGCGACGTACCCGACCACGATTGCAGCCAATAACGCGAAATACATTGCGGACAGCGGAACCAGCCCGAACGCCGCCCCGACGGGCGTGTACGGAACTGCCGTCAAGAGCGCGATGCCGCCGAGCGTGAACACGCACACGGGCAGAGAAGCGTGGCTGCGCGCGGACGGGAATCTTTTGCCGCGCAGCATATGCAGAACGAGCGACTGCGTGAAAATGGATTCAACGAACCAGCCCGTCTGAAAGAGCGCCTCGAACTGCGCCTGCGCAACGGCGTCGGAGGCGGCAAACGGCGCGCCGATGACGGCGAGGCACAGCACAAAATACAGCAGCAGATAGGTGATTATATCGAACAGCGAGCTGATTGGCCCGAAACAGAACATAAAGCGCAGAATCGAGCGCGACTCCCACACGGCGGGGCGGGAAAGACTCTCCCCTTCCACGTTGTCCCACGGGAGGGAGGTGCAGGAAACGTCGTACACCAGGTTGAGCAGGATAATCTGCACCGACAGCATGGGCAAAAAGGGCAGGAACGCGCTCGCAATGAGGACAGAGAGCATATTGCCGAAGTTGGAAGACGCGGTGATTTTGATATATTTCATCATGTTCGCGTACGTCTTCCGTCCCTCGACGACGCCGTCCGCGACAACCGTCAAATCCTTTTCGAGCAGGATGACGCCCGCCGACTCCTTGGCGATGTCCACCGCCGTATCCACGGAGATGCCCACGTCCGCCGCGCGCATGGCGGGCGCGTCGTTGATGCCGTCGCCCATGAACCCGACGGTGTGGCCCGCCTCGCGCAGTACCCGCACGACCCGCTCCTTCTGCGCAGGCGAGAGCTTGGCAAACACGCCCGCACACTCCGCCGCCGCGGCGAGCTGCTCGTCGTTCAGGTTTTCGAGGTCGGAGCCGAGCAGGATATGTTCGCCCGCCAGCCCCACCTTGCGGCAGATGCAGGCGGTGACCTTTTCGTTGTCGCCCGTCAGAATTTTGACGGACACGCCCAGCCCGTGCAGGCGCGCCACCGCGGCCGCCGTCGTTTCCTTGGGCGGGTCGAGGAAGGCGAGGTAGCCGATGAGCACCATTTCCGCCTCGTCCGCCGCGCTCACCTCGGCGCCCTCCGCGAGCCGCTTCTGCGCGATTGCGAGCACGCGCATGCCCTGCTCGTTCAGCGCGGACGCGCGCGCAAGAACGCCCCGCTTCAATTCGCCCGTGAGAGGTCGTACCTCGCCGCCCACCTCCGCAAAGGCGGACACGGCGAGCATCTCCTCCACCGCGCCCTTGGTGATGAGGAGGGTTTTCCCCCTCCCGTTCGTCACCGCGACGCTCATGCGGCGGCGCTCGAAATCGAAGGGAATCTCGTCCGTCTTTTGGTATTTTGTGAGGTCTTCCTCGGCAATTTCGCCGCTCGCGCGCAGTTCGTGGGTGCGCTCGATGACGGCGACGTCCATCAGATTTTTCAGCCCCGTCTGGTAGTTGCTGTTGAGGAAGGCGCGGCAGAGAACGCGCGCGTCCTCCTTTCCCTCCACGTTCAGGTGCATTTCGAGGACGACTTTATCCTGCGTTAAGGTGCCCGTCTTGTCCGTGCAGAGGATGTCCATCGCGCCGAGGTTTTGAATGGAATTGATATCCTTGACGACGACCTTCCTTTTCGACAGCGCGACCGAGCCCTTCGCGAGGCACGCCGTGACGATCATCGGGAGCATTTCGGGCGTGAGCCCGACGGCGATGCTGACCGCGAACAGGGCGGCGCTGAGCCATTCCCCCTTCGTAAAGCCGTTGACGAGGAGTACGACGGGCACCATCGCGAGCATAAAGCCGATGAGGATGTGCGAGACGGAGTTTACGCCCTTTTCGAAGGCGGTCTTTTCCGTCCTGCCCGCCGAAAGCGTCTTTGCCGTCTGCCCGAACAGGGTTCCCTCGCCCGTCGCCGCGACGATGCCGACGCCGCTGCCGCTGACGACGTTCGTGCCCATGAACGCGAGGCAGCCGCAATTTGTGAGCGAACCCGCCTCGCACGGCTCCGCCTTCTTTTCCTCGGGCGCGCTTTCGCCCGTGAGCGCCGACTGCGCGACGAATAAGTCCTTCGCCGCGACGATGCGCAGGTCTGCGGGGATCATATCCCCCGCGGAGAGATGCACCTCGTCTCCCACTACGAGTTCGGATACGGGGATCTCCTTCTTACCCTCGCCCTTGCGGGAAACGCAGGTCGTCGTCGTAATCATCGCGGAGAGCTTTTCCGCCGCCGCGCCGCTGCGCGATTCCTGCACGAAGCGCAGGATGCCCGACACCGCGACCATCACGGCAATGACGACGACGGTGATGTAGTTTTCCTCTCCCTCCGCCGCCAAGACGATGTCCGTAACCACCGAAACGGCGGCGAGGGCGAGCAATATGAGCGTGAACGGGTTGATAAACGCCGCCAGAAGGCGCGCCGCCGTACCCTTCTTTTTGCGGGAAGGGAGTACGTTCTCCCCGTACTGTTCCTTGCGGCGCTCCGCCTCCGCGTTTGTTATGCCGCCCCGCTCCGTCTGCAAAAAGGCGTACGCCTCCGCCTCCGCGAGCGCCGCGGCGGTGCGGACGCGCGCCTTTGCGTCCTCCGCGCGCGCGATGTTCTCCGCCATGCGGGAGAGAAACAGCCTCTTTTTCTTTGCCATAGCCTACCTCCTTCGAGCCAAATTCGAAGCAGGCAGCGCGAGGCCGATATTCTGTTTTAAGGGCGCGCGGAAGGACGGACTTCGCCCGCAACTGCCGCGCTGAAAATCGGCCTTCGACTGCCGTAACCTTCGTCCATCTTTCCGGCTCCTCCTTGTTTTTTATTCGAAAAAAAGAAAACCCGCATGCCCGAAACGGCACGCGGGAATATACTCGTCGCATGGAACAGTACCGTTTGAGCTTTGACTTCGCGGGGCGATGAAGCTGTGTTATGCCGCGCCTTGTTTTTCGACGCGGCCTGTTCAAACCTGCGCGCGATGTCTCCATCGCTTTGCGGCAACAGCCCGTATCCCCGTAGTAGCCTTACTTACCGGGTATTCGATTTTCTGCTATCATTATAATCGGCCGCGCAGGATTTGTCAACCCCGCGGCGGCAAATTTTTTCGGGAAATTTTTCTTTTTGCCTCTGCCGCCCTCCGCGCCACCGCCCTACTTTTTGCGCACGGAAACCTTTTTCAAAAAGGCTGCAATCTGTGCAAACGCCTCCTCGAAGTGTTCCTTTTCGTTTAAAAATTCGTGGCGGGAGTTCGCGATGAGGTATTTCGTCACATCCTTTACACCGCACTTTTTATAGAAGTCGTACAGCCTGCCGACCCCCTTTTCGCCGCCGACGGCGTCCTCCGCGCCCGAGATGAGCAGGAGCGGGAGGTTCAAATCCAGCCCCGCCGCGTTCGATTTTTTGTAGAGCCCGTTCAGCCCCTTGAAAAACTCGATGAAAAAGTTGTTGCTGCAAACGAAATTGCAGTACGGGTCGGCGTGGTACTTTTCGTTGTTCTCCGCGTCCGTACTCAGAAACTCGCGGTCTTCAAACTTTTTGTCGTACCCGCCGAACACCGTTTTGTTGACAAAGTTCGCGGGCGCCGCGCGGCCTTTGACGAGGCCGCCGACATTTGCGACGAGCGAACCGGCGCGCACCGCGAGGGCGGGCTGGCGGGAGCTGCCCGCGATAACGGCGCCGTCCAGAAAGCGGGCGTACTTTTCAATGAACGCCTGCGTGAGGAAGGAGCCGTACGAAAAGCCGAACAGAATATACTTTACGTCGGGGAATTTTTCGCGGTAGTGCTTCGCGATGCCCGCCATGTCCTTGACGGTATCGGAAAACATTTCCCCTTCCGCATAGCCGAGCGTTTCCGCATCGGTATCGCCGTGGCCGCGGTGGTCGTCCGCCACGACGGCGTAGCCGAGCTCGTTCAGGCGCCGCGCGAATTTGTCGTAGCGGGCAGCGTACTCGTTCATGCCGTGGGCAATCTGCACCACGCCGCACGGCTCCTCGACGTCCGTCCATTCGCGCACGAAAATTTCTTTTTTGTCGTAGGAAGTAAAGACCATGATTCGTTCTCCCTGCTTTTTCGGATATTGTACCGCAAATTCCGCAATTTGTAAAGGGTTCGCGGCGCAAAAGGCGCTCCTTTGCATAATATTTTGCGCAAACCGCAAATATACTATTTGTGCGAGGACTTTGCCATGAAAACTCTTGTGCTGACGGGCGGGGGAAGCGCGGGGCACGTTGTGCCGAACATCGCGCTCATCCCCGCACTGCGGGAAAAATTCAATCTGGTGTATATCGGCTCGGACGGCATCGAGCGGGAATTGATGAAGGGACGCGGCGTGCCCTATCACACCGTGCACTGCACCAAGCTCGTGCGCGGCTCGGTGCTGAAAAATATTGCGATGCCCTTCCGCTTTCTCAAAAGCATGTCGGAAGCGAAAAAGGCGCTCGCGGCGGCGGGCGCGGACATCGTGTTTTCCAAGGGCGGATATGTCGCCCTGCCCGTCGTGCTTGCGGCGAAGAAACTGCGCATCCCCGTACTCACCCACGAATCGGACCTGACGCCGGGGCTTGCGAACAAAATCATCGCCAAACGCTGCCGGGCGGTTCTGACCAGCTTCCCCGATACCGCCAAGCTGTTTGCAAACGGCATTTATACGGGCGCGCCCATCCGCTCCGAGCTCCTGCGCGGCGACCGCGCCGAGGCCTTGAAAAAGTACGGGTTTTCGGGGAAAAAGCCCGTTCTGCTCCTCTTCGGCGGCGGGAGCGGGAGCCTCGCGCTCAACCGCGCGGCGGAATCCGCCCTGCCCGAAATTTTGCAAGAATTTGATTTTCTGCACATCCGAGGAAAGCACGCGGGGGCGAAAAAGCGGGCGGGCTACGTTCCCCTCGAGTACGAGGCGGACATGGCGAGCGCCTACGCGGCGGCGGACTTTGTCGTTTCCCGCGCAGGGTCAAACACCGTGTTTGAACTGCTCGCACTCAAAAAACCAGCCCTGCTCGTGCCGCTCGAAAACAGGCGCTCGCGCGGCGACCAACTGCAAAACGCGCAGTATTTTGAAAGGCGCGGGCTGTGCCGCATGCTGCGCGAGGCCGACCTTTCGCCCAGCACACTCCTCGGAGGGGTGCGCGCGCTCGCTTCCGACAAAACACTGCGGCAAAATCTTGCGGCCGCCCCCTTTGCCGCGGGGAACGCCGCCATCGTCGCTCAAATATGCGGCGCCGCCCGATAGACATATCGGGCGGCGCACGCCCCTCACCCGAGGGGCTTTTATTTTAGTTCTGTAATCGTACCGGTGAAGCGGTAATTGACGGTGCCGAGCTTTTCCATCCAAGCGCGGGTTTTCAGCGTCTGGAAAGGGCCGGTATTCAAGCCGCCGCCGATATCGTTGTTCCAAAGCCATTCCGGGGTGGGCCACAGGCATACTTTGGGGGATACGGCGCGGTAAAACTGCTCCGTAACGCCCTGTTGGCCGTGGTGCGCCATCTGCACGACAGGGCATTGAATCTCCTTCGGAAATTCGCGCAAAATTTTTTCCTCAGCGCGCCAGTCCATGTCCCCCAAAAACAGGACGGAATCCCCCCTCGTTTCGACGCGATAGACCACGCTGGAGGGGTTGAGCGTTTCGCCGACCGGGCTGCCGTCGGAAAGAGGCAGAACGCGGAAATGCCCCGCCTGCATCCACTTCCCCTTTTCCGGCCGAAGCACGGGCACACCCCGCGCCGCAATCGCGCGCTCGAGCGCAGCGACGCAGGCAACGCGGTTTTCCGCCGCCTCCACTCGTTCTATATAATCGAGCGGCGGAAAGCGATAGGCAATTGCATCGATTTGCACTCTGCCCCGCTCCAAAATACCGATTAAGCCCTCGATATGGTCGAAATGCGCATGCGTCAAGAACCAGCATTTTACCCTTCCTCCCAGGGAAAGGACGAGCTCTTCCAGCTTTGCCGATTCCGCCTGCGTACAGCTGTCGATTCCGATAACGTCGCCATTCCCTTCCAGGAGAAACCCCATGCACTGCACCGGGGATTCGGAGGGAATCATAAACAAACGATCGCCGTTGAACATATTGCACTCCTATCCGTTTTTCAGTATCAAACCGCGGAAGTTCCGCCGCCTTTTGCAGCGCTCACAAAAATTTTCTGCAAAAGCGGGTTACCGCGTAACAGTGACTTTTTGCAGCGCCCGCGGAGAATCGGGCGAAAGTCCCTTGCCGCAACTCACCTTGCACGCAAGCATCTGCGCCGCCAGGGCAAAACAGAACGCCGTTTCAGCCTCCGTTTTTCCGCCCGGAACCAGTTCGACATGCACATTCATACTGCGGAAGGACTGTTCGTCGTCCGTAATAATATACAGGTCGGCCCCCAACTCTTCCATTTTTTTCGCACAGCAAATGTAATCCTCCCGGTGCGCCTGCTCCGTTTCGGAAGAGATGGAGTGTTTGGACGCAAATAAAATAATCTTTGTTCCCTCCTCCACCATCGCCATCGGCCCGTGGTAAAAATCCGAACTGCAGTACGCCCGCGCACGGATATAGCATGTTTCCTGCAATTTCAGCCCGCACTCGAACGCGAGAGATGACGACAGGCCGCGCCCAAGAATAAAACAGTCCTCCGCGCGTAAAAAGTCCTTCGCCATACCGTCCGTTGCCGCGTCAAGCGAAGGCATCGCCCTCGCAAGAAATTCCGCGATTTCCCCGATATCTGTCTTCGCGCCGAACGCGTCGGCGAGTAAAAGCGATAAGTACAGCTGGCTGCAAAACGTCTTTGTCGCAGCCACGCTCTTTTCCTCTCCCGCATTGCAGTACAGATGATATTGCGCCGACTTTGCGAGCGGACTATGTTCGTCATTGGTAATAGCCGCCGTCACAGCGCCGCACCTGTTCGCGGCGGCGAGCACTTCCATCACATCAGCAGCTCTGCCGCTCTGCGAACAGCCGATAACGAACGTATTTTCGTAGCGCATCTTCGCGCCGTATATTGTAACGGCGCTCGGCGCGCAAACGGAAAAGGGAATCCCCAAGCGACATTCAATCAGATACCTGAAAAACAGCATTGCATGACTGCTTGTGCCGCGGGCAGCCGCGCAAATGCACCCGATATCCGCCGCCTGCACGGCTTTCCGCATCTCCGACAGCGCCGAAGCGTTCACTTCCCGCAGCCCCGCTAAAATTTTCGGTGTTTCGTTCAGTTCCTTCCACATCAAACTGCTTTTGTAATCCATCGCCTCTCCCCAGCCTACATATTCGGTTTAATCATTGAAATCGATGCCCAATTGTTGTAGCAGACCGAATCGCCCGGCTTTACGCCATGCAACGGGAGTATCTTTTCCTCCAATTCCGGAAGCGAGCTGAGTTTCCCTTCGCAATATTGCCGCAGGCGTTTGCGGCAGTGCTTTACCCGCAACTGCAACCCGCCGAGGCGAATATCCTGCTTTTCAAACCCGTTCGGCTTACATTCCCGCGCCCATTGCTCGGCGAAGCGCTTATAAAATTTGCCCAGCCGCCCCTCCAGCTCTTTATATTCACCGATGAGCTCCTCCAAAGCATCCCTGTCCTTCCTCTGATAGGCCTCCCGCGTACGGACGCCGAGCGTGAATTTGATCTCCATCGCATCGCAAAGCGCCGCGAGCGTCTTGAAAATATATCCGTACCGCGCGCTCTTCGCTCCGGCCGCAAGCTCTCGCCTTGCCGCCGCAAACTCTTCCCCGCCGTGCCCTTCGGCCGTGCAATCGAAGATGCCCAAAAACGGATCGCTGTACAGCATATATTTACAGGGATTGTTCATACCGTCCCCGCCGCCGCGGAGATTCACTCCGTCCAGCGCCAAAAACGCACGCATGCCTATACCCGTCAATTTGCGGAATTTTTTTTCGATTTTTGCTTCGTCCGAATTGCCGCGGGCGATTTCCGCCGCATAAAAAAGCGCAGGAAGGGAGGAATACAGGGAGCACTCTGCCCCGTCGTCCTTCCAGCAGGTGATAAAGACGTCGTCTACGCCGTTCTCCGCGCACGATTGCAGCGCCGCCCGGCAGGCTTCCATACTGAACCGGTTATTCGGTGCAAAACCGATCCACGACATTGCCCCGCCCGCAAATACAACATTGTTATGAAATTGTTTGTGCGCGCGGATCATCCCGTCGTAATGCGCTTTATCGAGGCTGTAATAATCCCAATAGATAAGTTCGACGTTTTTCGGGACGAGGTCGATTACTTGTTGCGGTATTTCCCCCGCAACGCAATGGTATTCCCCTTTGTTTGCCAATCGGAAGAACATATCCGACCACATCATCGGCTTGAACCCATAGCGTTCGGCAATTTCGCATACGCGGCGCAGATGCTCCGATAGGATGCTGAAACGGTCTTTATACCCGTGCTTGTCCAAATACGCACCCAGCCCGACCATGTGAGCCTCGTCCATGCCGATGTTGATTCGGCGCGAAGTAAAACATTCCGCACACGTCCGGAACATCCGCTCGATCAACTCATACGTCCGCTCGTCGCCCGCCAAAAGGATATCCCCTGTATCGACGACATCGCGATATTCCGCCCATCTGGTGATAGCGCCCAGATGCGCTAAAGTCTGGATGCAGGGAATCAGCTCGATTCCCTGCGCCCGTGCATAAGCGTCCAATTCCTTTAACTCGGATCGGCTGTAACGCCCGCGCAGATATCCGAAATGCGGTTCCCCGTCTATTTCGTAAGTATCTTCCGTATACAGTTGCACGGTATTATACCCCATTTTCGCCAACAGCGAAAAATAATCATTCAACGCGTCGACCGTATATACCGCATCCCGCGAACAGTCGAGCATAACCCCGAGCGATTTAAATTTTTCCGTCATAATTCCCCCTTGAAATTTTGTATTCTGTTGCGGACATCCCCTTCGAAACGGCGAATATATCCGGCGACATATTCCGTTACGTCCGTCTTTTCCATCAACGGCGTCAAATCCATCGCGTAGTTGAGAGCCGCACAGGTGTCGCATGCGTGGCTGGCGCCGAACGTAGCGTTCGCGAGTCTGCGGCCTTCCGCCGCGAGGTCGTAGCGCTTTCCGCCTGCGATTTGACTGTCGAATACCGCCGAAAGACTCCGCCTCAGGTCCGGATAAGCCCCGCAGTCGAGACATACTTTTTCTTCATCGCACATCCAATCGAGACCTCGCCAAACTTCGCACCCGAACACCTTTTCGGGCCGAACCTCCCGCGGGAGCATACGAAGAGCTGCAATCACCCGCAATGCCGCCGCCACGTGCGTATCGTGCTTGTCCGCAAGGTTGTGCGTATAAATATATTTCGGCTCAGCCATGCGGATAATTTCCGCGAGTCCTTCAACGATTGCGATATTCTGCGCGTCTTTGACTTCCTTCGACGGATGCCCCAGCAGCAACTGAAAGGCATACTCGCCAACCCGGGCGGCCTTTTTTTGCTCTGCAACGCGAACATCCTTCATCTCGCTGTCCGTGAACTTTGCGTACGGGCCGCTGCGCGGGCTGCCCGCCCCGTCTGCAATCACCACTCCTGAAAACCACTTGTCCGGCCTCCCGAAGCACTCCGCGATGGGAGCATAAGCCATAAACTCAATATCGTCCTGGTGGGCAGCAATCGCAAGGTGTGTCGTGCGCGCAAACGCCCTTTCCTCCTGTTCCCCGTCGGGGATATACAAAATCGCCTTTTCGTTTAAAACCACTCTTGTACCCCCTGCAAGCGCTGCGGCATGCCCGTCCGCCGCGCCGTAAAAATAAAAAGGCTTTGGAAAACAATTCGTTTTTCAAGGCCTTTTGCGGTAATCGCGTTATCCGCGAATCATGGCGGAGCGATAGTAACCTAAAACGAATTTTATAAATCAAACTGTTCCGTCAAAAGTTTTGCCCCGATTACCGTCATT
>CAKNLK010000020.1 GCA_930989535.1 uncultured Clostridia bacterium | reverse complement strand
ACGCTCAACCGAGGGGGCCCCTTCAGGGGTTTCGGTTGATTCCCCTTTTTTTGCAACGCATACCCGCTGTTTTTGTGATTGTCCCATACCGGGGCCGAACCCGAAGGGTTCGCGCGAGCGCAAAGCGCGACGCTCAACCGAGGGGGCCCCTTCAGGGGTTTCGGTTGATTCCCCTTTTTTTGCACCGCATACCTGCTGTTTTTGTATTGCCTCATATCGGGGCCGAACCCGAAAGGTTCGCCTTAAATTTTTTTAAAATGGTTGCTATTATTTGCATTTTCGAATATAATAGAACTATCGAATTTCGCGGAACGACAATATTGCAGGCGAAAATCGGCCGCGGCTTTCCCCTGCGGCACGCCGCAATTTTAATCCCCCCAAAAAAACGCAACAAGGAGCAATGGCGGCGGCAATAAAGCGGATTCACCGCTCTATACCGAAAACCGCGTTGACAGAAGCACGTGCGCAACGAAAAAACAAACCCTGAATTGAAGCCCTTTGTAAAGTGGGCGGGCGGAAAAGGAAAGCTCGTGAAAGATATCGAAAGCATACTCCTTTCCGCAAAAGAAAAACCTTTCAAAAAATATGCCGAACCGATGGTCGGCGGCGGCGCGCTGTTTTTTGATATTCTTTCAAAATACCATTTTGAGCAATTTTATATCAGCGACATCAATCCGGAACTTATCAACGCCTATACCGCAATCAAAGAAGCCGCGGAACCCTTGATTGCGCGCCTCGAAGAGATGCAGGCGGCGTTTTTGCCCCTGGACGGCAGCGGAAGAAAACAATATTTTTATCAAATCCGCGACCGATTCAACGCGACCGTTTTAAGCCAAGAAACCTCCGTCGAAAAGGCGGCCTGCTTTATCTTTTTGAACAAAACGTGCTTCAACGGGTTATACCGCGTCAACCGAAAAGGGCTGTTCAACGTTCCGATGGGCGATTATAAAAATCCCGCCATATGCGACGCCGAAAATCTTCGCAACATCCATTCTGCACTGCAAAATGTGACGATTGTCTGCGGCGATTACACCATGGCAAAAGCCTTTATCGACAGCCGGACCTTTGTTTATTTCGATCCCCCCTACCGCCCGCTTTCGGAAACTTCCGCGTTTACGTCGTATACCAGCGATGCGTTCGACGACGGACAGCAAATCCGCCTCGCGCAGTTTATAGACGAAATCAATGCAACGGGCGCAAAAATTGTGCTGAGCAACTCCGATCCCAAAAACGTCAACCCGGACGATAATTTTTTTGACGATTTATATAAGGATTATACGATACATAGAATATCCGCCATGCGCTCGATCAACAGCGCCGCGAGCAAACGCGGCAAAATATATGAATTGTTGATTCACAATTGAGCCGCCCCGAAAAAGCGCGCGGAATTCAAAACGTTTCAACCAACAGCAAAAAATATTGCAAGCCTTCCCCTGCGCTTGGGGGAAGGCTTATTTTTCAGCAAACAGAAAGCCGAGCGGCATTGCTGCCGCCCGGCTCCCTATGTTTGCAAAAACGTGTGAGCTTAATTAATCTTTTGCTTCTGCCGAACGATAGTCTACGACAACAGCACCGCCGCAATCTATGATATCGACACCCTCAGGATAATCATTATCCTTGTTCATTTCCCCGAGCACGATATCTTTATTGTTGCCGGAGAACTTGCAGCCGGAAATCGTAACGCCCGTCAATTTTGCGGGATGATCAATATAACCCTCGTTGGTTTCTTTTCCCGTGCCGCGCGCTTTAATCATCAAAGCGCCGCCGTTGTCCAGTTTATTGTTCAGTCCGTTATTCGTAAAGACGCAGTCCGTTACGGCGATATCTTTAAAATCGCCGTATTTCAAGTTGATATCGATACCGCAAATCGTATCTTTAAACTGGTCGGCAGTGGTTGCAATAATTTTACCGTTGTTCAGGAACTGGCAGTTTTCGATTTTCGAATCGGTCAAGGTTTCTAAATACATCGCCTTGTTCAAGCAGTTCTGAATTATTGTATCCGTAATGGTTGCGGAAACCGTCTTATTGTTTTCCGAACTATTGCTGAAATACATGCCGTAGTCGAAGTTTTCGATTACGCAGCCGGTTACGGTCAGAGCATTGACGCTATAGGGAATATTGAACGTACCCAAGCCCATATTCGCCGCAACTTCCGTACCGATTGCGCCGACACCGCGGAGGGTAACGCCCTCTACGGTCAAGAACTCTAAATCTGCACCGATAACGATGCCCTGGCACCCGTTGAAGACCAAAACCGTATCTGCAGCGCCTGCGCCGACGATTGTCAGATTCTTGTTAACGGCGATCGACTTGGTCATTTCATATTCGCCCGCCGCGACCGTGATGGTTGCGCCTGCGGGAGCTTTCAAAACAACATTCTGCAAAAACGCGCCGTTCTCCTGTTCGGTGCCGACGGGAGCAACGTTCAGAGACATTTTTACATACGCCCAACCGCTCTCCGACTGTACAGCCGTCCAAGTCGTCGTATCGCTGAAAAACTCTTCATTGACCGTATACGCGGCGTTTTCCGCATACACGTTGCCCGCGATGTCGCAATCGGTGAAGGTAACGCTGCCGGCGAAAGGATACGTATTGGTATCTGTACCCCACATCATGCCGACGGAACCCCAAGAGCCGAACGCGATGGCAGAATTGCTAATCGAAACATTGTTCGAAGCGGCGATGGAAACAGGAAGTTTCACATCGTAGCTGTTCTGCGTGCCGACGGTGCAGTCCGTGATGACAGCACCTTGCGTGCCGTGCAGGTTGATATAGCTCTTCGCCGTACCCGTAAAGGTGACGTTGCTGATCGTAACGTCTTCAATCACATCGGCGGCAGGGCTATCATTCCTCGACGAAACCTTCACAAGGCCCGCGTCGGTGTCGCCCGCGATAGTCAGATCGGCGAGCGTTGCGCCGTCTGCGGTGATAAACAGATGCGCTTCGTTTGCGCCGAGCGCGGTTCCGTTTTTGTTGCTGAGGTTGAGGACGGTGCCCTCTTCGCCCTGCAACGTGACGTCGTTGTCGATTTCCAGACCGTAGCCGTCGCCGTCCTTATAATCGGTGATATCATACTCGCCCGCGGCAAGCGCGATGGTCGTGTCTACGGGAGCAAAGCCGATATAGCTCTGCAACTTTTCCGTAAAGTTGGGAGCAACGCGCGTTACAAGGCCGTTTTCGCCGACCTGCACATACGGAGCTGCCCCCGCAGAAACAGGATAATAGCCGTCCATTGTGCTGTAATTGTAGGCATCATCGTGGCTGTCTGTAAAGTCGATTTCGACGCCGCTCACGTTGATTACGCTGCCTTCCGCCAGGTTATAGCCGGTGAGCCAACCCTGATTGATTGTAACATCTTCCAGCGTAGCTTCCATAACGCCATCTTCAAGCAATCCGCCGTTGATGCTGATGGAACCGCCGAGGTTCTCGCCCGCCGCCCCGTTGGTAACAATTTCGATGTTGCGCAAGGTAACGTTGTTGCCGACAACTTCAATTGCCTTATTCGTCGGGTGCATGCTCTGAATCACAAAGTTTTCGAACACGACGTTGTCGCCGAAGATGGTGACAAAGTTTTGCTCGTTCCAGTTTCCCGTTTGCGCTTCGACGTCGCTGGAAAGCACCGCGCCGTTGCCGTTGACGGTGATGTTATCCTGCGTAATCGCAAAGTACCATTCGCCGTACTGTCCGTCTACTTCCGTCGTGGGCTCGACCTTATATTCGCCTTCCGCTACGTCGATAATGCCGTTTGCGGGAGCGTTGACGATTGCCTCGACCAAAGCCGCGCCGTTCTCTTCGGGCGTGCCGGAAGCTTCAACATTCGTCACTTTTTTGACGTATGCGACGCCGCCGTTGTCGCCGTTCGGAACGGTTACCCACTCGTCGCCGACTTCGATACCTTTGACGGTATCCGCGCCGCGCTCGGTATAGACCGTGCTCGCGATAGTGCAGCCATCAAAGGTTACATCGGTAACCAGCCAATAGTTGTCGTTGTCCGCATACATAACGCCCGCCGAACCCCAAGCGCCTGCGCTAATGGAGGTACCGGAAACGACAACCGTCTGCGAAGAAGCAACCGAGAAAGGAATTTCCACTTCGTTGCTGCTCTGCGTGCCGATCGTGCAGCTGCTGACCGTTACATTGGTTGCGCCGTGGATGTTGAGATAGGTGTTCGCCTTGCCGGTGAATGTGACCTCGGAAAGCGAAATCGTATCGATTGCCGTACCAGCTTCGCTTCCCCGATAAGAAACCTTCAGCAAATCGTAGCCGGCTGCCGTGCCCTCGAAGGTGAGGTTGGAAATGCTGACGTTGTTCGCGCTGATGTAGGCATACGCCTGACCGCTGAGCGCGGTTTTGCCCATCTGCAGCACCGTATCTTCGCCCTCGCCCGTGATGTTGACGGAGTTGCATATATCGAGGCCGTTTTCAAAGGCATAGGTGCCTTCCGCCAAAGCAATATCCGTTCCCTGCGGCACGATGGAAACCAAGTCACCCAAACGATGGGTAATAACTTCAGCATTATCGATATCGGTTGTGAGCGTGCTGTCAACCTTAATTGTAAGGCCGTCTACATTCGCCAAAACTTCCTGTGCGTTATTGCTAACGGGCAACGACGCATAGGGAGCATAACCCCAGCCTTGGACATCGATTGTAACGTTGCTCACGTCGACAGTACCGCTGGTTACAGAGCTGGTAGAAATACCGCCCTTTTCTATCACAACGTTTTCCATAACAGCATTGCCGATATCACCGTTATAATAAATGTTACCGGTAATCAGGCTATGGAACCACTCCCACCAATCCGTAGCGCCGGCGGGCAACTGTTTGAGATAATCCTCATGCGAAAGAATTTGGTTGCACTCGACATTGATGTTCTTCAACGCGGAATTTGTGCCGCAAATCTCAATCGCCTTGTTGCCGTCCATCTTGGGCTGAATAGTGAAATTATCAAGCGTTACATTATTACCGAAAATGGTTATAAAATTTTGATGAGCCCATGCGCCGTTGGGAGTGATATCGGAGCTGGTCAGAACGACGTTGCCGATACCGATGAGCGTGACATTGCTCTTCTCAATCGGCAGATACCAACCAGTCTGATCGCTAGCCGTTTCGCTGCTGTCGAGGTCGTATGTACCGGAACCGACGTAGATGGTTGCGCCCTCTTGCGCCTGGCTTACAACCGACTGGAGCGTATCACCGTCGGCACGCGCGTCGCCGGTGGCGCGGACAAACGAAATGTTATCCGTAGGCGCGTTGCCCTGTACCGCTTCGACGGAGAACACGAGCTTCGTTTCCATACTCTGGAAGTTGTTTTCGACGTCTACAGGCAATTCGATGCTCAGCTTGCAAGCGTCAATAGTCTCAAGGGCACCAACAGACTGCCATACGCCGAAGTCAAAGCCTTCGCCCGAAAAAGCAAGTTCGTCCGCCAGAGCGGAATCGTCCGCCGCGCGAACCATCGCCCTGTACTTGATGGCAACCTGGCTGTTGTTGGTTACGTTAATCGTAACAGTGGCCTTATCGCCCGGGGTGATGTTGGTGAGCGTGAGCGTACCGGTTTTCGCGTCAACAACTGCCTCGCCGCCGTTCGCAAAGGTACCCTCTTCCGTCCTGTCTACACCCATCGACGAAAGTTCTACTTTATCGCTGAGTGTCGCTTCCACATCGACGTTACCGCTCGAAACAACGATGTTTACATCGCTTTTGTCCGAGAAGAGCGCCAAGGTCGCGCCGACAATCAAACTTGCGCACATAACGATTGCAAGTATCGACGACAATAAAACCTTTTTCTTCATTTTTTTCTCCTTATTTTAATAATATCTATCTTAAATTTTTTCTGCTTTGTTTTAATTTGTTTTAAAAATCGATTAAGGTTTTACGATATATCCATAGTCCGGCGCTGTCTTGACTCTTCCGCTTTCGCTCCCCTCTGTTACGGTAGGAATTGTCACAGAAGAATTCCCGCCGCCGTCTATGAAATAGTCTGCTCCGCATTGATAATCAAGCCAGCCAATCAAACCTCCGGCTGAAACAAATTCAAACGCACCGTCCAACGCGGGAGTAATCGTAATGTTGCCGTTGTTCACATTTTCGGTAAACCGTAAGATGAATCCGCCTGCATAGCTGCCATAAATAGCATAACCGCCGCCAATAATGCCGCCAACATATGTATCATCTGACTTTGCATTTACTGCTCCGTTGTTTATATTACTTATAACGCTATTTTCACCGCCATCTATAGCACTTTCCGAAACCACATTACCGACAATGCCTCCGACTTCGCAGTAAAGGCCGCTCGTAACGGTGATATCGCCGTAGTTTTTGTTGTCTTCCAGCGTAGAGCCGTTTTTGATGTACGCCGCAACTCCGCCGATATACGTGCCACCTAAATGCCCTTCTTTCGGAGTAGCGGTGATATCGCCTTCATTCCGGCATCCGCTAATCGCAGAGCCGGCAACTTCGCAGGCGATGCCCGCCGCATATTGGCTGACCTTTGTACCCGCAGGATTGAAAACGTTTTTGCTGGTCACGTCAGCATAGTTTACACATCCGCTTATAGTGGAACTGCGCACATACTCGCACAACCCCGCGACAGATGTCGATTCGCCAGCCCCGATAACACTGCCGTGCGTGATAACGCCTGTTACATTGGAGTTAGCATCAACAAGCCCCGCCAAAATACCTGCCCAGCCGCCGGTAGCGATGTTTGCTGTAACTTCGACATCTTGCACCGTTGCGCCGCTGAGAACGACGAACAAGCCGCCGTAATAACCTGCCGTTTCCGCAGTGTTCGATTCTGCCGTATTATTCAGCTCGATACCCGTAATCGCATATCCGTTGCCGTCAAACGTGCCGCTGAAAGTATTCATCGGCGCCCATTCGACTTCCGAAAGGTCGATATCCGAAACCAACGCGACCGTTTTGCCGGAATAGGCATCGCCGGCATTGACCTTTTTCGCCAAAGCGGAAAGCTCCGCCGCCGTCGAAATGAGGGACAAGTTTGCGTCGACCGTTTCGTCGGTAAACTCTACCCCGTTGACGATTACGCTCCAATCTACCGTAGTTTCATTGTAGCGGTTGGTCTGCTCCAGATAAACGTTGCCTTTTGCAGGCACCTTGCCGGTAAATGTGTTGCCGGTAATTTCAATTGTTTCAATTGCGTCTGTTTTGCTATAATTCAACGTACCCGTCGCAATACCGAAAGTATCCGCGCCTTGAATCGTATTGCCGCTTACAACGACCGCGTCGTCTTCCGTCAGCGCCGAAAACTTGTAAATTCCGATACCTTGGGTAACACCCGAAACGGTATTGTTCTGAATGGTAATAACGCCACCGCCCTCTACCTTATCTACGGAAATCGCCGAACTCGCTATATCATTGGTCAAACCCGATTTTACGTTGTTAACGATATTGTCGGAAACAATTACATTACCTTTGCAACCGCCTTCGCCTCTTACCGCAATAGCGCCGTTTTCGGTACCTGTTACATTTTCTACTACATTGTTGCGAATATAGGATGTAACACCCGCTTCATTGAAATAATTTTCCAAAGAAATAGCACTGTCGTATACGGCCTTAACGTAGTTGCCTTCAATAACCGCACCGCTCGTGCACTGCACGCTAATGCCATCGTTGGCAAAATTCTTAACTGCACAGTTGCGAACTTCAATACCGGTCAAAACGTTATCTTTATCGCTCGATACAGCGATGGCTTTGACGTCGTTTGAATTCGTACTGCCGTCCAGCGTGATACCGTCAATTACGACATCGCTTGACTCGACTATAATCGTTCTGTTGCCGCCCGCGGGAGCTTGAATAACCGTCTGTTCAGCAACATCCCCGTTAATCCAATTGACAGCCGCGTTGCCGCGCTGCGCACCGTACAGGCTTACGCCCTCCGGAATCTCGAGAATTCCCTGCAACGCATATTCACCTGCACCGAGATAGACGGAAGTGCCCGCCTCGAGGCCGCTTGCCATAATATTTTGCAAATCCGCGCCGTTATCAGCAGCGGTGTTGCCCTCTTCCGGCTCGTATACGATAACGTCGTCGGTGGTTTCGGCGTTCGCCTGCACCGCTTCAACGACAATCGCAAACTTGATTGTCTGCCCTTCGAAATCTTCGAGGTTGACGTCTTCCGGCAAACCGATCGTGACTTCCACGATTTCATCCTTCAGGTCGTTGCCGATTTCCGCAATCTGCCAAGCCATATGCCGAATATCGTTCTCAATTTCGAACAGATCGAGGAATTCTTCTCCCTCTTCGCACACGACGCGCGCACGATATTGAATACGGATATTGCTCCTATTTTCAATATCGACGCGTACTTTTACGCTGTCGCCGGCGGAAATCGCATTCAGAACAAGCGTTCCTTCCGCGTCGATACTCGCCGTGCCGCCGTTTTCGAACTCGCCGTTCTGCTTGCCCTCTATCTCAGACGTCGGAATCCCCTTCGAATAGGTGGTAAAGCCGGTTTCGGGGTCTATACTCGCAACGACGTTGACATTGGCGCCCGTCACGGAGATATTCGCCTTCGACTCGCTGCCGAAGAACGCCATCGTCGCGCCGACGATTAGGCTCAGGCACATGGCAATCGAAAAAACAGAAGTCAATATAATTCTCTTTTTCATCTTTTACTCCTTATCTGCCTTAATCCGTCGTCGTTGCATCCGTCGCCTGCGTAGCGTAGACCTGCAAATCGAAGTTCAAACTGATGTTCTGCACCTTGTTGTTGTCCGCATTGTCCACAAACGTCGCCGTCACGCTGAAATCCTGCGACGGAACGGTGTTTGCGTCGGCACCGGCATAAAGAACGCCGAGGTCAACATCGTTCTGCGCACTGGCGCTGAGCAGGAACGTTCTCGTTTCGCTGCCGCATGTAACGGTAATTTCAATCTGTCCCGCAAGCAACGTTTCCAACTCGTCGTCAACTTCGTCTTCGGTATTGACTTCCCAAAGAATACGAACGCCGTACTCGAACGCCACGCTGCCCTGGTTGGAAACCTGCAGGTTTACCGTGTACGAGCTGCCCGGAACCGCACCGCTGATGTTGAACAATTCAGAATTGTCCAGCGTCAGGTCGACAGGAGTTTCGAAAGTATCGTTTTGCTCTTCCAAAACACCTTTGTCGTTCAAAGCGTACGAATCGGTGCCCGTCCACAGAAAGCCGACCTCCAAAGAGCCCGCGGCCAAGTGGTTGTTGACGTCGACCTGGCCGGTAAACAGCGCATATGTAGCGCAGACAATCAGCGCCAACGACATGCACATCGTAACCATCGAAATCAAAAGTACCCTCGCTTTTTTGCCCATGTTGCCATATCCTCCTCCTTGTTATATTTACATTGTTAATGACAACGTATCAACCTTTGTATAATCAACCGCCGGCGGCGGTGGATTAACCCTGTTGCTGTTCGTCCGCCTGCGCTTCTGCCTGCGCGCGGCTCTGCTGGCGGGCAAGTTTCCGCTTTTCGCGGCGGAGCTGCTTTTTGTATTCCATGTCTTCGGCGGCGGCGCGCACGGCGATGTCGATACTGTTCTTCGCAATCGCTACGGCCGCTTCGTCTTCGATGCGCAGTACGGTAGGCGCCTGCTTTACGCGCACCTTGTTGCTGCGTATGTAATTGTTGAAGTCCGTATTAAACAGGATAAATTCGCAAACCACGATGCCGCGCTTGATTTGCAGGCGCACCAGGCGGGTTTTTCCGATTTTATACTCCTCGTACCTCGAATTTTTGAACTGCTTTGCGCCTTCCTGCCCCATCGCGTACTGCACGATTTCGACGTAGTAGCGCTGCTGCTGTTCGTCCAATTCCTGGAACTTTTCGTCGAGCGTTTTCTGCTCGCTCGCGGAAAACACGATTTCGTTTTCCAAGTCCGACTCCTCCGCCTCAACCTCGTCCTGTACTTCCGGCGCGGGATACGCGTTCAAAAGCACGGGAGCGGCGACGACCGTCGGCGCGGCAATAGCCGGCACCGGTGCGGGCGCGGGAGCCTCTTCCTGTTCCTGTTTACTTTTTCGCTCGATTATAATGTCTCGCACCATAACCACGATTGAAAAAATACACACCAAACCCGACAACACCATAAATACAATCAATGCAATTCTCATACTTCGGCTACTCCTTATCTTTTATTATCTTCATCGGTTTTTTCATCCGAACTCAGATTCTCATCCTCTTGTGCTGCGGCGCCCGCGTTCGCCGCGGCAAGCTGCCGCTTCAACTCGGCAATCTCGTCGTCCTTGCGCTGCTGTTCTTCGCGCTGGGCGTCCTTCTTTTTCTGCGAAAAGATGCCCACGATGCGGATTATCTCGAATACGATGATAATCAGACACGGCACAATCACTATAAATATAATACCCCACGGGCTCTGCACCGCCGTGATGACGTACCCCAGCGCCACGCTCTTGCCCGTCACTTTGCCGATTACATAATTTAAACTGTCCGTCGCCGACGTGTCGATTACCTGCGTCAGCACGCCGTCCGCCGTGCCCTTGTTGTCGCCCTGCAGCGAAATCGTGTACCCGCCGCCGTCGTTCGGCTCAATGGATACGATGCGGTGGGTAATCGTTTCCTGCGTGGTGTAAACGTAGCGGAAAGTGAGCACGTCTCCGACCTTCAGGTTCCCGTACCACTCCTGCGCCTCCGCCTCGTCTTCGGGAACGGTTTCGATAAAGATGAGCGAATGGAGAGGGATATCCTTGATCTTATATCCGCTCACGTCCGTCTCCTCCGATTTTTCCATCGATTCGGAAACGACGAGCCGCAGCTCATGGCCGAACATCCGCGCCGCACCGTCCGGACTCGTCTTGGTGGTGAGGGATACGAACAGCGCGACCATGCAGAGAATGAAAAAACACACGAACAGCACATTCAGCGCGATGTTCACAATCCGCAGCGCCAACGGCTTTTTTTGCTCCACATCCTTTTCCTTTGTTTCCATACCTTATTCCTTGGAAGTCGCCGTGATATTGATTGTAAAATCCGCCGTCAGGTTCATCGCCTCGTTCCCCACCGTTTCGGGCATCGTGTAGCGCAAAACGAACGTCGATTCGCCGCCTTCGCCGATTTCCAGATCCAACGCGACCGCTTCGCCCCCCAGATATTCGCTCAACAGGCCGGAGGACACCGTTTCGCCGTCGACGTCCAGCTCTACGTCCATATACTGCGCCAGCGCAACGTTCTCGCTCGGGGTAAAGGTAAGCTCGAGGTCGTAAATGCTCGCCGCATTGCCGCCGAAATGAATGGTATACTCCACCGACTTACCCGGATAGATACCCTCCAAATTGATGCTCATCTCCTCCTGCGTGACGCCATCCTCCGACAACGTTATATCCTTTTCGAAGCCGTCCTGTTTGTTCAAGACGACGCTGCCGATTACGATGCCGGCAACCGTAAGCGCCGCAAGGGATATAATCAATATGTAAGCCAATTTCTTCATGTTATTTCGCCGCTCCTTTCCGTATTATATTTTGTGCGCCAAAGAAACATCTCTGATTTTCGTAAAAATATACCGCCATACGCAGAACTCATGCAGATTTCCGCTCCAACAGCATATGTTTTTTATTCCACTACAAACGTCGCTAACGGTCTTAAGATTTTAATACAGCCTAATTATAACACCCTTAAATATAAACAGCAAGTACTTTCCGATAAAAAGTACATGATTTTTCATAAATTTTTTTGTACGTGGCCGCGTTTTATGTTACTGAACCAGCAACGCCCCGTTGCGCTAAAACCTCATAAAAACATACAAAAATGGGCGGTAAACGAATCGTTTACCGCCCATTTTATTGCAAATTATCCTTATTTTTTTGTCTCAAAATACACCGTTGTCACATTTTTTGATAACGTAACAATAATTTTGTCCCGCGCGATGCGTTTCACTTCTTCGCGCAACACACTTCCGCTATGAAGCCTTGCGGTATTATGACATAATCGTCGGTGCGGTTTACCCCTTCGCTCAGCCAGGAGCCGGGGCCGTAAGAATCCTGCGGCTGCGGGATGAGGTGGTGCGGCCCGAAGGTGTTGCGCCGCGTAAAGCAGACCGTAAGCTGCAGTTCGCCGTCCAACTCCGCCTCCGCTTCGTACGGCGGGAAGGCAATCATCTTATCCGCCTTGCCGTCCGACACGTGGAAGGTGGCGCCGTGCAGTTCTTTCAGCGCCACGCGCACCCTGCCGCCCTCGATGCCCGTGCGGAAAGTGACGCAGGCGCCGTAATACGGCAGCCCCTGCGCGTTCAAATCGACGGGGGAAAGGGTTTCGGGGAGGGGCACGAGCGTATGCGGCAGGCGCACGCCGAACTCGCCGAGCAGATACATCGATTCGATGTTGTCGCTCTGTTTAAAGTCAAATTCCGCCGTGATCACGTTTTCGCCCTTTTTGACCTGCACGCGGAAGAGGCGGAAGCAGGAATCCACCCAATGTCCCTCCTCGCGCGCCGCAGGTACGCCGTTGCAGGCGACGCCGTCGTACTCGGCGGCGACGAGGGCGCTGCACTCGATTTCCGAATCAAACCGATATTCGAGGCGCACTTTTCCCAATACGTCGTCCGATTTTCCGTACTTGGCGGCATACCAGGGCTGCACCATTTCGCCGCCGCGCGGCGTGAGCCCCAGCTTGATGCGCAAATTGCGGTCGGCAAGGAGCACGTCGGCGGGTTTTTCCGTCTGCAATTCGCCGTTATAGTAAAGCTTTGCGTAATCGAGAACCAAAACGTTCGGCTCGCTGAGCGTATACGGCATCTTTTCGGGCAGGGAAACCTTTTCCCAAACCCGCGCGGCGGGGGCAGGCAGCTTTTTCTGCGAAAGGCGGAAAATGCGCATCTCGCCCGCGGCGAAAGATACATCGTCCAGCGCGCAGGCGCCGCGGCTTTCGAAGGAGACCATATCCCACTCCTCCGCGCTCATACCCGCCAATTCGGGGGCGAGTTCCACGCAGCCGCGGGTGGGCTCCGTTTCGCTCACGTTGTATAAAAACAGCCATACATCGCCGCCGAACCGGCGCACGGCAGAGGCGATGTTTTTCGGCGCACGCGCAACTTCGCCCGCGGAAAGCTCCTCCGGTTCGCGCAGAACCTGCCCGCCGCAGGCAATAAATTCGTCCAAAAGCTTCTGCGTGCCCGGGCGCACCGCCTGCCCGGGTGCGAGCAGGACGCGGCGATAGGTAATCTGCCCCACCGTAAGATAGGCGCCCTGCCCGTCCTTTCCGGCGCTGCCGTACTTGGCGAGCAGCTCCTCGTCGCCGTAGTCGAATTCATGCTGCGAAGCAATCAGCCGCATGCACTGTCCGATAAAATCCGCGTCGAGCTTGGCAATTGCCTCGTCGCCGGGATCAAAGCTGTCCACACGCATCCAGCCGCGGCGCACGTGCTTCCACATATTTTCGACGGGGTGAATGACCAAGAGGTCGGCGCGGCGCTCCCCTTCGGTGAGGATGATGCCGATGCGGGCGTAATAGTCCTCCAGCGGCTTCCAATCCTTGTACCAGGCGAGCTGGTGCAGGATGCTCGCGGGATAGTCGCGCTTCGCCTCCCCTTTCATCGTGTACCAGGAAAGGTGCGGGCAGCGCAGATTGACGCCGAACAGCGCGTGCCAGTCGCCGATGCGCTTGTATTCGTTGAGGGGCATATCCCAGCCAGAACAGCCGTACAGCTCGCTCAAAACGAACTTTTTGCCCGTCTGCCGCGCGACCGACGCGCACTGAATCGCAGCCCAGAAACAGCCGTTATGCGCGGAGAGGTTGTCGATGCCGGGGTAATCCATGTATTCGTAGAAGCGCATCATCGAGCCGGAAACGCTCGTTTGAATGCTCAAATTATCCTCGTGCAGAATATGCCCCGTGAAGATGATTCCGTGTTCGCGGCACCATTCGCCGTACTGCCTGGCATAACCATCGAGGAACAAATCGTCGAGAACGTCGATGTATTTTGCGGCCGTTTCGTTGTCCGCATGCCCGCGTTTACGGTAATAAATTTCGGGGAAGGACAGCTCTTCGCCGTATTTTTCCGCATAGGCCGCACGCAGTCTGCCCGTATACGGAACCATGCGCGCACGGTTTGCGTTCGTAAGGGCAAAGCCGTTGAACAGCGCCCCGCGGTGCGGTTCGTCGGTGAAAACGCCGTAAATTTTGCCGCCGAGCTGCTTTTTGCACTCCTCGGCATACCGATCGAGCGTAGAATGCAAAAATACTTTGACCGCCTCCGGGTTCATCGTGTCGACATATGTTGTGCCGTTATAGAAGTCGCTCGGGCGGAACAATTCTTCCGCATACACGGCGTAAACATAGCCTGCGGGCACCTCTTTTGCGCCCGCGACGGGTTTCGCGTCGCACAGCACCCCGTCCTCCAGGCGGAGGGCAAAGCGGCCGAGGATACCCACCACCTCGGGGCAGGCGAGCGCAGCTTCGTCGCTGTCGTATTCGGAGATAAAGCGCATGCGGTAATCGCGGTTGCGCGTCACCAATCCGCCGCAGGTGCCGCTCGGCCACCTGTCCTCGTCGTAGAGCCACGCTTCCAGCCCCATCTTTGCGCCGCGGTCGGCGCAGTCGCGGATGAGCTGCATCCATTTTTCGCCGAGGTATTCGGTGATGAGCCCCGTGCGCGAATGCATGAAAAATCCGCCGAACCCCATCTCCTTGATTGCGTCCATCTGGCGGAAGAGTTCATCCTCCTCCAATTCGCCGTTCCATGACCAGAACGGTTTTGCGCGATAGGCCGCCTCCGGGGAGCGCAGCCTATTTTCCGTCTTCTTGTCCATAATCCACCCTATTGTTATTATAGTTTTTTATATTCAGCGCACTTCGACGCGCACGCCTTCGGGTGCGGAAACTTCGGTAACCGTTTTGCCCTTTTCGCGGCGGCAGGATATGCGCAAAATACCGTGCGGTGTGGGGATTTCCCCCTCCGCGAACTCCAAATCGCCCAAATCGGGTGAGACGGTTACACGGGTATATCCGGGCTCTTCCACCTTGACGCCGAGCACGCGGCGCACGAGGAAGGGAATCACCCCCGCCGACCAGCCGTGGCACAGGCTGTGGCGGTAACCGATATAGCAGAATTTGCCGTAGTCGCCGTGGATATCGATTTCCCCTTCCCGGCAGACTCTGTCAATGGGGCACACGTTCCCGCGCATCCAATCCAAATCGAAATCTTCCCAGAAGGACGTGGCGCCCATCTTCAGCATTCCGCCGTAATACTCCTTGAGCGCGGCGAGCGCGGAAGGCATATCCGCCGCCTCGCTCTGCGCGGAGAGGAGGAAGTAACTCATGAACGTGGAATACCCCGCCGCGCCGTTCTCCGTGAGCAGCGCCCGTTCCTTTGCGGAAAGCGCCGCGCCCGAGAGAAGTTTCAGCGCCGCAATCTGGCGCTTTTCGGTAACTTCCGCCGATTTGCGGGATATCTTTTCCGCGATGCGCGAAGAGAGGGTATGCTCCATGCCGTACAGCGCTTCCAATTCCGCCGCGCTGCGCGCGCACAGCCTGCACAGGCAGCGCACCCCTTCCGGCTCGTCGGCATGCCCGTGCGACGGCCAGTCGATAAAGTTCATCCCGAAATCGAAATCGCCGTTCTCCGAGATACAGTTGTCAATCTGCTCGAGCACGCCGCGGAAATACTCCCTCTGCTTCATGACATACTCGCGGTTGCCCGTCATGCGGTAATACTCCGCGAGGTTCATCACCCACCACATGCTGTACATGGGATACCCGTTCATCCAGCCGGGCAGCGGCGTCTCGTTCACTACGAAATCGAGCGACGAAGGCACGCACCCGTCGTCGGCGCAGACGGAAAGGAGGGAGGTGATTTCGGGGTACAAATCGCCCATCCAAACGAGACGGTCGCGTTTAATTCCGTCCCAGATATAATTCTGTGCGCACAGCATCACCGTCGCCGCGGCGGTATCGTAAATGCGCTCAATCAAAGAATCGGAGCAGCGGAAGCTGCCCAGCTTCGGGCGCGGGTGATGCACATACACCGCATTGATTGCCTTGACGGTGCACTCCGCGTCCTCGTCCAAAAATTCGATGGACGCAAAGCGGAAACCGGAACTGAAAAATTCCATATCCGATAAAAAAGGCAGCGTCAGCGTGATATCCCGCAGGCTGTGGTCGTTCGAACAGCCCTTGTATCCCAGCTCCGCCAGCGCCTCGTTCGCCGATTCGCCGACACGCAGGCGGACGCGAGCCCCGCTCTTGTAATGGGCGACGACCAAGCGGATGCCGCCGTGCAGTTCCCTTCCGAAGTCCACCAACAGCAGGCTGCGGCCGCGCATGGAAGTCAATTCCCGCTCGTTCAAGCCGATTTGGTCGGCCTGCCTGCCCACAAGCAGCTCCGGCCTCTCAACGTTTCCCTTGGCGAGAACAATCCGCTCGGGCACAAGAAATTCCCGAATACGTCTATCTTGCCCGATTTCATTCATTGTACAAATCCTCCAGCATAACAATTATTTGAGGTGAATGGGCGCATTGTTCCGATGTATCGCCCGTACCGATTAGAATATAATCTATGAAAGAATATAATCCATTCTATTATAGATTATCCCGCGCAAAAAAGCAAACAAAAATATTCGCATTCCGCTTCATCCGCCAAAAATTCGTACCCCGCCCGGCAGCTTTTATCGATAACGCAGCGCGGCGGCGCAGATAGCGCCGCCCGGCTTGCCGCCGCCCCGCCGCAAGCGGCAAAAAAACGCCCGCCCGCTGCCTGCCGCGCGCCGCAAAAGCAGAGTACCGGTAGCGGAGTTTTTTTGCTTTTTTTCTGCACTATTTTGCGAACATGGTCCCCGGTAGTTTACAACCGATATGAATCCGTGTTATAATGTTTTCCGCTCCGGTACCTTGGAAAAATTTTGTCTGAAAGGTACAAATTTTATAACAGAAGGTTTTAAACAATGACTGTCAATGAACGTTTTAAATGCGTTATCGAAGGGAAACAGGCGGACAGGCTGCCCGCAATCGAATGGGCTCCCTGGTGGTATCTGACGACCGATCGCTGGAGAACGGAAGGGCTGCCCGCTTCCGCACAGAGCGTGTTCGATATCCAGGACTATTTCGGCCTGGATAAATGTATTCAGCTCGGGTTCGGCTGGCGCGGCCCCACGACGCCCGTCGAAAAGTCGCACGGCGCGGGAATCATGCGCACGGAAGAGGACTACGAAAAGCTGCTCCCCGATCTCTACCACGATCCCGTTATCCCCGCCGATTACCTCGATTGGATGAAAAAGACGCGCGAACGCGGCGACACGCTGTTCTTCTTTACGGTGGAAGGCTTCTTCTGGCAGCCGCGCGCCCTCTTCGGCATCGAGCCGCACCTGTACAGCTTTTACGACGAACCCGACCTTTACAAGCGCATCTGCGAGGACAACGCGCGGTGGATGAAGCGGGTGTTCGAATACGCGCTCAACATTTTCCCCTTCGACTTTATGAGCTTCGCCGAAGACATGAGCTACAACAACGGCCCCATGCTTTCGGAAGATACGTTCGACGAATTTATCCTGCCCTACTATAAGGATGTCACCCCCCTGCTGAAAGGACACGTTCCGATGTTCGTGGACAGCGACGGCGACATTACGATGGCGGTAGACTGGTATGCGCGTTCGGGCATCGACGGCATGTTCCCCCTCGAGCGGCAGGCGGGCGTAGACGTTTCGCTGTATATCCAGAAGCAGCCGCAGCTCACCTATCTGGGGCACTTCGACAAGATGTGCATGAAGTTCGGCGAAGAGGCGATGGAAAAGGAATTCGAGCGGCTTTTGCCCTCGGCAAGGAAAGGCAAATTCATCTTCTCCTGCGACCACCAGACCCCGCCCGACGTTTCCCTCGAGAACTACAAAACGTATGTACGTCTGTTAAAAAAATATGCCAAACTCGCCATGGAAAACAGGGGCTGAGTTCGGCGGAAATACCCTTAAAAATGCGTCAAAGCGCCGCCCGATTCCGGGCGGCGCTTTCTTTGTTACTATATACTTTCAAGTGCCGCGGAGGGCGCGAAGGGCGCGGCTATTTCCCCTGCACGGCGATCCGGTCTGCGGCAAAGCGGAATTGCACGGGCACCGTTTCGCCGTCCGCCTCCTCCCGGCAATCGCCCAGCAAGAGCCGGATATACGCCCCGCTTTCCGCCCCCGCCAAACAACCGTACTGCTCCTCCGTGAGCGAAAACACAAAGCACAGCTCCCCGTGCACGGCGGCCTTCTCCTCCCCGACGGGAAGCGCACCGCCGCTCAGGGCCGCGCTGAGCGCGGCGTCGAACGCCAACGGCTCCTCGGCGCCCTCCTCCCTGCAGAGCGACGCGCCGTCCGTCCCTTCGTTATAGGAAAACGCCTCGAAGTCGAAATCGCCCGCCAGGGTGAGATAATACCCCTCGTATGCGGCGCCGTCCGCCGTCAGCCCGTCGGAAATTTCCGCCTCGGTAAACACGGCAATCGCCCCGTCCGCCCGCTCGTACACCTCCTGCAGCCCGTACACCGACGGCCCGGCGGGCGCGGGGGCATTGGCGGGCATGAACGCGAAAGACAGCAGAATACCCACCGGAACCGCCACTATCAAGAACATTGCGGCCGCCGCGAGTGTATACATCCACTTCCGCTTTTTCGGCGCATTCCGCACCTCTGCCGCGGCGGTCAGCCCGGCGATGAGCGCCTCCTTTTTCTCCGCGCGCACCCCGATTTTTTCGATTGCCTGCGTATACTCTTCAATCCTCATCACGCTCACCTTCGATAACCAATTTCAAATGTTTCCTCGCCCTCGAGAGCAAAATAAACACGGCGTTCTCCGATTTCCGCAGCATTTTGCCGATTTCCTTCGCCGTGTATTTTTCATAGTAATGCAGATACAGCACGGTGCGCTCGGGCGCGGACAGGGAAAACAGCTCCTCCATGACGCCCCGCTCCGGCGCGGACGCGGCGCGGTTTTCCTCGAGCGGCAGATTTTTCCGCCGCGCGGACTTCCGATAATTTTTGCACTTGTTGACAGTTGCGCGGATGAGCCATGCCTTTCGGTGTTCCTCGCTCTCGAACGTCCTTTTGAGCATCGCAAAATAGACATCCTGCAGGATGTCCTCCGCTTCGGCATAGTCGCGCGTGTTCTGATAGGCGATTCGCATTATCATATCCGAATACCGCTCGACGATTGCCCGAATAGTTTGGTTGTCCATCTCAGCGTCCTTCATCTGTTCCGTCCTTCTGCAATTCATTATACCGCGGAATTCTGCCCGCGTCAACCGCCGCTACCGTATATCCTCGGCGTGAAACCGAACGAGCGCCAATATCCCGAGCGGGATAAGATAGGCAAGGGCGACGAGGACGGAAATCCAAACCGCGCCGCTTTGGGAGAAAAAGGCGAACTCCGGCCGCACGGCGCACGACAGCAGCCATTGCAGAAATATCGGGCGGCTGCCGACCATGGTGCCGCCAAGGAACACCAAATACCCGCTCAGCCACACGGCGAGCGTTATCAAAAGGGAGGCGACGGGGCTTTTGAGCAGCAGGGACGCGATAAAGCCGATCGCCGCACAGCAAAACAGGTAGAACAGCGCAAACCCCAGCGAGAGGAACACCGCCGCAGGCACCGTCAAAAGAAATGCTGTCCGGCTCGTGGCGACGAGCACATACGCGCTGCCCGTGCCGAGAAACAGATACAGCGATGGAAGAAGAAAGAGCGCGAACGCCACGGTCAGCAAAGCAAACCCGGCAAATTCCGCGAAAGCCAGCCCCGCCGCATAGCGCACCTTACCGACGGGCAGCAGAAAGGTCAGCTTCGCCTGCCCGTCCTTTCGCTCCGAAGGAATTTTAAGGGCTATCCTCGCCGCACATATGCCGCCGAGGACGGCGGAAACGGGCAGAAAGAGCAACACGGCGACGCTCGCGCCGTTTTCCCTGTCGAAATCACCGTACTGGACGGCGCTCGCATAGGAGATTTTTTCCTCGTACAAAACGCGCATCGCGCGCAGCATCGTCTGCATCTGCCGGATATTTTGTTCGGTAGATGCAATTTGCGCGTCGCTGTATAAATTTTTGGCAATTGCCTCCTCCAAATCCTGCTGCTCCAGCCGCAGCGCCTCCTCCGCAGAGGCAATCTGCGCGGCCAGCTCCTCCGGCGATTCGTATTCGAGAATACCGTAGACGGACTTATATTCCCCCGACGGCTCCTCCGCCGGCGCGAACCGGCACCAGGCGCAGGCGGCTGCCGCGAGGAGAAGGAGCAAAATTGCCGCCGACCATAAAAATTTGCTGCGCAGGGCGCGCCTGCACGGATAACCCAGCCAACGTATCATATTCCTTTCCCCCTTTGCTCGGTAAATTGCATTTCCAAACCGCTGCCCGCCGACAAATCGAGAAAATCGGGCTTGCACTTCTGCAAAAAATCCTGCATCTGCTGCGCGTCCGCGTATAAGACGAGGCAACGCCCCTCCGTTTGCACGGCATACCGCCCTTCCGCCGCACGGTACGCCTCTTCCGCCTTCGCCGCCGTTTGGAAGGTGAAGCGGAACGCTTTGACCGTGCCCCGCGCGTGCAGCCGGATTTTCCCCGTCAGCCTGCCGCCGTCGATTAAAAGGGCGCAATCGCAGATATCCTCGATTTCCGCGAGGTTGTGGCTCGCAATCAGCAGAGAAATCCCCCGCTCCCGGCGGATATGCCCGATAAAGCTGCGGATTTCCGCCGCGCTCTTCGGGTCGAGCATGGAAGTCGGCTCGTCCAGCAAAAGCAGCGACGGCCGCTTCATCAACACGATTAAAAGGCATGCCTTCTGCTTCATGCCCGAGGAAAACGCCCTGAGCTTTTTCTCTTTCGCTTGGGCAAGCCCCAGCAAATCCGCCAGCCGCGCTGCCTCTTCGACGGCGCCATCCCCGTAAAAATCGGCGAAATACAGCACATTCTCCCACAGCGTCATCTGCGGGAACAGGGCGGGATATTCGATGAGCGCGCCCGTATTGCGGGCGAAAGCTACATAGTCCTCGCGCACGGGCTTCCCCTCAAACAGAATTTCGCCCCGGGCGCGCCACAGCCCCGCGACGCATTTGAGCACGGACGATTTCCCCGCGCCGTTGATGCCGACAAGCCCCGCCGCTTCGCCCCTCTCCAGAGCGAAATCGACGCCGCTCAAAACCTGCCTGCCGCGAATCGTCTTCGACAGGCCGCGGACGGAAAGGCTGCTCATTGTTCCGCCTCCACCGAATATGTTACAAAATTCTGCTCCCCGTCCTCGGAAAACGTGAGCGCAAAGGGCGTGCCGCCATACTTTGCTACGCCGGTGGAGAGACGGACGCCCTCCTTCAGCGAAACGGAAATTTTATCTCCGCTCTGCTCGACGCCGAAAACACCGCTCTTCGCGTAATACGCCGCAAAGGCCTCCGCATCCGCGGCCGCGGGGTACGCGGTATCCGGAAAAAAGTAGTAGAAATCCCCCGTCTCCAAATCCGCGGGGTCGAGTTCCATCAAATGGAGGGGAACGGGAATACAACAATCCACCGATGTTTCCAAACACGAAACACCGAACTGATAGTTCCTCGCCCCATCCTCCCCGGCCTCGCCCGCCTCTGCAAGGTAATAGGAGTTCAGAATGCCGCGCAGCCCCTCCTTTTCGATTAGGATACAGTGCTCGTAGAGCTGTATCGATACAACGGAA
Source organism: uncultured Clostridia bacterium (assembly GCA_930989535.1). Lineage (GTDB taxonomy): Bacteria > Bacillota > Clostridia > Christensenellales > Borkfalkiaceae > Borkfalkia > Borkfalkia excrementipullorum. The sequence continues at coordinate 17,086 of CAKNLK010000020.1, read as the reverse complement.
AAGTCCTCCGCCCCTTCGAGTTCCTCTTTCAATTCGGGCAGCGACTTTCGGGAGGTAAAATAGGTAAAGGAGCCGCCGCTGTGCGCCGAGTCGAATTCGATGGGGAGGGTGAGTGAAGTACTGTCGAAAACGGAATGCGCTGTAACATACTTCGTGCCGCTGTCGCAGGAAGCGAAGGCGGCGAGCGCCAAAAGCGCGGCAACGGATAAGGCTGCAATTTTTTTCATGGCAAATTCCCCCAAATGTTTTCTTTTATATACAATACAACGCAGCGGGGCAAAACCTTTCAGCTTTGCCGAAAAAATTTTTTAAAAGCGGGAAGAGGCACGATTTTCGGGCATTTTTTCGGCATCGCTCGCTATTTTTTAAAAAATCGCCCCGTCAATAAAAAAAGAAGGGCAACAAAAGCCCCCGTCCTTCTTTTTTGCCGACTTTTTTGGTATCCTTAAATAAAACGAAAAGGAGATACCTACATTACCAATGAAAACGTATGCCTATGCGCGCGTCTCCGCGCGCGACCAAAACCTCGTGCGGCAAATCGAAGCCTTCCAAACCTTCGGCGTGGACAAGAAAAACATCTACAGCGACAAAAAGAGTGGCAAAGATTTTGAGCGGAAAAATTATCTTCGCCTGCTCCGCAAGCTCAAAAAGGGCGATTTGCTGGTAATTAAATCCATCGACCGTTTAGGCAGAAACTACAAGATGATAACCGAGGAATGGCGGCGCATCACGAACGAAATCGAGGCGGATATCCTCGTTTTAGACATGCCGCTCCTGGATACCCGCGCAAAGAGCGATTCCCTCATCGGGAAATTTATTTCCGACATCGTTTTGCAGGTACTCTCCTTTGTGGCGGAAAACGAACGCGAAAATATCCGCGCACGCCAGGCCGAGGGCATCGCCCTCGCCAAGGCGCGGGGCGTTCGCTTCGGGCGGCCGGACTCGGTATATTCGCAGCAATTCATCGATATTGTCGCGCTGTATTTTCAAAAAAAGATGCCCCTGCGCGCCGCGCTCGACGCCGCAAATATGAAAAAATCGCTGTTTTACTACCACGCAAACAAAATAATCCGCGGCGGAAAAGCCTTAAAAACAACAAACGTATCACATAATTAAGCACATTCCTTGCCGTTCTGCGAAGTATGCTTTTACCTGTTCCCATAACACCAAACAAAAAAGGCCCGGCAAAAATTGCCGGGCCTCTTCATCTTTCCGCCGATTATTTGAATGAACATATCATTAAAACGCCAAAAATCTCCAGAAGTCTTTGTTCAAATTTTTTAAAAAGGGAATACAAAAAGCCGTCACTTTTCTATTGTTGTTTTGCTCCCGTATCGTCCTCCAACCCCAAAAGGTAGTCGGCACTTACACTTAACGCTTTGCATAAAAGCCGTATAAACTCAATCGGCGGCTGGCTTCTCCCCTTTTCCCATGAAAAAATACTATCGTCGGTCGTTCCAAGCAATTCCGCCAACTGCTTTTGCGTATATCCTTTTTCCGTTCTCAGTTCCTTCAAACGAATCGCAAATATATCCATGCCGATATTATACCGTAAAAATTACGGTTAAAATAATTATATACTTCTATGCGATTCAAAGGAGAACCTATGGAAACAGAAAAATCCTGTAAAAATTGCGCGTATTTCCGCCGATATTACACCTTGGTAATCACCCGCTACCGCCCCACCGAAAGCGGATTCTGCGGCAACAGCTATGTGCGGAATACGACCTTTCAAAAAAATTATCCCACCGCGTGCAAGCGGTGGGAGTTGAGCACCAAACGGGAAAGAACGCTGCGGCGCATACAGAGCGTTCTGCTCGAGGCGGCGAAGGAGATGCGGCACATCGCCGATATCCTCGAAAACGACAAACAGCTTTACGGCCGCACGAGCCTTTTGCCCGACCAGGAATCGACGGAAATTCTGACGACGCAGGTGAGCGAAAGCGCCTTGGGCGAAAAGGATTCGGCGGGAAAATCCTCCGCAGAATAGTGCTTCATGAGTACTTGCAAACCGTGCAGGCGGGCGCGCTCGTCCTCGAGAATTTCCGCCCTGCCCGTGCCGCAGACGCTTTCGTAGTCGGTCGTGTAGCCGCAGGGCGCGATGCCCTTGTTGAACACGCGCAGCATATTCGCCGCCGAAAACCCGACGCGCGGATTTTTGCGCAGCAAATCGAGCTTTTTGCCCTCCTTGGCGCAGTGGAAATACAAAACGACGGTATCCCCCATAAGCTCCGCGCCGAAATTGAGGGGCACGCAGTAGGGCGCGCCCTCCCCTTCGACGGCGAGCGTCATGTACCCGCAGCGCAGCAATGCCGCAAATTTTTCCTGTACGTCTGCAATTTCGCGTTCAGATTTTCGCATAAAGGCCTCTTTGTGTATTTGTTCACGAAAATCTCGCTCGCTTTGCTCCCTGCGATTTTTCCGTGAGAATTTGGTTTATTATTTATAATAATCTACTGCGCGTTTGAGAACCGCGCTTCTCAAAAAGCGCACCCAAATTGTCGCATACCTGCGACTTGTGCAGGAAAGGTGAATGCGGCGCGCGTAGTGTGGTGTGCCCTCAAAAAGCGCGCCGCAGAGGAAAACTCCGACGGTCAGCGGCAAATGCCGCATGCCGTGGGGTTGTTCTCAATCTCACGACAAATAATTTTGTCAGCTCAAAATTATTTGTGTGAACTCCTTTTTTTATAATCCTCAATCGCCGCCTTAATTGCCTGCTCGGCGAGCACCGAACAGTGAATTTTCTGCGGAGGAAGCCCGCCCAACACCTCGATAACCTTTTTGTTGGTGACCTCCAGCGCCTCGTCGACCGTCATGCCCTTAATCATCTCCGTGGCGGTCGAGGAGGTGGCAATCGCCGCCGCACAGCCGAACGTTTTGAACTTCGCGTCGGTTATGACGCCGTTTTCCACCTTGATGAATACCTGCATGATGTCGCCGCAGGCTTCGCTGCCAATCATGCCCATGCCGTCGTAATTTTCGATTTCGCCCACGTTTTTGGGGTTTTGGAATGCCTCCATGACCTTTTCGGTGTATTGCATTTATTTTATCTCCTTGTCGTAAACTTCGTTTTTCAGCTCCTTGGGGAACAGCGGCGACAGATTGCGCAGCCGCACGACGATTTCCTTGAGTTTTTCCACCGCGATATCGATCTGCCCGGCGGTGTTCTCCTTTCCGAACGAAAAGCGGATGGAGCCGTGCGCCAGCCCCTCGGGCAGGCCCGTGGCGAGCAGAACGTGCGAGGGTTCAAGCGAACCCGAGGAGCAAGCCGAGCCGCTGGAAACGGCGATGCCCGCCAAATCCAAACTGAACAGCAGCGATTCCCCCTCGATGTAGCGGAAAGAGAAATTCGCGTTGTTCGGCAGGCGGTCTTTCGGGTGGCCGTTGAGCTTTACATAGGGTATTTCGTGCAAGACGCGCGCGATGAAGCGGTCTCGAATCGCGGATACGTGCGCGTTATTTTGCGCCATTTCTTCGTTTGCGATGCGGAATGCCTCCGCCAGCCCCACGATGCCGGGCACGTTGGTCGTGCCGCCGCGCATGGAGCGCTCCTGGTGCCCGCCCGTGATGATTTTGCCCAGGCGCACGCCCGAACGGACGTACAGCACGCCCACCCCTTTCGGGCCGTAAAACTTGTGCCCCGAAAAGGAGAGCATATCCACGGCGGGCTCCTTTACGTTCAGCTTCAGCGCGCCCGCCGCCTGCACCGCGTCGGTAAAGAACAGTATGCCGCGCTCGCGGGCGAGGGCGGAAATTTCCGCTATCGGCTGCAGGGTGCCGATTTCGTTATTCGCCGTCATCACGCCGATAAACGTCGTATCGGGGCGGATGGAATCCTTGAGCTTTTGCAAATCCACCCTGCCGAACTCGTCCACCGCGGCGAAGGTGACCTCAAAGCCCTCCTTCTGCAGTTCCTTGGCGGTGGAAATCATGGCGGGGTGCTCGACGGCGCTGACGATGAGGTGCTTGCCCCTTTCGGCATTCGCGTGTGCCGCGCCGCGAAGCGCCCAGTTGTCCGACTCGGTGCCGCCCGAGGTGAAATAGATTTCGTTCGGTTTTGCGCCGATGAGGGAAGCAACGGTATCGCGCGCCTCGTCCACGGCGGCGGCGGTGCGGCGGCCGTAGGCGTGCTGGGAATTGGGGTTTCCGAAATTTTCCGTAAAATACGGCAGCATTTTTTGTAAAACGCGGGAATCGACGGGCGTCGTCGCCGCATGGTCGAAATAAAACATACGTAAACCTCATTTTAGGAAAACCAAAAGTTCGGGTTTCCTTGCGCGAGTAATAATTAAAGTAATTCAATGCGCGTCCGAAAACGACGTTTTTCGGAAAGCGCACCCAAGTTGCCGATACCTCGGCTTACGGAAGGGGTGAATGCCCGCGATTGTATAATAAGCGTGCCATTAAATAAACGGGGCCCCCGAAAATCGCAACGCGCGCAGCGGTGTGAGATTTTTGGGGATAAGGAGCAACAAGCGTACGAGGGCGTGGCGGCAAACAAAACGCGCCGCCTGCCCTCCGTCGCCTTGTTGCGACGTGGACAGAGGGGAAAACCGCTCGGGTTTCCCCTAAAAATCGCAAGATTTTGTTTTGTCAGCACAAAACAAAATCTGCGAGCCGCTCTCACGCACAATCGCACTTTTCCCCGCAGCTGCACCCTGTAGCGTGCTCCTTTTCCGAAGAGCCGCACTTGCACACGCCCACTTCGCCGTGGTCGTCGAGCATGGATTGCAGCGTCATCGAATCGAGCACGGCGTTGATGCCCGCATACAGCTTGCGCCATACCGCGCCCGTGGCGCACTTCTGGCAGGTGGACGTGATGCAGTCCGCAATCTCCATGTTGTCCTCCAGGGCGCGGGCAACGTCGCCGATGGTAATCTGCGAGGGGGCGCGCGTAAGCTTATATCCGCCCGTAACGCCGCGCTCCGCCGTGACAATCCCCTGCCCCGACAGCATGCGCATGATCTTTTCGATGTACTTGCCGGAAACGGCAATCTCCTTTTCCAGCGCCGACGCACTCACGCAGCGCTGCGGGTAATTCTGCGCCAAAATAAAGCACGCCTTCAACCCGTATTGCGACTTAGACGATAAACGCATGTGGAACCTCCCCCGCCGCCCCGAAGAACGGCCTTTTAATTGCAACTAATTTAGTAGTATTTATTATAGCGAATTATTTGCATATCGTCAATTCTTTTGAACCCATTTCTTTAAAATTTTTCAATATTATTTTTAATGTATATGAGCAGAGGTACGCATATTTATACGCGTACCTCTGTGTGCTTGTCTTGATAAAAGTCGGCGGCTGCGCTGACGGGCGGCGACGTACTTCTCAACTTCGCTTTCCGCAAAACTTTTTGCTATCTCCGCCGATACACAACCTTTATGTCGTGAAATTAAAACTATTTATATCCTCCATCTCTCCCGACAGCGTTCCTTCCGGAATATAAAAGATGCCGTGGAAATGCAGCCTCTTTTTTCGGGCGAACGCTCCCATACGCCCATATACCGCCAACCCTTCCTGTCGCAAAAGTGCGAGTGCGTCGCGCGGAGTTTCTTTCGGAAATTATCCTCTGTATGAATTGCGCTATCGTACCTTATTCAGCAATTCATATTTCTTCTTTTCTCGTGCAAGGCGATAAAAATCTCACTCGTGGTCATAGGGTGTAACTCGTCCGTTTGTTTCAGCAAGATCTCATATAGCAGAAGCAATTTGATTTTCCGTTCCGCACTGTCAGACATTTATCTCCTACCTGTTTCTGTCTTTTTATATAATTTCCGCTCTGCTTACACTTCCTCGATATGCCAGACCCAACTGCCGCAGTCGGGCAGGCGCGGGCAGAACAGCCCCGCGCCCATCAGCGCCGCGCCGCTCGCCGTTACGTTCAGCTCTCGTATCGTATACGTTTTGCTTTCGTTAAGTCCGAACAACTTCATCACCCTGTCGTGGTCGCACGGGTCGCCGCGGAACCGCTCGCCCACGAGATACGCCTTCGATTTATCTTTGCTGACGAGCATCTCGCAAAAGTAATTTCCGTCAAACGGGTCGGCGAGGCGGTACAGATCGCCCCTTAATACAAGCTCGTCGATCAGCTTGTAGTTTTCGATCTGCTCCCTGACCTGCGCCTTTTCCTCTTCGGAAAGTTTGGTAAGGTCGAGTTCGTACCCCGTCGCGCCGAGCGAGGCAATCGCTCCACGCGTTGCAAACGGCGTCGTCCGCCCCGTCTGGTGATTCGGGCAGGCGGAAACGTGACAGCTCATCGCGCTTACGGGGTAGCACACCGACGTGCCCCACTGTATCTTCGTCCGCTCCAGTCCGTCCGTGTCGTCGCTCGTCCAAATCTGCGGGAAGTAGTACAGCGCCCCGCCGTCGAACCTGCCGCCTCCGCCCGCGCAGCCCTCGAAAAACACGTTCGGGAACGCCTTCGTAAGCCGTTCGGCGAGGCCGTAGAACCCCAGCGTATACCGATGCCAGAATTCCCCCTGCCTGTCCGCGGGAAGATTCGCCGTATAGTTCTCCGTGATGTCGCGGTTCTTGTCCCACTTGACGTAGGAGATTTCGTTTTCGCGCAATATTTTCGATACCGTTTCGAAAATATAGTCCACTACTTCCTTTCTTGTAAAATCGAGCACAAGCTGATTGCGCCCGCGGCAGGGTTCAACGCCCGCCTTCCCGATCGCCCAATCGGGGTGCGCGCGGTACAGCTCGCTGTCCTCGCTCACCATCTCCGGCTCGAACCACAGCCCGAACTTTAACCCCTTTTCCTTGCAATGCCCGATGACCGCTTTTAAACCGCCCTTTAACTTCTCTTCATTGACGAACCAGTCGCCCAGCCCCGACGTATCGCCGTCGCGCTTGCCGAACCACCCGTCGTCCAATACGAAGGTATCCATGCCCAGCTTTGCCGCCTCGTCGATGATGGAACACAGCTTTTCGTTGTCGAAATCGAAGTACGTCGCCTCCCAGTTGTTGATGACGACCGGGCGGCGCGCATAGACCCGTTTCGGGTCGATGATATACTCGCGGAAAAAGTCGTGATACGCCCGCGACATGCCGCCGAGCCCCTCCGCGGAATAGCACAGCGCCGCCTGCGGCGTTGCGAACGTCTCCCCGCCCTGTAACTGCCAGCCGAACAGAAAGTCGTTTATGCCTCCCTGCACGCGGATGCTCTTATTGTGCGATACGTCCGCCGTAATGGCAAACGAGCCGCTGTACAGGAGATTGAAGCCGTAACACTCCCCGCTCTCTTCCCCGCAGTCCTCCGACAGCACCGCCAGGAACGGGTTCATCTGGTGCGAAGAATATCCGCGGGCGGACTCTATACGCAGCGTTCCCTCCGCGAGCGGCGTTACGACGGGCGTTCTTTCCCGCGCCCACGAACCCGCAAGCCGCAGCGCCGACCAGGTGCCGCGGGTATCCGGCAGCTCCGTGCAGAAGGAAAAAGCTTTCGCAATCTCCGCGGCGTCCTTCCCCGCGTTGCGCATCACCGCGCTGCGCACGAGGACGTCCGAGTCCTCCGAAACGGAATAGTTGAGGTCGAGCTCGATGTCCGAAAAGTCGTCTTTGAGCGTCAGAATCAGCGTTTCGTCCGCCTTCCGCGCGCACGGCATCCCCTGCAGATGCAGCGCGCCCTTTACGATTTTGTGCGAAACGTAGCGGAATCGGCTCATCGCCGCGCCGTCTTCCCGCCGCACAATGACGGTCGCGGGACGGAAATCCCCGCGACCGAAACTGCCGCACTCGGAGGGCATGCCGTCCGTCGCCATGTCCTTATTATAGTCGTCCGGGTTTGGCGAGGCGGGCAACCCGTGCGCTGTAACGAGAAAAGCCGCATCCGCCGCGCCGATCTTTTTACCCCAATACAGGTGCTGCAATAAACCTGCACAGTTTATATACATGCAATAGCTGTAATTTTTGCCCGATAGCAAAAGACTTTTCGTACCGTTGTCAAAGGCAATCATGCCGCACCTCCAAGTTGTTTTTGAACTCGTTTACGACAGAAGTATGTCGAACGCAAAGTCGATTTTATTTTCCCTGATCTGATATTTTTCCTGCAATTCAGGCCCGCAGGAATGCGAACCCAGCCCGCACATGCGGTAGTCGACGTACAGATACACGTCGTCGGACGGCCGCATTTCATGCGCGTGCGGCTTAAAATCGCCGAGCGCGTACGGGCTTACGCAAAAGCTGAAATCCCCTTCGCTGCGCACGGTGAAGCGGCTGCCCCCGCCGGACAACGTTACATAGCGGCTGTTGCAGTGCGAGCCGTTCTCCTGCGGGCGAACATAGGGAACGTACATGTTTTTGACGCTGTCGGTATATTTCCCGACGGGGCAGGCGAGGTGCCTGTCCTCGTACGCCTCCGCCTTCCCCCTGCCGAAATATTCGGCGCAGCACAGCTGCCCGTCCAAACGGAATACGAACCCGAGGCGGGGCACGTTATCCACCCATGCGCGTTTTTCCGCCTGCAGGCGGACGGAAATGCGGTCTTCAAAGAATGTATAACGCAGCCGCATGTCGAAGGCAGGCTCGACCATGCCCGCGGCAAACACGCCGGCAAAAGTCAGACCGCCCTCCTCCGCCGTTACGCTGCGCGGATAAAAGCGCGCCGTTTCCAGGCGGTATTTTTCCCACTTTTGCCGGATCCAGACGTCGTTGTCGGTGGGGATGCGGTATGCGCCGACCGAAACGGGCGCGGCGAGTACCTCTTTCCCTCCCGCAGACAGCGAGCAAAGCCGCCCGATCCCGTCGACGGCGGCGCGGTACGAGGCGCCCTCCGCCGCAAAGGCGTCGCCCGCGCGTTCGATTTGCAGCCGCTTTTCCGACCCCGCAAAGGCGAGGCGGTCGTTCAGCACAAACTGCGTATTCCCGATGTATTCCCCGCCCTTCGTGAATACGAAATCGGCGGTAAAGTACCCCTCCTCCGACGGCAGCGGCGGCAGCTCCGCCTTCTTTGCCGCGCGGGCGGGTATGCCCGCTATGTCGACAGAAAACGTTTGCAGCGCCTCGCCGTTTTTGCGCAGGGTGCAGGTGCAGGCGAGGTCGTCGAGGGAGAGAAAATCGCGGCGGTTGCGCACGAAGAATCCTTCCTCCGTCCGTTCGACGGCGGCGGGCGCGTACACTTCCGCCACCTCCAGCAGCGAAGGGTGCGGGGTACGGTCGGTATCCACCAGCCCGTCCGTGCAGAAATTTCCGTCGCGGCAGTAATTCTTGTCTTCCTCGTCAAAATCGCCGGCGTAGAGGATCTTTCCGTCCCTGTAAACGTTGTGGTTGCACCATTCCCACACGAACGCGCCGCACATCTCTTCGCGCGCGTAGATGATATCCCAATAATCCTTCACGTCGCCGCAGGAATTGCCCATGGCGTGCGTATATTCGCACAGAACGAAGGGCTTTTGGACGCCTCTGTCCAAAATTTTGCATACGTCCTGCAAAGACGGATACATACGGCTGCACAGGTCGAGGCAATTCTCCTCCCTCCAGCCGTCCGCTACGGGGTCGTACACGCCCTCGTAATGCACGGGGCGGGTGTCTGCCCCGCGGAGATACAGAGCCATCGCCTCGGTGTTGCAGCCCCAGCCGGACTCGTTGCCGACCGACCAGATGATGACGCTCGCGCGGTTTTTATCCCGCTCGTACATCCGCCGCGCGCGGTGCAGGTACAGTTCTTTCCAGCGCTCGTCGGAAGATATATCGGAGAAAAAGCCGAGGTCGGACGGGTCGTTGTGCTGCAGGATCGTTCCGTGCGTTTCCAGATCCGCCTCCTCCATAAGATAGACGCCGTACAGGTCGCACAGAACGGGAAAGAGCGGATGCGGCGGGTAGTGCGACGTGCGCACCGCGTTGATGTTGTATTTGCGGAACATCTTCAGATCCCGTTCCAGGTCGGAGAGCGTTTCCACGTACCCGTTCACCGTCATGCTGTGGCGGTTGACGCCCTTCAGCTTGATCGGCGCGCCGTTGAGCTTTAAGACGCTGCCGTCCGTTTCCACCCTGCGGATGCCGACGTATTCGCGGATATATTCGCCGCGGCAGAAGATGACTAGCTCGTAGACATTCGGTTGCTCCGCGCTCCACAGCTTCGCGTTTTCGATTTCGAAGACGGCGCTGCCGCCCTCGGCGGAAGCGACCTTTTCCCCGCCGAAAAACAGCGACAGGGCGCACTCCTTGTCCGCAGTAAAGCGGACGATCCCTTTGCCGCCCGCAACGTCCGATTCGATTTTATAATCGGTGAGATGCCCTTCCGCGCGGTGCAGGATATACGCGTCGCGGAAAATGCCGCTCATGCGCAGTTTGTCCTGATCTTCCAGGTACGAGCCCGTACACCAGCGGAATACGACGGCGCGGATGCGGTTTTTGCCGCCCTGCAGCAAATCGGTTATATCGAACTCGGCGGGAGAATGCGAAACGGTGGAATACCCCGCGAATTTTCCGTTGACGAACGCATACAGGCAGCTGTCGGCGCCGTCGAAATTCAGATAATACCGCCCCGTTTTTTCCGGAAGGTCAAACCCCGTTTCGTATATGCCGCAGGCGTTCTCCCCGTCGATGTGCGGCGGGTCGTACGGAAAAGGATAGGCGATGTTTGAATACATATCCTTGCCGAACCCGTCGCGCTGCCAGCAGTGCGGCACCTTTACGGCGTGCGGCAGGGCGGCGCCGAGCGCATCTTCGGGCAGGGACGGGAAATAGCCGAACTTCCAGTTTTTCAGCTCCGTAACAAAAGCGGAACGCCCCTTGTCGAAGGAAAATTCCGGTTCGGGGAAGGGTATATAATAGCTGCGCGGAGCGCAGGCGCCCTTCTGCGCCACAAGTTGCCGATGATAGTTGAATTCCATTTTCGTTCTCCTCTCTGAATTTGCGCCCTACGCGCCGAAACGGATACATCTGTCGGCGGGAAGCTCGCCCCCGTACAGCGTTCTGGCGCCTGCATTCAGCCGCACGGTGCCGCCGTCAATCCCGATGAGCGCCCGTATTTTTCCCGCAAAGTCGGTGACGACGCGCACGCCCGCCGACGCCGAAAACAGTTCCTTTCCGTTCCGGAATCCCGTAAACGTATCGCCGATGCGCGACAAAGTGTATCGGTTTTCGCCGATCGTCTGCTCGTATTCGCCGTCTGCGCCTCCCGCGCTCGTCCAGGCGAGCGTATCCTCGTCGCGGAAGATCCCGTACAGGTGCGCCACATACGCGAACACCGCCAGGATGGACGGCCCGTAATCGTCGTGCGACATGCTCGGCTTGCACAGGAACGGATCGAATTGCTGCACGAACATCTTATACCGCTTCATGACGGAGAGATACTTTTCTCCCAGTTGTTTCATGACCGAATAAAACCCGTAATTTTCCAGCGCAAAGATCGCGCGCTGATAGGTAAGGCTCTGCGGCTGCCCGCTCCAGTTGTTCTCTCCGAGATTGCGGAACGCGGGATCGTTCGCGGCGACGGACGGCAGAGGAAAAGGCGTCCAGAACTCGTTCGGATTGAGAAGATGCTCCCGCACAAACCTCTCCGCCATATCCTGCGTGAAAGAGCCGTGATACATGCAGCGCAGGTTATTGTGCAGGAGGGTATCCGTAAAGTTTCCGAACCGGTCGCGGTCGTAACACGCGCCCTTTTCCTCCCGCCACAGATATTCGCGCAGCCGCCGGCGGACATACTCCGCCTTTTCCCGCCACATCGCTTCCTCGCCGTTCCCGAGCAGCTCCGATATGCGCGCGAGCGTTTTGCGCCCGTCGTAGGAATAGCTCATGACGTCCATTGAATAAAAGGGCATCCTTTCAAAGCAGGGCGGCGTTTCGCCGCTCCAGCTGTCGTCCGCCTTGCCGAAGCGTACGCCGTTATCCTCCCCCGTATCCCACACGCACCACGATTGCAGGCAGCCTGTGCCGGCGGGGTCGCGGTATTTCCAAAGATATTCGTCGTGCGCGCGCAGCGCTTTATACAGCGCGGAAAGATACCCCTTGTCCAAGCCGATCCACCATGCCGTTTTCAGCGCGGGAACGGGAAAACAGTACCCCTGCAGCATATCGTAACGGCAGCGCAGCTTCCCCTCTTCAAAAAAGATACACCCGGGCAGGCGCCCGTCTTCGCGCGCGTTGTTTATAAAGATCAGCTGATTGCCGAGAGCGACTTCCGCATCCTGCGCGGCGTATATTTCGCCGCCCATCGGCTGCGTTTCGATCCACACGCCGCGGTAAAGCGCCGACCCTTCGATCATGACCTTCGTGCCGCCGAAATCAAAGATATTCTTCTTTGCCTTTTGCTGCGCGAGCTCGAACAGCTCTTGCAGGGCGGCGTCTTCCGTGCGGAAACGGACGCCCGTTTGCGGCAGATCTCCTCTGTATGTATATCCCATGTTTCCTTCCATACCTATTGTATCAGATAAAGCGCTTCAGCGCAAAAGAATTTCTCCGTTTTTTATACAGAGTTTGCAGCGCAGGCGGATATCCTGCGCCGACGAACCGATCAGAACCTCGTAAACGCCGTCCGACGCTTCCCAACAGTCCTTTGACGCCGACCAATGCGCGAACGCGCGCTGACCGAGCGAAAAGGAGAAACGTTTCCGCTTGCCCGCCGCTATCTCCGCTTTGGCGAAATCTTTCAGCTCCCTGTCCGGCCGGCTGACGAGCGGAACGCATTCCCGAACGTATACCTGCACCGTTTCCGCGCCGCCTCGCTCCGAAGCGTTTTCGACCGCAAACGAAATGTGCAGAGCACCGCCCTCCGTGCTCGCCGAAAGATCGCTGTACACAAAGGCCGAATAGCTCAAACCATGCCCGAAGGGGAACAAAACGGGTACATCGTTTGTAGAAAAACAGCGATACCCCACGCCGAGCCCTTCCGTATAACGGGTAACGCCCGCCGAAACGCAGCGCCCGTCCGCCGCGGGCACGTCGGCAAGGCAGCGCGGGAAGGTTTCGGAAAGTTTTCCGCTCGGATTGACTTTCCCGACGAGGATATCGGCGAGCGCGTCGTCGCCGCCTGTTCCGGGATACCCCGCAAAAAGGATGGCGGCGGCCTTCTCTTCCCAGGCGCTCATATCGATATACGACCCCGCGAAGACGACCACGACCGTGTTCGGGTTGCTCTTTGCCGATTCCAGGATCGCCCGCTCCTGCACGGCGGGAAGGCGCGCCGTTTCGCGGTCTGCGCCCTCGCGCTCGAATTTTTCGCCCAGCCCGACGCAGACGATGCTGCAATCGCACTCCGCCGCGAGCAGGGCGGCGCGGCGGGCGCTCTGCCCGAACGATTCCACTTCATCGTAGCGGAAGGCGCCTTCATAGCGCACCTCTGTGCCGCGTTCGGCAAGACGCGCAGGCAAATCGAACTTTTCCTCCCCGCGGTTTACGGCGGAGGAACCGCCGCCGCGCAGCATGCCGCAGGTATCCGGGCGGGCATAGCAGCCCGAAAGCGCGGCACTGCCGCCCGTTTGCAGCGGCAGAACGCCGTTGTTTTTCAAAAGCACCATGCCCTCCGCGGCGATCCGCCGCGCCGCCGCGCGGCGCTCCTTATCCGTGCGGACGGGCTTTTTGCCCTGCCGCATTTCTTTGCAGCGGTAAACCAGATCGAGCACGCGCTGCGCGCAGGCGTCGAGCGCAGCGTCGGAAAGAGCGCCGCGGCGGTAATCCTCGCACAGTTTGCGGTAATTTTCGCCGTTGAACGGCATTTCCAGATCCAGCCCCGCCGCGGCGGACGCCGTTCTGTCTCGCACGGCGCTCCAATCGGAAACAATTGCCCCGCGGAACCCGAATTCGCCGCGCAAAAGGGCAAAACCTTTCGCGTATTCCGCGCCGAACGTGCCGTTGATCCGGTTATAGCTGCACATGAGCGAAACGGGCTGCGCTTCGCAGGCGATCTCGAACGGCCGATAATACAGCTCCCGCAGCGTCCGTTCGTCGACCTCGCTCGACTGGTTCAGACGGTCGTATTCGAGATTGTTGCAGCAGAAATGTTTCAGGCAGGCGCCGACGCCGCCCCCCTGCAGCCCTCCGATGTATGCCTTTGCCATTTCGCCCGCGAGAACGGGATCTTCCGAAAAATATTCGAAATTCCGCCCGTTGAGGGGGTGCCGCTTGATGTTCACGCCCGGCGCAAGCAGAATGTCGACGTCCTTTTCGAGGCATTCGTCGGCGAGGCATTCCCCCATTTCCGCCGCAGCCGCCCTGTTCCACGTGTTTGCGAGCAGCGAGATCGCGGGGTATGCCGCAGCGGGATACGCCGTTTCCGACCCGTCCTCCGCGCGCTCTTTGACGATACGGAGCCCGCTCGGGCCGTCGGCAACGGTGATCTGCGGTATTTTGCCGCCCAAATCGTCTGTATGCCAAAAATCTTTGCCGCAAATCAGCCGCAGTTTTTCCTCGGCTGAAAGTTCCTGTACCGTTCTGACCATCCGCTTCATATCTATCCGTCTTCCTTTTTACTTGTCTGAAATTTCAATGCCTGCGCGCTGCAGCGCTTCCGTAAAGGCGCTGTACGCTTCGAGTGTCGGATGAACGCCGTCGCGCAGGTCGTTTGCCGAAAAAGAATTTTCCGTATCGAGGAACTCAATCCAGCCGCGGGCGTCGCACCATTCCTGCATGGCATCGTTCGTTTCGCGCACCTGTGCGCTGTACTTTGTATCCGTCCTCTGCGTGATCGCAAAGTAATAGATCTTCGTATCCGGCAATTCGGCATGCAGCACCGTGAACAGCCTCTGCAGCCCGTCGGTCGCATCCTCAACCGAATCGCCGTCGTCATAAAAATTGTTCGTGCCGATATGCATGACGATGTTTTTCGGCGAAAGACCTTTCAAATGCGTTTTTGCAAGCTGCTCCCAATCGTATGTCGTGCTCGAACTCAGCCCCGAGCAGATCGCGTTCTTCCCGGCATAGACGGTATCGAAATCCGTCCAGAAATGGCGCTGGTCAAAGAAAGAATCCCCGATGAACAGCGTCGTTTCTTCATTGCCGCCATTGCTGTTCCATTTTTGGGTGACCTGTTCGGTCGCCTGCTCGGAAAAGGATGTAGCCAGCGGAATCCCGACTTCATTTACGGACATATCCCATTTATTGCCGCTCTTTACCACCGCTTTTACGGTAATGTTGTATATTTCGATGTGTTCGCTGCTCTCCGCGCGCAAAGTAAAAGAGCCGGGGGCGACGGCGGTGACGGTGCGCTTTTCCGCATCGAACACTGCGATCGCATCGTTTTCGCCGCTCCATTCATACGCTTCGTCCGCGCCGAACGACGATGCGGGCAGCTCGCTCGCAGGGTATCCCACCCAAGCCGTTACGTCGTGCACAGCAAGGACGGACGAAACCGTCGTTACCGTAAACGTCGTCTGATAATGTTCCGTCTTTGCGGTCACTTCGACCGTCTTGTTCGGGTTGATCGCGGTGACGCGCCCGTCGCCGATGATGATGTCGCTGCCCGAATACTGATAGGATATTTTTTCTTCCGTTCCCGCGGGGGTAAATTCGATCTGCAAATCGGCGCTGCTCCCTGCGGGAAGCCCGATCACGTCTTCCACGGTGAAGGTACCGTACACTTTTTCCTCGGCGGTCGTCACTTTGAACGTCGTTTCGTGATGCTCCGTCGTCGCCGTAACGCGCACGGTCGCGCCGCCCTCCAGCGCGGTGACGGTGCCGTCCTCGATGGCGATCGCATCGCCCGTGAACGAATAGGTTATCTCTTCGGTAAACTCTTCTTTGGAAAATACAGGCTCGATCGCTGCCGTTTTGCCGACTTCCAGATTCTCGATATCGGCGATCGTCAGCGTTCCGTAATCTCCCCCTCCGCACGCGGCGCAAAAGAGCGCCGCGGCAAACGCCATGAAAAGGCAAACTGCCCGCATGATCTTTTTCATATCGGTTCTCCTAAAAATTTCGCCTCCGCCGAGCTGCGGCGGAGGCTTTTACCCAAGGGCTTATGCAGCCCGCGCCCGCGTTATACCGTTTGCCGTGCGCCCGCTCATGCGGAAGGAAGCTCGACGGGAACGTCTTCGCCCGTGTAGAACATCACGTCTGCAAGCGCGCCGCGCACGTTGCTCGAATTGCACCATTTGCCGATTTTCAGCGGTACGTCGGACAATTTTCCGCCCGCCGTCTGAAGAATGTTGAATACCATATCTTCTTCCGACGTGCCCGCGCAGAGAAAGAAGTTTCCGCCGATCCTGCCGAAGCCGAAGATGAGCTCGCCGTTCTCGTAGGCCTCCTGTCCTCCTTCGGGGAGAGCTGTCCACGGCCATTGCCAGCCGTTATCTGTCGCCCATTCAAGCACGGCTATACCGTCGTTTCCGACTTTGATGCCGCCGTGTACCCCCGACGTGTCCGCGTCGGAATTCCACCAGTTTTCCCATACGTTCCATACGGCGAAACCGATTTTGCGCTCGCCCGTCGTGGTGCCGTCGGCGTTAGTGAATTGGCCCGTCACGCGGCCGGTGATATAGAAATCATCCCCGGCGGCAACGTTGTAATCCGCCAATTCTTCCGTTCTCCCATAGGCGAGTTCCTCCGCCCATTCTCCGTAGAAAGACATCGTGCCCGCAAGGGGGATGCCCGTTCCCGTTAAAAACGTAACTTCGGAAAGCGTAACGTTCTCCGTCCCGCTGTTATACAGCCCGAGCGTGAACCCGCCAATGCGCGTAAGGTCGCTCGTGACGCGCGCCGCATCGACAAAGCGGGTGTATTCCCCCTCTCCGACAGCCGCCGCGAGGAAGAACACGCTCTGCGCCCTGCCGAGGGCGATGCGCAGCGTTCCCTCATTAAACGCCGTTTGATACGCTTCGGGAAGTTTGCACTCTGCCGTTGTTGCACTGCCTACAAAACGCAGATACACGCCGTCTGCCTTCCGATACAGGCCGCCCTGCACTTTGTTGACTTCGTTTCCGCCATTGTCTGTTTTGTCGCCCGCGCCCGTGAAGGCGTAGAACCCGACGATTGCGTCGCCCGTGCCGCTTGCCGCATAGTTTGAAACAGCGGCGGAGATCATAAAGTTTTCGCCCGCCGCGGCGGTGCGGTAGATCTCCGCATCGGCGTTATCGGCGGATATGGTGACCTTCGCCCCGTCGACGGCGACGTTTTCGCCCGCCGCGACCGTTGCGCGGACGAAGG
>CAKNLK010000019.1 GCA_930989535.1 uncultured Clostridia bacterium | reverse complement strand
TGGGCCTGACGGTATGGCAGAGTGAAAATTGCTTTATCTTCGCCGGCAGAGCTTTCGTTGACGGGAAATCGAAAATCGTATTTGCGCAATCGGTAAACGGAACGCTGATGTTCCAAGGCATGGCGGAAGACGTTTCCGGAAGTATCGTATTGCAGTTGGAGAGAACGGGAGCAAATTGGACGGCCCGTTACCGCGGCGCTTCGGAAAACATTTTCCATACGATTGGCACGCATATGATTGCGAATTTCTCGGATATGTATGCGGGCGTATTCAACCGGGGCAAGGGAACGGCGGAATATGAGTATTTCTGCTTCGGCGACGCGATTCACGACGGAGACAGCTATTCTGCGCACGCGGGGTACGGCGAGATTAGCCTCGACGACGTTTCCTTCGGAAGCTATGGTCTGGTGTCGTATACGGATGTCAGCGGAAGCTGGGAAATTGCGAACGGCGGAGTAAAGCAAACGGATAAAAACGCGGAGAGCGCCGTGTATAGAACGGGACAGACGCTGCAATATTTCCGTGCGGATTATTCCATCGATTTTATCGAAACGTCGTCCGCCAATGCGTTTGTTGCATTCCAATTCGGCAGCACGGCGGAAGATTATTCTGTCCGGCTGTATGCAGACGGTGCACTGAAATTGATGCAGGGCGAAACAGCTTTGAAGGAAACGAAACTTGCCGGGTTCGATGCTTCGGCTCCGACGCGTATCTTCATCGAGTATTCCGACGCAAATGTTCTGACGGTTTTGACGGGCGGCATTGCCGAAGTTGCTTTCTCTGTCCCCGATTTTGCTGCTTCGGCAGGAACTCTCGGGTGGGAGGGCAGCAGAGCTTCGTTCCGCTTGTCCTCGTATCAGTGCCAGGCATATTCGGATAATTATCCGGTATTCGGAAGCGTTTCCGCTGTGGACGGGGATATATACAACCCGAACAGCAGCATGAGCGTGGTATCCGAAGGAATAACCGATTTTGTGCTGTCTTTCGATTTGGCGCAGTTCCAGCGCAGTAAACCGGCCGATAACATCTATTTCGGTTTCATTTTGGGCGGTTCGGTCGGTTACGGAGAGGCGTGCGAAGGCTCTATGATTATCGGTATGAATTTGTCGAAAGAGCTGTTTATTTCGGTCGACGGCAAAAAAGTCGCTTCTGCGCAGCTGTCCGATGCGTTGGAAATTGGAGATATCCATTTAAATATAGTCGTGCAGGATAAACAAATACGCATATTTGCCGGTGCGATAGGCGGCGATTCCGAGCAGGTGTTGGAATATACCGACAGCGTTGTTCGCGGCGGCGCATTCACTTTTGAATCGGTTAACGCGAGAACCAGAATCGAAAATGTGTTCATTTACGGCTTACAGCCGGGTGAAAATTACAGCGAAGTTATTGCATAATCTTAAACAATGAAAAGACATATAAAAAGCATAATAGTAACTGGCTTAATATTGTTCATTGCGGCAGCTTTATTGGTTGCAGGTATATCTTACTTTTATGCGGAAAAAAACTCTTTTCCGTCGGCGGGGATTTATTTTGCAGAACATAACAGCTGGCTCAGCTGGACGGATGAACGGTACAATCCTTATTTTGATTTAGTACTGTATGAAGTAAAAGGGGAAGAATCCTTTTTGGAATTCTCTGAAATGGCTTTGCGCGATGCAGAAGGTAACGAGTATCCGCTCAAAGACGCGAGTATACGCACGGTGTTTTCCGATATCTTTTTTGCAAGCTATCGCATCACCTGCGTGTTGGACCGCCAATTGTTGGGGGAGGGGGAAACGCTTTTGAAAGAGGCCGTTTTGTCCTCTCCCGAAGGGGCGGAGCACAGCTATTCGATTGGCACTGTCGCCCTCTTTGTCGGAAATCAAGGCACAGACAGCCAGCTGCAGTTTTCTTCGGGAACAGCGGAAAGTTCTGTCTTGAACAGCTACAATATCCAGGTAACCAATGCCGGGGAGGATGCAGTGGCAATTCATGAAGTTCTGCTGGGGCTCGACGGAATAACGGTTTCGGAATTCGGCTATTACGATGAGGACAATCGATACTGTGAGTTCAACGGCGAAATATTGTTAAACGAGGGCGAATCGGTTATATTGCACTGCGCGTTTACGGGCGCGGAGACATATCGCCAAGACCCGTTTACCGAAATTCGCCCGGCATTCGGCTATACGGCAAAGGGCGAAAGTTGCATCGCTTCCGTTTCCAACACGGCAGAATACTTTGCGGCGTTTACCCGGCAAGAAATAAAAGACTATCTGTGGGGGCTTTATGAGGGAACTGCTGTTTGACAATAGTCTCAGAGTGCGCAGGTCGGTTTTTAATGTCGCCGTATTTTATATGATTCTGGTCGGTTTTTTGTATTCGCTGCTCTTAGGCCGATATGTTCAAAATACGGGCGTATACCTCGGCTTAAGCGTGATACAGCCGATTGTTGTGTTTGGCGTGCCTGCAGCGGTTGTACTCTTCCGAGAAAAGAAGTTTTCCGCATCTTTGCCGAAAGTTTCTTTTCAGGCGCCCGCCATAAGAAAGCGCGATTTTCTGTATGCAGTGCTCATTGCGGTATTCGGCTGGCTCTTTTATACCTATTTTTCCTACATGATTGAGGGATTTCGGGCGGCGATTACCAGTTCGCTCTCCTTAAATTTTTCCATGAGGATGAAGTGGTGGGAATATCTCATTGCGATATTTTCGGCCGGCATACTTGCGGTAAGCTTGCGTGAATACTTTTTCCGCTATTTGGGCAGAAAGGCGTACGGCCGCACTGTTTGGGGTTACTTGCTTGCAGTGCTTCTTTCGGCGATGGTATGCTACGATTTCACGATTGCATTCAGGCTTCTCATTTTAGGGGCGCTGAGCGCCGCTGTCTATTTTGGAAGCGGCCGAATGGTTTTTCCCTTCCTGGTTTCGTTCATATTCGAGAGTTTACAGGTGGTATTGCCGAGCGTCGCAATATTGCTGCTGTCGGTTTATGGCGTTACCTCGGTGGAAATGGCGCTGGTGTACGGATTGTTCGGCGGTGCAATTTCCATGGTGTTGGCGGTAGGCATTTTTTGGATTCTCAAATTGATGCGCTTCAAGGTGGTAAAAAAGAAGTTCGTATTTAAGAAGCAGGACATTCTTACCTATGTTCTCTGTTTTGTCGCCTTTGTCGGCCTATTGATTTGGAATAAATTCATCTAAAAATAAAAAGGAGAATATTGAAGATGAAAAAACTGTTGGTGTTGGTGTGTTTGGCTTTGGCGTTTACCGCTTGTTTTGGCTCTGTTTCAGCTCTTGCTGCGGAAGAACCCGCCGCAGAGCCGCAAAATTTGCTGAATTTTGAAGCGGCCGACTTCGGTAAAAACTTCTACGATTCGTCGTTGGGAGAGGTGATGTTGTACGGTGACGATACCCGCGTATATATCCCTACATGTTTGGATTATATCAAGGACGGAAATATCCAATTTGCTGACGGAACTTCGGTACCGATGAACGAAGTTACGTACGTTATGGAAGCCACCATATCGCAGGCCGTTATGGCTACGTGGACGGTGCCGTTTCTTGTTTTTGCCAAAAACGGCATCGATACATACGAGTACCATATGAGGGCGAATATAGTGAGTACAAGTACATCTTACTTTTTCCAGCGCGCGGATGAAGTGGGGAACTATACAGAGAATATTTTGCAGGAGATTCCGGTTCCGGTTACGATTCCTGCCGGCGGCGCTTACACGGTGCGCATCACTTATTGTGGGACGAAGGTCAGTGTGGAAGTTGTTGTGGATGGCGAAGTTGTTGCGCAGGCGCAGGATTTGGATATTCTGCCCGAAACATATACTCCGGTATTTTCCTTCGGCGACCGTACAAACGGCGAATCCGTCATCAGCGATATGAAATATTATATTCAGGGCGGCGAACTTGCCAACTATGCGAGCGGCTTAGTGGTGGAAACTCCTCCCGAAAATGTGGAATACGGTGCAGACTTGACGGGCGGAACTTTTAAAATTATGTATATTGACGGCACGTCAGAAACGAAATCTTTGGAAGATTTTACGGTAACCGGGTTCGATAAAAACGTAGTCGGGGAACAGACGGTTACTGTCAGCACGGATGTATTGAACCAAACGTTGACCGCCTCTTTCACTGTGACGGTGAACGATAAAGAGACGATTGCCGTCAGCGTAAACAAAACGGAATATGCTTATGGCGAGGAATTCGATTTGTCTTCGATTGAGGTCGTCAAAAAGTTTGCGAGCGGCAAGGCGGATGAGAAAGTCGCCACAACTTCTGCCGACTTTGCAATTTCCGGATATGACGCGAATACGTCGGGTGAGCAGACCGTTACTATTACGTATGCTGGACAAACGTATACGGTCAAGGTTACGGTTGCGGAAAAACAGGGCTGCGGCTCCGCGATATCTCCTGTCGGCGGTATTGCAATCGGCGCAACTGTACTTGTCGCGGCACTGGCGGCGGTGCTTATCAAACGTAAAAGCTGCCGTTAATGGAACAGTAACATAATATAAAAAAGCGAACCTTGCCTTGTGCAGGGTTCGCTTTTTTATACATAGAGACAAAGATTTTCCGCAAAAGCGCGAAACGTTCACTGAAAAGTTTGACTTTCTTAACAAAAGCGCGTATACTCAATGCAAAATAATTTTTGGGGAGGTTTCGTTTATGAAAGGCGAGAATACGGATTCAAAGAAGCCTGCCATGCGCTCGGCTGCAAAGCGGTTGGCGTTTACGGCTCTGTTTGCGGCGCTGTGCTGCGTGGGGACGCTGTTCATCGTCATCCCGCTGCCGCACGGGTATTTCAATGCGGGCGACGTGTTCGTCCTGCTCGCGGGCTGGTGCATGGGGCCCGTGTTCGGCGGCGTTGCAGCGGGGCTGGGGAGCTGCCTCGCGGATATTCTGAGCGGCTACATACTCTACGAGCCCGTCACCTTCTTCGTCAAGGGCATCGACGCGGTGGCGGCGTATTTTGTCTGGCGCGCCCTGCGCTTGCTCGTCACCAAGGACAACCTCGATTTTCTCGCGCGCATCGGCGCCGCCGTCGTCGGGGAGGCGCTCATGGTGCTCGGGTATTTTCTGTTTGAAACGGTGTTGTACGGCGTCGCGGGCGGCGCGGCGAGTCTCGTCGGGAATGCGCTTCAAGGCACGTTCGGCGCCGTCTGCGCGGTGCTGTTGGTGTCCATTTTGTACCGCTTAAAGGCGGTGCGCGGGTTCTTTTCTCCGCTCATGTGCCCGCCGCACCTGAAAAAAGAGGCATAAACCGCGAGTCTGCGCCGCGCATTTTTGCGCGGAGATAAACCGAAAGAGAAGGGGAGGAGGGACTGATGGCATTCCACCGCATAACGCCCGAGGAATTGGGAAGGGAAGACGTGTACCGCCATTTCATGGAGGACGCGCCCTGCACCTACAACTTTACCGCCGAAACGGATGCAACACACCTGCGCGCGGCGGCAGAGGCGAGGGGCGCAAAGTTTTTTCCCGCGCTCTTGCATTGCATTTCCGCCTCCGTCAACGCCTTCCGCGAGTTCCGCATGAGCTTCGATGCGGAAGGGAAACTCGGGTATTACGATTCCGTCGACCCGTGCTACACCGTCTTTCACGAAAACGCGAAGCGCTTTTCCGACGTGTGGACGAGGTTCGACGGGGATTTCGATGTGTTCTACGCGCGCTATTGCGAGGACATGCGGCAGTACGGCGGCGCGGAGATGAAGCCGTCCAAGCCGTACGAGGGCGAAAATCTCTTCAACGTATCCTGCATTCCGTGGGCGTCGTTTACGGGGGTCGACTTGAACCTGCAAAAGGGGTACCGCTGGCTGCCGCCCATTTTCACGGTCGGCAAATATTTCGGGCGGGACGAAAAACTCGTGCTCCCGCTCGCCGTGCGCGTGCATCACGCCGTGTGCGACGGTTACCACGTCGCCCTGTTTTTGCAGGATCTGCAGAGGCGCATGGATACCTTTTGAGTTGCAGGGCGGATAAAATTATTGCCGCGCGAGGGCGGCAATAAAGAATTATAGCAAGGATAAAAAACGAGCGGCGCGCCGAATTTCGGCGCGCCGCTTTGCATATCCGCCCGCCCCGCCGCGCATACTAAAACAAAACGCGGAGGTCAGAACAATGCAGGAGGAATTTACTTCGGGCGGGCTGAACGCCATGTCCGAACTGTTGGAAGCGGAACTGATGGCGGGCAAAAAGGCGATGCTGTACGCGCACACGCTCACGGATATGCAGCTCGCGGAGCGGATGCAGGGCTTGGCGGGCAGCCACGCGGAGCGCTTCAACGCGCTGTTGGAGCTCTTTAAGGAGTGAGTGCGGGTAAAGTCGATACCCGAACGTGCGGGCGGAAATTCAGTATAAGGGGAGAGGAAAATGGATAAACCGACAAAGCGGGATACGGCCTTTTGCGAGCGCGACGCGCTCGCGGATATGCGGCAGGCGGAGCGGGAGGTGCTGCGCGCCTATGCGGCTGCGGCGGCGGAGGGCGGCTCGCGCCGACTGCGCACCCTTCTGGCGCAGAATTTTGCCGCCGCCGCGGAGGATATGTACGCGGTGGACTGCGCCATGCGGCGGGAGGAAAAGGAGAGCGGCGGCGCTTCGGCAGAGGAAATCAAGAGGGCATACACCGAATTTTCCCGCCGCGGCGCCGATTTGCCCGAAAATTAGGGAGAAAGGGCAGCGACGTTTTCCGTCGCTGCCCTTTGGGCCTTTTTTACAATATTTCGTGCGTTTTCCCTATATTGATGCCGGGTGTTCTTGAGCCGTCTCCCCTGTAAGTATATTGAGGGTAGTTCGGGTCGTCGTCCGCCTTCAGGATATAAAAGGACTCGATCCCGACGTTGCCGCTGTCGCCCGTGTCCTTCGCGCACCAAAAAAATGCCATGCGGTAGATTGCGGCGCTCGTCGTCACGTCGTAGGACATATTGTACCACTTCCGCTCGATGCCGGAATCCTTGTCGTCTTCCACCCCGGTGGAGTGGCGGGTTACGGAAACAAACTCGCCGTCATAGTACAGGAAAAGCTCTTCCATGCTTTCATCAAAATCGGATAAGCTTGCTATTTTGTTCTGCGCAAACAGGGCTTTGATGCCGTCGCCGTCCTCGTTTTGGAGGCACTCGACGAAGGAATTCAATTTGTTGTCCGCGTCCTCATCGTCGGACGGTGCGAATAAGTCATCGAAAAAAGCGCACCCCGCCATGGAAAACGCGCAAGCGAACAATAAAATTGCAGTCAGACAAAATATCGCCGATTTTTTCATATTCACTCTCCTTTTTTACAGTATAGCATATCCGTATCCAAATGTAAAGGAGCTTTGTTCTTATAGTTTGATTTACAACCGCCGGCGGATATGGTATACTCTTTGCGGGAGGGAAAGCAATGGACGGGATTTGGAGCGCAAGGGGCGGAAAATGGAAACGTTTTTTTGATACGAGGCCGCAGGCGAAAGCATTTTTTACAATATGCGGCGAGCGGTATACCGTCCTTCTGAGCGGCGGCAGTGCGGCCGTCAAGGACGGGCGCACCGGCGAACGGCTCGCGCGCTTTAAGGGTTTCAATTATTTGTACACGGGGGATATCAAACCCGACGAAACGGAGTTTTTCGCGCTGGAAAACGGCAAGCATTTCTATGTGTTTTCCCTGAAGAACTTTACCCAAAGGCTGCGCGTTACGCTGCCCCGCCGTTACGAGGCGATCGACGTATGCGGGCGCTATTCCGAGGACGGAAAAATTCTCTGTGTGCCTGCCTACAAATATGATAAGGGATATACATATGTCCTTTTTCGGTATGAAACGGATACCTATACCCTCGTGTCAATGGAACAAATGCGCGATGCGGAGTGGGACAGAGAATGGGGTTGGCAGACGATATAACGAAAAACAGGCAAGCCGAAATGTTTGCCTGTTTTTTCATTCCTTTCATTTTACATGGATGCCCAGCGCGCGCAAAAATGCCGCGGCGTGGAGTGCGCTCACCGTCGCGCCCCGCAGCTCGTGCAAGTCCTGCGACAGCGTGACTCCCGCGAGGTCGCAGTCGGTCAAATCGACGCCCCTGAACAGCGTTCCGTACAGCTCCGCCCGCGCCAGGCGGACTTTTTGCAATTCCAGCCCCTTGAGCGCGCAGTTGGAAAGGGATGCGTCGGCGAGGTCACACTCCAAAAAGCGCGCCGCGCGGAATTTTGCCTCGCTGAAATTCGCGTAGGAAAAGTTGCATTGTTCGATGCGCGCGTCCGCAAAATACCCCTCCGAACAGTCGGCGCCCATCCCTTTGCTGCCGCAAAAAATCGCGCGGCGAAAGGATGCCCCGCGAAGAAGCGCGCCCGAAAAGTCGCAATTTTCGAACACCGTGTCGCAAAAATCGGCGCGGCGCAAATCGGCGGATACAAATTTACAGCCGACAAACTTTACGCCCGCAAATTCGTTCCCCGCCAGATCGCGGCGGGAAAAATCGCAGGAATAGAACGCGGCGTTCTCCGTGCGCTCTTCCAATGCGGGCGCTGTATTTCTGTATTCGGCCGGCTGCTGCGGCAGTTCGGGGGAAAGGATCTTCATGGTATCCATTATAATTGATTCCGTTTCGTTTGTCAAGGCGGAAAAAAGGGCGCGCGACGTGTAACGGGCTTTTCTTTTTTAGAAAAAAGCGGCCGAATGCTTGCCGTTTGTTCCCGCCTATGTTATGATTATAGGGGAAAAGGAGGGATTGCAATGAATCCGCAGGAGATAAAAGAACGGATAATCGGCAGGGCGCGCTCTCTCGGGGTGAATCTCATCCGTACCTGTACCGTTCAAAAGTGGGAGGAGATCCCGTTGCAACCGCGGGAATTTTGGCCCCAGAGCATTTGGCCTTGGGTAAAGAGTGTGATCGTTTTGGGGATACCGCTGTTTTCGCCGATGGTTGCCACAACGCCTTCCATGGTCTATCAGGAACTGTACGATACGAGCAACCGTGTTCTTGACGACAGCGCTTACCGCCTTACAAATTATATCGTTGCAGAGCTGGGATTGCGGGCGGTTTATTTCCCTCGCGATTGTTATTACGGGATAAGGGAATTGCTGGCTCGTCCGGCGGCTGCCTTTTCTCATGTGTTGGCGGGGTACTATGCGGGAATGGGTACGATCGGGGACAGTCATAACCTGCTCACGCCCGAGTTCGGGCCGCGACTGCGCATCGTATCGGTTTTGACGGATGCTCCCGTTCCGCCCGACGCTATGTTGCAAAAAAATCTTTGTCTGCATTGCAGAAAGTGCCTGAAAAATTGCCCGTCGCATGCATTCAGCGAGGACGGAGGGGCGATATATCGGATGGATAAAGCTGCCTGTACAAAATATCATATTCTTCTGCAAGAGCAAAAACATTGGCCGTGCGGCGTTTGTTTGAACGTCTGCCCCGTGGGGGAAGACAGAAAAGCGTATGCGGAGGGAAAACAGGTGACGGAAGAGGGCGTTCGGCATTGCGGTATTTACGGTTCATAGCAAGGAAACGGCATTTTTTCGCGGCCTTGTGCCGTTGTATGGTTTGGCGCGGATGCGAAAAGTTGACTTTTCCGCCGAAAAGTGTATGATAATATCGAATATACAGGGAGCGCCGTACGCGCGCCCGAAACGGTGGTTTTTATGAAAAAGACGCTCTTGAAAAACTATGCAAAACTCATCGCGCGGGTGGGCGCGAACATCCAAAAGGGGCAGCGCGTCGTGATAACGGCGCAGCTCGACCAACCGCAGTTCGTGTGCATGCTCGCGGAGGAGTGCTACCTCGCGGGCGCGGCGGACGTGCGCGTCGAGTGGCAGGCCCAGCCGCTGGAAAAACTCGCTTCCAAATTCGAAACGGTCAAGGAGCTCGCCTCCGTCCCGTATTGGGAGGAGCAGAAGCTTGCATACAATGCCGAAACCCTTCCCGTCACCATCAAACTGCTCTCCGCCGACCCCGACGGCATGCGCGGCGCAGACAGGGAAAAGCTGACCCTCGCCTCGATGGCAAGGCTGGCTATCACCAAGCCCTATTCCGACCGCATGACCAACCGCCACCAGTGGTGCGTGGCGGCGGTTCCCTCCGTCGGCTGGGCAAAGAAGATTTTCCCGCAGGAGCGCGCAAACACGGCGGTGGAGCGGCTTTGGGAGCTGATTTTGGAGACTTCCCGCGCGGACGGAAAAGACCCGCTCACCGACTGGATGTGGCACAACCGCGCCCTGCGCGACAAGTGCGACAAAATCAATGCACTCGGCCTTGTATCCCTCGAATACCGGAGCGCGAACGGCACAAACCTGAAAGTCGGGCTCATCGGAAACGCGCAGTTCATCGCGGGTAAAAAGAGCACGGTCGACGGCAAGTATTTCAACCCGAACATCCCCACCGAGGAGTGCTTCACCACGCCCAGGCGCGGGCAGGCGGAGGGCATCGTCTACGCCGTCAAGCCGCTCTCCTACGGCGGCGAGCTCATCGAGGATTTCTGGATTCGGTTCGAGGAGGGCAGGGCGGTCGCCTGCGGTGCCAAAAAAAATCAGGAGCTGCTTGAAAAAATCATCAATATGGACGAGGGTGCGGCGTATTTGGGCGAGTGCGCGCTCGTGCCGTACGATTCGCCCGTCAACCGCACGGGTATCCTCTTTTATAATACTCTGTTCGACGAAAACGCCTGCTGTCACCTCGCGCTCGGCAGGGGGTACAGCAACACCATCGTCGGGTTCGAGAATTACACCAAATCGGATTTTGCTGAAATGGGCGTCAACGATTCGTCCGTGCACGTCGATTTCATGGTCGGCGCGGAGGACTTGCGGATTACGGGCGTTACGAAAAAGGGCGAACGTGTGCCTGTTTTTGAGAACGGAACTTGGGCGGCTGCGCTGCGCTGATAGGAGGATGCGATGCAAAAAACGGTTCTGATGAATTATGCAAAGTTATTGGCGCGCGCGGGGCTGAACGTGCAGAAGGGGCAGGAGGTCATCATCTCCGCCGAACTCGACCAGCCCGAATTTGTATCGCTCATCGCGGAGGAGTGTTACCGCGCGGGTGCGGCGAAGGTGCGCGTGGAGTGGACGCACCAGCCGCTCGACAAAATTTCGGCGGAATACCGCTCGGAGGAGGTTTTGGGCGAGGTGCTCCCGTGGCAGGAGGAAAAGCTGCGCGAGGAGACGAAAACGCTGCCCGCGCGGCTGTATCTGGAAAGCAGCGACCCCGACGGCATGAGCGGCATCGACGAGGAAAAGTATTCCCGCGCGCGGCGGGCGCGGCTGAAAATCACCAAACCCTACCGCGACGAAATGGAGAACAAATACCAGTGGTGCATCGCGGCGGTCGCGGGCAGGAACTGGGCGAAAAAGGTGTTCCCGAAGGCGAACGCCGCGGCGGCGGAGGAAAAGCTGTGGGAGGCGATCTTAAAATGCTCCCGCGCCTACGAGGGCAACCCGCTCGCCAACTGGCAGGCGCACAACGAGGAGCTCGCCGCGCGGTGCGCGTATCTGAATAATCTGGGGCTCGTATCCCTCGAATATAAAAGCTCCAACGGCACCGACCTCAAAGTCGGGCTGATGGAGCGGGGTTTATTCATGGGCGGCGGCGAAACCACGCTTGCGGGCGTGTATTTCAACCCGAATATCCCCTCAGAGGAGTGCTTCACCACGCCCATGCGCGGGCAGGCGGAGGGCATCGTGTATTCCACCAAGCCGCTCTCCTACCAGGGCAAGCTCATCCGCAATTTCTCCATCCGGTTCGAAGGGGGGCGGGCGGTCGAGGCGCACGCGGCTTCGGGCGAGGCGGCGCTCAAAAAGATGATCGCCATGGACGAGGGCGCGGCGTATCTCGGCGAATGCGCGCTCGTGCCGTACGATTCGCCCATCAGCCGCAGCAAGACGCTCTTCTACAATACCCTGTTCGACGAAAACGCCTCCTGCCACCTTGCGCTGGGCAGGGGATTCACCAACTGCGTGCGGGGCTACGAAAACTATTCGGACGAGCAGCTCAAAGCCATGGGCGTCAACGATTCGATGATTCACGTCGATTTCATGATCGGCACCGACGATTTGAACATCACGGGCGTGACCAGGAGCGGCGAGCGCGTACCGATTTTCCGCGAGGGAAATTGGGCATTTAAGGCGTGATTTTTCGATAACGTACAGAAAAATAAGCGGCGGAAACGCAATTCTGCGTTTCCGCCGCTTTTTTGTAACTTAGTTTAAACGTACAGCTTCACCTTTTTGAGATAGTTGAAGATTACAATGCACAGCACCGCGGCGGCAAGGTCGACGCCCAGCGCCAGCCACGGCCCTGCGAATACGGAGAGGAGGAGCACAGCCATGCCGAGCACCATGTTCCCGAAAATTACGATCAGCATGGGGATGCTGTTCTTCACCGCCTGCGTTTCGTTCGTCCAGTCGTATTTGGGGTATTTATAGTTCAGGAAACTGCCCAAAAGCGCGGTGAACGCGGAGTACAGAACCGCCGTCAGCAGCAACGCCGCCCAGCCGAACACGCCCGTTCCCAAGCGTATACCAAAGATAACGGAGAATACCAAGCCGGCGGCGCAGTCGCATAGGAAGGTCGGCATCGCCTTCGCGAGCATTATCTGCCGCGCCGAAACGGGCAGGGAAAAGAGCAGACCGCGCGAACTCCCTTCCAACGAGAGCGCCGAAGCGGCGGGGCAGGACATGCCGATAAAGAGCATCATAAATCCCGCGCCCATCGATGCGAGTATCGATTTGAACGCCGCAAAGTCCTCGGCCGGTATTTCAAAGACGGTTTGAAGGTCGATAAACGCCAGCGCCACGCCGAAGATGAGGAGCAGCAGTGCCCCGCAGACCCCGTTCAGAAGGTAGCCCGAATGGGAGAACAGCCGTTTGAGCTCCTTTTTGGCGAGCGCGCCGAACGCGGAGGAGCTCTTCACGTCCTTCGCCTTGTAGCCCGCGCGCGCACCGCGGCTCAGAAGCGCGGTGTTGATCTTTTCGTAGAAGCACGCGACGACGATCACGAACAGCGCCGCCGCGGCGAGGGAGATGCCCGCAAAGGCGAACACGCCCCAAACGGCGCCCGAAAGGGTCATGTCTACGAGCATGGCAGGGGGATAAATTTTTCCGACCAGCATCCCGAACAGGGCGGCCATGTCCGCTTCGCCGTTCGCGCTCGCGCTGAAGGAGAAGGAAAAGCTCGCGATCATCACGCCGACGAACAGCGCGATGCCCAGAACGCTTTGAAGCAGGTTCTTGAACCGCATCCGCGCCGTCAGGGCGGCGATGAGGGTGCTCAGCGCCGCGCTCACCGCCAGGGGGAGCAGGGGCGTCGTGAGTACGGAGAGAAGGATGGTTCCGAACGCGCCGAGGGAAAATCCGTCGAAGATGAAATATACGACGGTCACGGGCACCGCCACGGCGAGCGCGAACGCGAGGTTCACGACGTACGAGCACAGCATCCGCGCAAGCACCACCTGCCAGCGGGGGATGGGCAGGCTCATCACCGTGTCGTGGTCTTTGGTCGCAAAGAGGATGGAACTGCCCTGGAACAGGGTAAACGCGAAGATGATGACGGAGGCGAGCGCCACGACGAGCGCGGGCAGGTTTTTGCCCAGCCCCTGCGCGCAGAACCCGACGGCGAGCATGGCGGCGTAGAAGAGGATCACCGCCCCGACGACGGCAAGCGCAACGATTCCGCCCGCCGTCTTGCGCTTTTCCTTCGCGTCGCCCGAGTTCTTCGCGCGGTTGATTCCCGTAAGCCCCATCAGCTGAATTTTTAACAGGAGCGGCCATTTAGCGTGCATCGTTTTCGAGCACCTCCATGAATACCGATTCGAGGCTCTCGTCGCCGCGCACGTCCTCGATGTTTCCGCTCGCGATCAGCTTGCCGCCCTTGATGATGGCGATTTTGTTGCACAGCTTTTCCGCCACGTCGAGAACGTGGGTGGAAAAGAAGATGGCGGAGCCCGCCTCGCACATCCGGCGGAACACCTCCTTGAGCTTGAACGCCGCCTCGGGGTCGAGCCCCACGAACGGCTCGTCGAGCACCATCAGCTTCGGCTCGTGCAGCAGCGCGCCGATGATGGCGAGCTTTTGCTTCATACCGTGCGAATAGGCGGAAACGAGCGAGCCCAAATCGCCCGCGATGCGGAACATGTCCGCGTATTTGTCGATGCGCTCCTTGCGCTTGTCGCGCGGAACCTCGTACACGTCGCCCATAAAGTTGAGGTATTGGATGCCCGTCAGGTATTCGTACAGATCGGGGTTGTCGGGGATGTACGCCGTCAGCGATTTGCACAGAACGGGCTTTTCCTTTACGGAATTGCCGTCGATGAAAATTTCGCCTTCGTCGAAGCCGAGGATGCCCGTCAGCGCGCGCAGGGTGGTCGTTTTGCCCGCGCCGTTCTGCCCGATGAACCCGTAAATGTCGCCCGCGCACACGTCGAGCGACAAATCGTCCACCGCCACTTTCGCGCCGTAGCGCTTGGTGAGGTGCTTGATTTCCAAAACTTTGTTGTCCATAAAAGCTCCTGTCTTTCGCCGCCGCTTTATCGGCAAGCGGTTTCTCCTATCATACTATCATACGCGCGCCCCGTTGTCAATCGTATTGAACAAAATCGTGTCTGCACGCTAAAGCAATCGCCGCATATATTTGCACAAAATATACCATATTGGGATATTTTTGTTTTTATAAGGTGGTATAATAAAGTCAATAAAACAGCGAGGTGTTCTTATGCGTTTGAGGGAATTGCGAAAGGGCAGGGGAATGACACAACAAAAACTTGCATCCGAATTGAGCATGACGCAAAAAAGAATCAGTCACTATGAAATCGGTGACCATGAGCCGAATTTTGTTGCTCTCATTAAAATTGCCGACTATTTCGACGTATCCGCCGATTATCTGTTGGGGCGCACGGATAACCCGAAGGTCAACCGATAGGGCAATATTACAAGGAAAAGAAAAAAGGCCGCGGCAAACGATTGCCGCGGCTTTCATTTTGCGGTATAATGGTACGGAAAGAAAAGCGGAGGGTTTACCGATGAAATATGTAGCGGTAGGCAATTACAAGCTCCCCGCCGTCGCGGTGGGGTGCATGGGGCTGGCGGGCGCCGAAGAAAAACAGCAGCGGGAGTTCGTTTCCGCCGCGCTCGATGCGGGCCTGAACTTTTTCGACCATGCGGACATCTACGGCGGCGGCGAGTGCGAAAGCGCGTTCGGCAGGGCGGTCAAGGCGCTGAAAATCCCGCGCGATAAGCTCGTTTTGCAGTCCAAATGCGGCATCGTGCCCGGAAAAATGTACGATTTTTCCAAGGAACACATCGTCGAATCGGTGAACGGCTCGATCAGGCGGCTGGGCACCGACTATCTCGATTTGCTCCTCTTGCACCGCCCCGACGCGCTGTTCGAGCCGGACGAGGTGGCGGAGGCGTTCGACGAATTAGAGCGCGCGGGCAAGGTGCGCGCGTTCGGCGTTTCCAACATGCACCCGTACCAAATCGAACTGCTCAAAAGTCGCATCGGGCAGGCAATCGTCGCCGACCAGCTGCAATTTTCGGCGGCGCACGCGGGCATGGTTTCCTGCGGCATGGAGGTCAACATGCTCACCGCGGGCGCTCCCTCGCACGACGGGTATATTTTGGATTACTGCCGTTTGAAGGAGATTGCCGTGCAGGCGTGGTCGCCCTTCCGCTACGGGTTTTTCGAGGGCGTCTTTCTGGATGACCCGAAATTTGAAAAGCTGAACGGGGTACTCGCGCGCCTCGGCGAAAAGTACGGCGTTTTCAAATCGGCGATCGCGGCGGCGTGGATTCTGCGCCACCCCGCGAAGATGCAGGTCATTACGGGCACGTCGAAGGCGGCGCGCCTTTTGGAAATCGCGGCGGGCGCGGACGTCGTTCTCACCCGCGAGGAGTGGTACGAAGTTTATCTTGCCGCAGGCTATATGCTGCCGTAGTTTTGGGGATACGTATTCAAAAAGACAGGGCAAAAAGGAGAAAACTATGCGTTTGGTCGTGGCGAGCGGCAACAAGGGAAAGCTGCGCGAAATTGCGGAGATATTGAAGGATTACGACGTCGTTTCCATGCAGGCGGCGGGCTTTGCGGGCGACGTGGAGGAAACGGGCAAAACATTCGAGGAGAATGCGCTCATCAAGGCGCGGGCGGTGTGCAAAGCATTGAATTTGCCCGCCCTTGCGGACGATTCGGGGCTGTGCGTGGACGCCCTGGGCGGCGCGCCCGGCGTGTACAGCGCGCGCTTCTGCGGCCGTCACGGCGACGACGCGGCGAACAACCGCCTGTTGCTCGAAAAATTGCAAAACGTGCCCGACGGGGAGCGGGGCGCGTACTTCGAAAGCTGCGTCGCCGTGTGCTTCCCCGACGGGCGGGAAGTGATTGCTTCGGGCAGGACGTACGGCAAAATTCTGCACCGCGCGGAGGGGGAGGGCGGCTTCGGCTACGACCCGCTGTTTTTGAGCGAAGAGCTCGGCAAGAGCTTCGGGCTGGCTTCGGCGGAGGAGAAGAACGCCGTTTCCCACCGCGGCAAGGCGCTCAGAGCCCTCGCGGAGAAACTGAAAGAGCTATGAAGACGTTCGTCATCCTCTCCGATACCCACCGCAACATAAAACCGTTGGAAAAAATCGCGACGGTGCTCGCCGAGTGCGACTATATCATCCATCTGGGCGACATGGCGGGCGACGCGCGCGAGCTCATGCGCGCCTACCCCGAAAAGACGTACGTCATCGCGGGCAACAACGATTTTTGGGGCGGCGAAAGCGAAATCGTGCTCGACGCGGAGGGGCGGCGCATCTTCGCCTGCCACGGCCACCGCTACGGGGTGAAGGGGAGCACCGAAAACCTCGTGCGGGCGGCAAAAGAGCGGCTGTGCGACATCGCGCTCTACGGCCACACCCACATCCCCGACGTGCACGAGGAGGAGGGGGTGTTGGTCATCAACCCCGGCTGCATGACGCTGTATTCCCCGCGCAAGACGTACTGCTACCTCGTAATCGCGGGCAAAAAGGCGGTTGCGACCATCGTCGATTTGTAAAATATTTTTTTATAAAACCGCGAGAAGGCCGCTTCCCTTAGGGAAGCGGCGGCGTTTTTATACCCCTTTCGGAGAAAAATTTGTAAAAATTTTTTTGAAAAGGGGTTGACATCCGCAAAATTTGGTGCTACTATGAAAACAGGAGAAATGCCGCATTTTTTTATCTCCCCATTGTACTACTCAAATAGTACAATGGGGCGGGAGAGTGCGGCGCAGGGTGAACGGCAGGGACAAAACAGACTAAAGCGGCGGGGTTTATCCATGAACTTCAAAAGCAACGAGACGATCGGGTCACAGATAATTGAATATGTGAAGAAAAAGATCTTCTCGGGCGCGTATGCGTGCGGGACGAGGCTACCCGCCATACGCGAGTTTGCGCTCGCCTGCCGCGTCAACCCTAACACGATCGTCAAGGTATACGCCGAACTCTCCGCGGAGGGGCTGATCTATACGGACAGCACAAACGGCAAGTTCGTGACGACGGACGAAGTTTTTATCCTGCAAAAGAGGGAGGAGTTCCTGCGGGAAAAAGCCGCGGCGTTCGCACAAGAAGTGCGCGAAGCGGGCGGCGGAGCAGACGAAGTTGCGAACCTGCTCGGGGAGGCTTTCCGCATAGGGCGGGGAAAGGAGTGAGAGATGGACAGAAAGGAGTACGCCTTTTCGGGCATCGAAAAGGCATTCGGAAAAAAGAAGGTGCTGTGCGGCGCGAGCGGCGCATTCCCCGCGGGCAGTTTCGTAGGCATTCTCGGGCTGAACGGCTCGGGCAAGACGACACTGTTGGACATTCTCGGCAATATCGACCGGAATTTCCGCGGCAAAGTGAACCTGCGCGGGAACGCGGTCGCCTATATGCGCACGAAGATGCCCTTCCCCGAAAGCTGGCGGGTGGGCGAGCTGTTCGCGTTCTGCAAGGATTTTTACGATTTTGACGCGGAAAGGGCGGAATGTATGCTGGATAACACGTCCGTTTCGCTCAAGGCGCGCCTGCGCACGCTGAGCGCGGGCATGCAGCGGCAGGTCAGTTTTATCGCATCTTTCTGCATCCGTTCAGAGGTGCTTTTGCTCGACGAACCGCTCACGAATTTAGACCTCGTGTACCGCACTGCCATCGTGGATTCGCTCATCGAGCGTTCGGCGGAGGGCGGCACGACGGTCGTCGCCACGCATGAAATCAAGGAATTTGAAAATTTGTTTACGCACGTAACGGTATTGCAAAAGGGGCTGCTCGGCCCGCTCGTCGACGCGGAGGAGATCCGTTCCCGCGGCGAGAGCATTGAGGATTTTTATAGGGGGAGCCTGCTATGATTTTCAAAATTTTCCGCACCGAATGGAAGCGGAATCTTCTTCCCTGTATCTGCGGGTTAGCGTTGTGCGTCCTCACCGCGGCGGTGTGCGGAATCGTCGGGTTATTCGGTGAAGACGCTTTTGCCGCGCGAGCGGCGGAGGTCGGGTTCGGCATTTTCAACGCCATGAGCTACGCCGTGCCGTTGCTTTTGGTGGTCGTCGCGCTCGTGTGTGCCGCGGGCAGGTATTACCGCCTTGCGGGGATAAAGGAGAATACGGCCGCGTACGGCGCCCTGTTCGGCGTGTTTGTCTGGGCGGCGATGTTCACCTTCTCCGAAATGCTGTTGGCAACGGCATTCGATTTTCTCTGCTTTATCGGGCGGGATACTGTCCGCGCGCAGGTCGGTTGGAACAGTTTTCTTCTGTCCCTCCGCGCGCACGGCGTATTGCGCCTGGTGTTTGCCCCGTCGGTGGGTGCAAGCGCGGCACTCCTGTTCATCATCTGCGACGCCGTGCGGCTGACCGCCGTCCGCACCCGTACGGTGGGGGGCAAAATCGCGGCGGTGTTTGCCGCCGCGGGGCTGATTGCCGCGTACCAGATCATTCTCCTGTATTTTTCCTTTGTATTCAATTCCCTCTGCGATGCGTCCCTGTTTCCCGTACCCGATTCCGTCCTTCCGCTGCACTGGTTCGGAAGTTTTCTCCACAGCCTGTCGGATACGGTCAAAGATACGCACTGGCTGAGCGCACCCCTCCTGAACGCCGTCTGGCTCGCGGGGGAATGCGCCTTCTGCATGCTCGTTTACGGCTATACTACCCTTCTGAGGAGGTGCAAAAATGAAATCGAATCGAATTAAAGCGGTTCTCCTTTTCGCATGCGGCGCACTGCTGTGCGCGGCGGTCATCGGGCTGTGGATCGGCCTGTCCTACGTAAAAGGGGACGACGATCACCGCAGCGGGGCGACGCTCGGAACGATCGAGATGAACGTCGGGGAGGTGTACGACCTTTCCGATCACTTCAATGCCGACGAGAGGGGCACCGTCAGCTTAACGATATCGAATGTACAGATATCTACGTCGGAGGCTGAATTCAATACCCCGAGCGATGCGGGCGTGTTCCTCGACGGCGACGGCAGACTGCACGCCGCCGAAGCGGGGGTATACGATATCCGGATCTCCGTGCGGTACGATGAACAGTTCCGGCAGGAAGTATATCGCGAGCTGCTTTCCATGACCGTCGTCGTGCACGACTACGAATTCGGCAGCTATACCCCCGTGCGCTCGTATGCTGACCTCGCGCAGGCGGGTACCGGCGGCAAGTACATTCTCGCCGCCGATTTCACCGTCGACCGCGAGGGGGAAGAAGCGCGCGGCTTTTCGGGCATCCTCGTCAACCCGAACGGCTATACCATCACCATTGCCGACGATCAGCCCCTCTTTTCCGCCGTCGGCGGCAGCAGCGTCGTGCGCGGCCTGCAGATAAAGACGGACGAGGACGGCATAACCCTCGGCGACGGGTACGCCATTGGCAGGAGCGGCAACGGCGTGCTCGCTTCGGAGTTGTACGCGGGCGGCTATATCTGCGACTGTACGGTGGAGGGCACTGTGTACAGGGGCATTGGAAGAGACGTGTGCGGGTTCGTGCTCTCGAACATGGGCGAAATCGTCCGTTGCACCTTCCGCGGCACCCTGTTCGAAAACGGAAAATTTCACTACGGCATTACTGGCAATAGCGTATTCGGCATCTCTATCGGCGGCACCGTGCGCGACTGCGCCGTGTATGCCGACGCCTACCGCTACGGGGAAAAAAGCATAACCGACGCTTTCACGGCGCTGCACGTGAGCGATACGGAGAATAAGGAATCGTTGTCCGGCAACCGCGTGTTCGACTTGTCTGGCGAGCACGAGGTGGATCTGTCGGAGCGCGTGGAGTATGTCTCCTTTGTCGGTGACGAGGAGTACTACGATAGGGCGGACAGATGGGAGCTGTTCGCCGGCAGCGTGGCGGAATGGTCGCCCAACGCCCGCAATACCATTGAAAATGCGGGCGCCGAGGTCGTATCCTGCGCGCTGAACGGGGAGGAATACCCTGTACAGAAGCTGTTTGTTCCCTCCGGCCGGAGCAAAAGCACCCTCGAACTGCGCGGCCTGTATAAGGAGACGGCTGTATCGGTGAGCAGCACCAGGACACTCACGGTGCATGCAGCGGAAGAGCGCGTGCAGCTGCCGGAAGGAACCTTTCGAACGGGGATACAGATGGGCGAATTCAGCCCCAAACAGGTCACGCTCGTATTTTCTCCGCAGACGCAGACTGACGGCGATACCCTCTTTTTGTGGTCGTCGTCTGCGGACGTGCAGCTGACGGTGGATATCTCCGCGTCGGAGATCTACGAGGAACGGGCGGACGGCAATGTATACCGCGCCGACAGCGGCAAGCTGTGCCTCTACCGCGGCCCGGTCGAGAACGGCAGCGTCACGATTCCCGACGGCGTCACCGAGATGAGCGCCAACCCCTTCGGCGCGCTGGAATTTACCGAATTATACACCAACGACCTCACCACCTATGAAAATTGGGTGACGGAGAGCACGTATATCGTCTGGTTCGGCGAATGGATGAACAGCGTCGAGTGCCTGCGGCTGGGCAGCGCGCTGCAATTTTCTGAACTCCATTTCACTTTTCCGCGCGATTTCCCCGCGCTCGAGCGCATCGAAGCGGAGCCGCGCAGCGACGCTTTTGCCGCCGAGGACGGCATCCTGTACAGAGACGGCGATTATTACTTCGTGCCGCCCGCCTATGCCGCCGGGGGAACGCTCACGCTGGGGGCGGGGAACGTGCTGTGGCACGCGCTCTACAGGAACCGCGCCGAAGAGGTCGTATTCGGCGACGGCATCATCAACCCGTATGCCTGCGACGAGGCGGAGTTTTCC
The DNA here is from genome assembly GCA_930989535.1 of uncultured Clostridia bacterium. Classification (GTDB taxonomy): domain Bacteria; phylum Bacillota; class Clostridia; order Christensenellales; family Borkfalkiaceae; genus Borkfalkia; species Borkfalkia excrementipullorum. Next base: position 21,563 of record CAKNLK010000019.1, on the reverse strand, counting down.
TCGGCGGTCTTTGCCGGCGAAACGTCCGTACAGAGCAACGCATTCTACGCCTGCAACGAACTTCTCACCGTGCGCGCGGAGCCGAACGCCTCCGCCGACCTCGGGGAAGGGGGCTTTTACGGGTGCAGCGCGCTGGAAACCATCGTGCTCGGCGAAGGCTTCGATTTTGTCGCATACGATGCGGTAAACGGCTGCCTGTCCTTCGCGGGCTACGAGCTGGAGGATGGGTGCGATAAGTTCACCGTGTCCGGCGGCGTACTGTTTGTGGGCGGAGCCGCGCAGCTCCCCGCCGCATGGGGCGGCGAGGACCTCGCCGTGCCCGAAGGCATCGCAGACGTGCGGCTGTATAAGGATGAAAGGGTAGTCAAGGCCGAATTCCGCTCCGTCGTGCTCGGGCAGGGCGTGCAGAGCATCCGCACGGAGGGCGTCCGGTTCGAGCGGTACGAGGTTGCGGCAGAAAATCCGCACCTGACTGCGGAGGACGGCCTGCTGTTCAACAAGGATATGAGCAATCTGATCGCCTGGCCTGCCGGGAAATCGGCGACGTTCTATACCCTTCCCGAATCGGTCGCATCCATCGCCGCCTATGCGTTTTACGGGGCGGAGGTGCTCGGCATCGAAGGCCCGGGCGTCGTCACTGTCGGCGAGTACGCCTTTGCCGATTCGGCGCTGGAAAACGCCGTGTTCGGCGACAGCCTGCGCACCGTCGGCAATCACGCCTTCGACGATGCGCGCCATCTGCAGAGCATCGAGCTGGGCGAGGGGCTTCTCTCCGTCGGCGACAGGGCTTTCCAGGACGCTTCCGCGCTGCAATCCGTAGCGCTGCCGTTCGGGCTGGAAGAGATCGGCGACTATGCGTTTTTGGATTCAGGGCTTACGGAAATCGTATTCCCCTCGGCGTCCGTCAGCATAGGGAACGGTGCATTCAGCGGCACGGAGATCGCGAGCGTCATTCTGCCCGAGGGGATGACGCAGGTGCCCGAATCTCTGTTCAGCGGTGCGGAGAAGCTCGCGCACGTCGAACTTCCGTCCACTTTGGAAAGCATCGGGAACTATGCGTTTTACAATACGGCTTTGGAACAGATTTCTCTGCCCGCAGGGCTGAAATCGATCGGGAGATACGCATTCAGAGGCACGGAGCTCGAGGACGTTGCGCTGCCTGCCGGGCTGCAGAGCTTGGGCAAATACGCCTTTTACGGCTGCGAACAGCTGACCTCCGTCACCGCCGCCAACCCCGATACTGTCTATGAAGAAGACTGCTTTGGCGGTACACCCTTCCTCACCGAGGGGCGGAGCGCGGAGAACGGCGGCATCTACCTGGGCAACACGCTCATCGCGCTGTACGGCGGCGGCAGCACCGCGGAAGTCCGATACGGAACAAAGTACATCCTCGAACTGCGCAGCGATACGGTGCAGGTGCTCAAACTGCCCGCCACCGTCTCCGCATGGAGCGTTACCGCAGACAATCTTCCGGCGCTGCGCGAGCTGTGGCTGGGCGAGTCGCCCGCGGAAATCGGTGCGGAGCTGGCAGTGGGCGATTTGTCCCTCGGTTCCTTTATAGAGGAGCCGCTCCTCGTGCATGTACCCCGGCACTTCCGCATGGAGGGGCAGCCGTGGGGCCATGTGCGCATCTGTTACCAGGGTTCGGCGGAGGATTTTGTGCAGTACACGCATGTGCCGAACTTTGACGAATTTTACGACTGGATCTACTTTTTCGGGGCGGAGAGCGGCAACCGCTGGCACTACGGCGACGGGCTTCAGATCGTCATCGAAGAGGGCGAGACGGACAGATTCGAATATACTTATACATACGACAGCACTTCCGGAACTTACGAATGTGCGGTCGTCGGGTATACCGGCACGGAAACGTCGGTAACGCTCCCTGCGTACAGCGCGGCGGGCTTCCCCGTCACGGCGGTGTACGATTTGGGCAGGCGTATGAGCGAGGTGCGCATCGCGTCGGAAATAATACGTTTCCGCGGCGCCCTCGAGACCGACCGGCTGTATATCCCTGCAGAGTGCGAAGTGCATACAATCGTGGCGAACGGAATGTCCGTCGGCACGCTCTATTTGGGTTCGGATGCGGCATTTGCCATCCATGATATCGACAGAATCGTCGTCGAACTGACGGTGCGAAAACTCTCCGTATTCGGCATGGATACTGATTTGTATTATAACGGTTCCCCCGAAGAATTTGCGGAGAATGCGCCCGTTATCAACGTGCCTGTCGATGCCTATTACGATGAAGACGGAGTATACCCCTCTGACGGCAACGCCTATTGGCACTTTGTAGATGGAGAGCCTGTCCTTTGGGAGGAGTCGCAGGCGTAGGTGACTTTGCGGCGGCCCCGCTAAACGCGGGAGCCGCCGGCCTGCAAGGCAAAAGCGCATATGGTTTTCGCCCTCGGGCGGGAAAGCGGCAATAAATTTTTCCTGTAAATGTCGAATTGCGTATAAAAATCGTTTGACAATCCATGCCGAAAAATGATATTATAGTTAGGCTTGAACGGGGGCGTAGCTCAGTTGGTTAGAGCGCATGCTTGACATGCATGAGGTCATAAGTTCGAGTCTTACCGTCCCCACCACGCGATACCCAGTCGAACTTATTTGTCAATGGCAAAGAGTTTTGGCTGGGTATTTCCTTTTCGGAACTAAAATAGTTTCTGTACCTATTTTGGATGATACCTTCCGAAATTTTGCGGGTTCGTTGTGGCTATTGTAGCACAGTTCTCGCAGAAGTCAACGCGAAAAATTATCGCTTATAACTTTCATATTCCCTCTAAACCATAAGCCGAGCAGGATATCCTGTTCGGCTTTTTCCATGTTCTGATTTATCTGTTCTTCCACGCAATAATTTTTCGTTTCCCGTTGACTTCTGTTAAATGTAAGTTTTCATAAAGTCAGGATACCTCGCCCGGTGCTACTTCGCCGCTGCCGAACCCCGGCAGTAAAATTTCGGAGGTATCCACTTTATGAGAATCATTTACGAACATTCTAACGGTAAGTACAACAGCGATTACGAACTCTTCGCAGAACCTATCTCGGACGGGAACGTACAGCTTATGGGCGAAATGATCGCTCTTCGCGCATTGCGAACAGTATTTGCCTATGACAACTACAAAGTAGCGGAGAGGCTGTTCAACGGTCTTATCCGAGACTTCCATCATATGAATGAACCCGGCTATATCGTATCGGATGGTTATGACTGCGTGCAGGCTGCTATATGCTTCCTGTTACAGTTCAAAGGCAGGTATGTATCCGAAATCTACGGCAATACGAAATACCGCAAGAACGTGACAATCAAGAACGCCTGCTACGGCGTGGTAGATTTATATATCCTAAACTTCCGCAGGAAAGCGGCAAACAGCAAAGACGTGGATGTTTACGATAATAAGAAAGCGCCGTCCGTAAACATCGACCACTTCAAAGAGACGGACTATACAAAAGCAGATGAAATAGTCGAGGCTATGCACCTGACGCAGAAAGAGAAAGATGTTTTGAACTGCTATTTAGGCGGCATGAAACTAAGCGAAGTAGCGCTATTTTTGACTGCAAGCAAGACGGCAATCAAATCGCGGAGGGCTTGCATTCGAGATAAATACGCGAGATATATCGGGCAATATTGACCTGTAACGCAAATATATAGCCGTAATCGAATGAGATTGCGGCTTTTTTATTCTAAAAAAGGAAACCACCGGCTATGCCTGTGGATGAAGAGGGAAAGAAAAAAGGCTTTAGCAGCAGCAAACGTCAGTATATAAAAAAGCTCCGGTGTGCTAAACTGAATGTAAGGCTCGCAACCGTACACAAGAAAAGCACACAGGAGGACGTTTTGATGAAAAATCAAGAAAACGACACATTCAGTTTAGCACACACGACGTGGAAATGTCAATACCATATCGTGTTCACGCCGAAATATCACAGGAAAGTGATATACGGAGCATTGCGGACAGAGATAGGAAAAATTTTGCGAGAACTGTGTAAGCGAAAAGGAGTGGAAATAATCGAGGCGCACGCAATGCCGGATCATATTCATATGTTGGTGAGCATACCGCCGAATGAGAGGGTATCATCGTTTATGGGATATCTGAAAGGGAAGAGTACGATGATAATATTCGAGCGGTATGCTCGCCTGAAGTACAAGTATGGGAACAGGCATTTTTGGAGCAGGGGATATTATGTAAGTACGGTAGGGCGAAACAAAGAGGCAATAAAGAAATATATAGCGAATCAATTGCAAGAGGATAAACTGTATGAACAATTAAGCATGAAGGAGTATATAGACCCGTTCACGGGAGAGCCGGTAAAAGGAAGCAAATAAAAAGACAGCCACCGAGAGGTGGCCGCTGAAAAATTGTTGCGATTGTCAGGAACTTCAAGCACGAGTAGTGCCGCCGGTACCATGCGCTTGAAGCGCCTAATCAAGCCACCGGCTCAGCCGGTGGTACTTGACTTATCTGACGCGCCTATTTATGGGAAACAGTTTTTTGAAAAAACTGTATTGATTTTTTCTTTTGTCTGTGTTATAATAATAATGTAAACGAGAAAGGCAAAATAAGCAATTTGTAATAAAAAAGTATGCAAAAAAGCGCAGTTCCTATAGGGAATAAAAGTTAAAATAAAATTTTAATAGAAATTGCACTTTCAAGCGAGCGAAAAAGTAAAAAGCAGGTTGAGTTGTTAAAACTCGACCTGCTTTTTCATAACGAAAACGGAACTACGATTTACGTAGTTCCGTAGAAATCCACCGGCTATGCCGGTGGAAAGTAATAAGAGCTTTAGCTTCAAGCAATTGCGCGCTATACGAAAAAGCTCCTTTGTGCTAAACTAAAAGTAAGACTCTTAACTACACATAAGAAAGTACAAAGGAGGACGTTAAATGAAAAATCAAGATAACGACACAAATAGTTTAGCGCATGGTATATTTATTTGACATAATTTATCAGGCGTGCTATAATAGGTACATCGTCGAATCGAAGTACCTCTAAAAACACTTTTTGGAAGTATGAAAAATTTTATATTGTATTTAGTAATACGCGGATATATATCGCGTAAATTTTTTCAATGTGCGTTCGCTTTAGCGAACTGTATGTGGGAAAATTTTTTTGAATGTAGTTCGCGTATGAGAACAAATAGTGAGGGCACTTGTAAGATAAGTTCGTACTGCAAAAAATGAAATCGGTTTTCAAGAATATGAAACGATAAATTCCTGTCGCGGCAATCAAAGGGCACGTGCCCTTTGCGTATCTTTGAGAAAATACGCAATATTGATAAGCAAAATATTAAAAGGAGTGTTAAATTTATGAAAAAACACGGTGTAATCTTCCTACTCGTTTTATGCGTCGCTTTTATGTCTTTTTTGGGCGCTTGCAAAACAGAGGATAAAAAGGAAAATTATGAAACAGTTCCTATTTTAGAAGATGTCCGCCCGGAAGAAGAAAAAATGAACACCTTTACGGACTTGAACGGAAATGAGGTTACTTATAATATGAATACACGCAGAATCGTCGCTCTTTCAGGTGCCGGCGATTTAGTCGCCTTCGGTATCCGCCCTCTTGCTGTGAGCGGAAGCACGACTACTTCGGGTTACGAATCCTTTTTCAAAGGCGTCGATTTGCTCGATTATAATACTCCCTTTAATGCGGAAGAAATATTGAGCTATAAACCGGAACTTATTCTCGTCTATCAGAATATGGAGCAGGACAACATCGATAAACTGACAAAAATCGCGCCTGTAATCCCTCTCTATCGGGAGAGTTTTGATTTTGAGGTGCGGCTCGGTTACATAGGAGAAATTTTCGGATTGGAGGAAAACGCCGAAACGCTCATTGAATACGCCGAGCAGGTAAAGGAAGCTCAACTTGCGAAAATAGAAGGAATGGGGATTAAAGATAAAACGGTTTCTATTTTTTATTATGCCCAAGGCGTCTCAATTCCGCCTACGGATTCCTGGTATTTCAATAAAATTATTTACGACTATCTCGGAATGAAAAGATTGCCGATAGCGGAGGAATTTCTGGAAAACGCAGATAATCCTTTTACTCCGATTAGTAACGAGTCGCTGCGCAATTACGAGGGAGATATAGTGATTTACGCCGATTTGAGCGCGGCGGGACTGGAACCGGAAATTCCTGAGATTCTGCAAACCAATCCCGGTTGGAAAACTTTGACTGCGGTCCGCGAAAACAGAGTAGGAGTGATAGACGCTACTCTCTATACCGAAAAAGACGTTCTTTATTTGCAGGCACAGTACGACGGCATTATAAAAGCATTTGAAAAGGCAACGGCAAAATGAGAGAAAAATTACGCCGCAGGGAAAGAAAATTATATAACGGCACGAAATTCGTTATTTGCATGTCGGTGGGCTGCGGACTGCTGCTTATTTTTATGATAGGTTTCATGTATTTCGGCGCGGAAAAAATTTCATTCGCCGATTTATGGAACGGATTGTTTCATTTCGACGAGGGAAATTTTAATCACGTCGTCGTGCGCGACATGAGGCTGCCGCGTCTGCTGGCGGATATTATGGTCGGAGTCTCCCTGTCGGTCGCGGGTGCGGTCATGCAGGGGAATACCAAAAATCCTATGGCGGATTCGGGAATCATGGGAATCAGCTCAGGCTCTATTTTTGCCGTGGTATTCATGATGATTTTTTTGCCCGACGCGAGCCGCTTGGAGCGTATCGGTTATTCCTGTCTCGGCGCCGGTATTTCGACCATGATGATTTACCTTGTCGCGTTTATAGGCAAAAAGGGGATTACCCCCGAAAGAATGGTGCTTTCGGGCATGGCGATTTCCACCCTTTTTTCCTCGATTACCTCCGGGATTGTTCTCAAAGAGGGGCTGACCTCTGAAATGCTGAAATATACGGCGGGAAGTTCCGCGAATGCAATCTGGATGGATGTATCCGTTTCCGCTCCTTTCTTTCTCGCGGGGTTTGCTCTCGCATTGATGATTTCCCGCTCTTTGACCGTAATGAATTTGGGCGACGACGTATCCAAAGGATTGGGGGCAAATACCGCTATCATCAAACTTTCCAGCACTTTGGTCGTGCTTGTCCTTTCCGCGATAGCGGTCATCATCATAGGCCCGGTCGGTTATGTGGGGCTGATGGTTCCGCATATCGTGCGTCACTTTGTCGGAACGGACTACCGTTTGGTGCTTCCTTCCTGTGCGGTGCTCGGAGCATTATTCGTCGTAGTGGTAGATCTCATTGCCCGCATTATGATTGCGCCGCTTGAATTTCCTGTCGGTATCCTGATCACTATGATAGGCGTACCGTTCTTTATCTTCGTGTCCCGCAGACAACGCGGAGATGCGTTCGGAGGATGAGAGTACGGATATGAATATCGGCTTAATAAAAAAAGAGAAGTCGCCTATGCTCCGAGGTACCGTTATAAATATAGTCTTGGCGGGGCTTTTGCTCATCGTCTTTTTTTTCGGGTGTAATGTGGGCCAGTACCGCATGAGCATAGGAAAAGTATTTGAAACGCTCTTCGGCGGGGGCGATGAAAGTTCTCGCCTCGCATTGTTTGAATACCGCCTTCCGAGGCTTTGCCTCGCGATTCTCGTCGGTCTCGGCATGGGTATGTCGGGCGTAGTCATGCAGGATTTGCTGCATAACGACCTCGCTTCGCCCGGAACGCTCGGCGTCAGCGCGGGCTCGGGATTATTGGTTACGGTGTATGTAGCGCTGCTGCAAACGAATAACAGCAGCGCCATACTTTTGCCTGTCCTTGCGCTTTTGGGCGGTTTGGGCTCGGCAGGATTGATATTTTTACTCGGCACCAGCCGAAAAAAAAGACTGCAACCTACCCGCCTTATCATGACGGGCGTGGCGATGAGCAGCGCCTACGGCGCCGTCGGTACATTTATGATGCTTTTGCTCGACGACAGCCAGCTGGAATTTTTGCAGCGCTGGCAGGCGGGGGAATTGTGGGGCGTGCGGTGGGATTATATCGTCGTATTTGCAATCTGGATACTCTTATTCGGCTTTATGACCTATCGCGGCGGCCGTACCTTGAACGTGATTAACGTGGGCTACGATATAGCCCGCGGGCTGGGTGTCAATGTGGGCAGACAATTCATATATCTTTCCTTGTGCGCAGTGGCTCTGTCCTCCGCGTCGGTCGCATTTGGCGGAAATTTTTTCTTTCTCGGTCTGATTGGTCCGCATATTGCGCGGCGGCTCGTCGGAACGGATGCGCGCGTTCTATTGCCGGCTTCGGGCATTGTTGCGGGAATCATCGTATTGCTTGCCGATATGCTCGTACAGGGCTGGACGTTTCTCGCCAATATTCCCACGGGAATCGTGATTTCTGTACTGTCCGTACCGTATTTTTTGTATCTGCTCATGAAGGCGTAAGGAGAAAGAATGGAAAACAGCATTGTTACACGCGATTTAAGTATCGGTTATGACGGAACGATTATCGTGCCTTCTCTGAATTCGGAGATTCATCGCGGAAAAATTACGTCGATTATCGGCGCGAACGGCTGCGGAAAATCGACCGTATTAAAGGCGGTGGGGCGGATTATTAAATCGGAATCGGGCTGTATCATCATCAACGATACCGATATTAAAACTCTGAAAAACAAGGAAATTGCAAAACAGATGGCAATTCTTCCGCAATCTCCTACGGCTCCCGGTACGCTCACGTGCCGCGAACTCGTTGCATATGGACGATTTCCCTATCAGAAGGGCTTCGGAAAACTTTCCAAAGAGGATAAGGAGATTATCGATTGGGCCTTGGAAGTGACCAATATGATTGAGTTCCGCGACAGAGAAATCGCCTGCTTATCCGGTGGGCAGAGGCAAAGGGTCTGGATTGCCATGGCGCTCGCACAGCAGACGGGGATTATTTTGCTCGACGAGCCTACAACGTATCTCGACCTCGCGCATCAGTTGGAGGTACTCGAACTTTTGAAGCATCTCAACGAGGGACAGCATACGACAATTGTCATGGTACTGCATGATTTGAATCTCGCTTCGAGGTACTCCGATTATCTGCTTGCCATGTACGACGGAAAAATAGACCGTTACGGAGAGCCGAAGGACGTGATGACGAAAGAAATGCTCGCGCATTGTTTTCGGATAGACGGAGATATTGTGACGGACAGCAGGAGCGGTAAACCCATGTGTCTTTCTTTCGATTTGATAGATAACCGCTTCGACGTTGCTCTCGCGAAGGACGACAGAGGATAATATATGAAAAAGAGAAGGTTCGGGACGGTTTTTATCGCGCTTGTTTTATGTTTGTCTTTTTCCTCCTGCAACGGCGGAAAAGAAGGAGGAGTCAAGGAGTGGGGCATTGAGTACGAGGCGGTTCCGCTCGATTTTTCGGGCGTACAAACGGTTTTGCTCGATTGTCCGCAGGAATTGAACAGTATGCAGGATTTGAGCGATTTTATGGATTACTGTGTATTTTACGGGAGTCAAGAGGAAATACAGTATGCAACTCTGACGGACGAATATGCGGCGGTCGTCCGCGAGGACCCCTTTTATCAATACCGTTGGGCGGGGCAGTACGGAAATCTTTCTCATAATTTTGCTATCGGTTATGCCGACGGGAGGCTCGACGAAAATATGTTTGGAATCATGGCGGGGTTCGTCCCGTATGCGTTCAAAAGCTACGAGTTGAAGGAGGATAATGTTAAGGTCGTCAATTATGAATACTATCAAGAGGTTCTGAAAGAGGAAAAAAACAGAAATTACGCGGCGGAGGATTTTGCGCTATATCGCAATAACAAAGGGTTCGTTTCCGTCGAAAACAGCGAGCAGCTCTTTTATGCCGCGGCAAAAGGGTATATGCCGGTTCCCGTCAGGGGAAGCTCGGCGGAAAGTATGTTGTCCCGCGCGCTGGGAATTCTCAATCGCATATTGGAGGAGGATATGAACGAAACGGAAAAAGTCCGCCGTATCTATTCCTATCTCATTTGTGAAAATACCTACGATTATGAATCCTTTTTATATAAAGACAGCGAGCATACCGATTATACCGCTTATTTTTTGGAGGGCGTATTCGACAGCAAGAATGCCGTCTGCGACGGGTTGGCAAAAGCCATGACGCTCCTTTGCCGTTTGGAAGGCATAGAGGCCTACCATATCGGCGCGGTAAGCTCTGCAGGAGGGCACGCTTACAACTATATCAAAGTGGACGGCAGCTATTATCTTTGTTGTCCGACGAACGGTTCGTCCGTCAGCTCTTGGGAAGGCAAGCGGTTCCATTATCATACGTATTCCTATTTCCTCACCGATTTTTATACGTCGTCGCCTTCGTGGGATTTCGCATCGGGGCAACTTCCCGAAATCGGTGAGCAGGTAAAACAGACGGAGAAATATGATTATTGGGATAATGCTTTTGTCGAAGTGGACGGCAAAAAATACGATTTATCTCCCGAAACGACGGAGGAGGCCGTCGCCGTATTGGAAACGGTGGGCGAAAACGCCGAGGAGAGCGGCCTGATTATGCAGATTGAACTCAACTGTTCGTACGATATTGCCGCGGAAGCGTTTGAGGAGATAGAGGAAAAATACGACGTAATGAAGCTGAATAACGGTTCCTTCGGCGGAGAAAAGTTATATGCGTTCGTATTTGGCGGAGGTGCGGCATGAAAAAGATTAAGAGGTCCGCAGTACTTATTATCGCGTTTTGCTTCGCGGCGGCAGCTTTTGCGGGCTGTACGGAGAGTGGAAGCAGTGAAAGCGCCAATCACGAAAAGACCTACGAACAAATTGCAGAAACCCTGACCTTTATCGACGAAATGCCTGAAACGGATTTGCCGCGCCCCGAGCGGGAAATCGGCAGCCGCGAGGAATTTATAGATGCGCTCGACTATCTTTCTTTTTACCGCGTAAATGAGGAAATATCCTTTGAAATCAGCGAGGAGTATGCGTCTACTTTCTATAACGCATATCAGGAATTTAGTCTCGTATGCGAAATTTCTCAATTATCCGATTTCTATCCGATATTTTTATCCGATGAATATTATGCAAAGTATCGTATTCTGTCCGTGGATTTCCGTATCCGCGATTTTGCGGACGACGCGCCGACCGTCCTGCCCGATTCCGTCACGGTCGTTTATCCGTTCGATTATACGGCGTACTTAAACGGGCGCGGGGAAAATTTTGAGGATTTTCCGCTCGTGCGGGAAAATAAAGGGGAAGTGGCGGTCGAAAATTCCGAACAGCTTTGGTATGCCGCAAACAGGGGATATTTACCCGTCCCCAAAGAAGGGAGCGTTGCGGACGAAATATTTTCCGAGGCAAAAAACGTCCTTCGCCGCATTATTTCCGACGATATGACCGACCTCGAAAAATTAAAGGCTATCTATAATTATCTTTGCTGTGAGATACGCTATGACCGCGCCACGGCTAATTCCGGCGCGCAGGATCTGATAAGCGCGCAATGCTACTATCTCGAAGGTGTATTTCTCAATCGGCTCGCCGTCTGCGACGGAAAAGCAAAGGCTTATTGCCTCCTTGCGGCGATGGAGGGTATTCCTGTCCTGAGGGCGACCGCCGACCGCGAGGATTTCAGCGGGCATGCCTATAATTATGTGCAGCTCGAAGAAAAATGGTATTTGTCTTGCACGACTTTCGGTTCGAACGAGCTGAATTTCGGCAGCGAGGAACAGCCCGATATTATGCTCGTTTCCTCTTATAACATGTTTCTCACCACTTACGAGACGCCGTACGGCGACGAGGGCTGGGGATATGATTCGGGTATGTATCCCGAAATTGCCGAGGTAATCGAAACCGAAGCGTTCGATTATTGGGCTCAGGAGTTCTCATTCCCGAACGGAAAAACGCTCGATTTGACGGTTTCCGATTATTCCGAATTGAGCGAGCTTGCAGAGGCTGTCCTCTCTTTGGAAGCGGAGGGGAGCATACAATTTGAATTCCGCGCCGAAAACGGATTTTCCGCAGACGGCGATATTCTCGATAAGCTCAGCGAAGATTTCGCAAATTACGATATTCGCCTGATACAGAACCGACCGCTCGACGCGCAGTTGTACGGGTGTATCCTTACGGCTGCAAAGTATTGAGCGATGGTATACAAAAAATTTTTTAAGGAGTTTGGTATGACCAAAAAGAAAAGTGTTTTGACTTTACTGATGGGCCTGTTTCTGCTTTCGTCATCGTTTGCGTTTGCTGCATGTAAGGAAGACGCCTCCGACGACGAAACGGATACCCTTGCTTTGGAAAGGCGCATCGAATATGTCCTCAACAATTATGAGGACAATGACGACGGACTGTATACCGAGGAGTCTTTTAAGGCTCTGACGGACGCGCTTGCGGAAGCGCAGGCGGTTTTACAGGACGAAAATTCGACGCAGGAGGAAATAGACGCGGCGGAGAAAAAGTTGACGGAAGCAATGAATGCACTCGTCACGCAATTCCAGCCGAATTATACCATCGATGAAATCGCGGTGATGATAGCTGAAATCGGCTCGAATTACACGCTGGAAGTGACCGACTATTACAGCGAAGGCGCTACGCAGGAAAAGCCTCTTTCCTATAAGGTATACTATACCTCGGACGGTACCCGATATAACGAAAATATGAACTACGGGGTAACTCCCTATGACGGATATGTGCACTCTTTCAGTTTCGACAAAGAAACGGGCGACGTCGCCATGGGCAGAGTGTATATGAAGCAGGACGCTTCTCCCATTGTCTATCTGTTCGACGATGAGCTTTGGCGGGTAAATACCAGCCTTGCCGACCTCGAAGAATACGAGTTTTGGGCAAACGGTCCCGCGGATTTCCGCAACGTGGCGGGGACGAATCTTTATACCTGTTCCAACGACGTATATTACGAAAGGCTTTCCGACCCGATTTTGTCGGGGTATTTATGGGAGGGAGAATTAGACCAAGCAATTGGGGGCGTATCTCTCGAAGTCCTGGAAGGGGACGTAATCGAATTTTCTTTCTACGGAGAAACGCAGGAAGATAAAATTTTCAGTTATAAGGTTACGAATATCGAAAAGACAGAGCTTGACGCCGTAGCCGACTACAAGACGGAAAATCCGGAGTATAAAACTTCTTATAATCCGAAAGGGATTCTGAGCGATTTGGATACTAACTACCTGATTGACAGCGGCTACCGCCTGCAATTCGATGTGTTCACCTCCTCGGCGGGGCTTGCGGGAGAGACTCCCGATTACTCGGTTACGGGGGTATATGAGGAATACGGCGATTATAAATATTGGTATTCCTCCCGCGGGAACGGAGTGATTCCTATGTCGGACGGATTATACAGCGTGGAGGTCAAGGACGGGAAGGCTTCTCTCGGAGATGCGGTTGAAGATTATACCATTGAGGATTATAATTTCTATACTTATCTGATTGGTTTATATTCGGATTTCGTCAACCTTGAAGGAACGGAGGAATACTATATCGATTTGAACGAGAACGGCGAGGTCAAAGGCTTTATGTCCCGCGTTTTCGGCGTCGGCGGCAATATAAAATCCGTATCTATCAGCAAGAGCGACGAAAAAAAGCTGGTCTTGTCCCTTTGGAGCGATTATTCGGATGCCACGCACCAAAACCGCGAAGGGCTTATGCTCCGTGCCGTGCTGAACAATTCAAGCAGCGCAAAGACGGAGGAAATAGAGAACTTTATCGATTCTTTGTCCTCTCTCGAAGCTCTGAACGATAAGATTGCCGAAGCGGAGGAATACACGAAAGGAAATTACACGGAGAGCAGTCTCGCCGTATTGCAAGAGGCGATTTCGCAGGCAAAAGCGGTAGTTGCCGACGAGGGCAGGACGGCGGAGGAGGTCGAAGCGGCGCGGACGGCATTGGAAAATGCCATCAGCGGTCTCAAAACGCCGGCAGACCCTCAGACGAACGGAAAGCTCAAAGCGGCCGTTGCGCGCGGTAAGCTGTATACGGCGGCAAATTATACGAGGGACAGCTATGCGGCTCTGGATTCGGCTATAAAGGAAGCGGAGGAACTTCTCAAAGCGGAATTTACGACCGAGGACGGAACGGCGGCTGTCACGGCAATCGAAAAGGCGATAAGAGGGCTTGTCGAGCTCGCAGATAAAACCGCTTTGGAGGAAGCGATTGCCGAAGCAAAGAAAATTTCTACCGAAGGCATGACGAAGGAAAGCACAACGGCTTTGGAAACCGCGCTCGCCGCGGCGGAGTCGGGCATTGAAAATCAGGAGCTTACCGCAGGGGAAGCAAAAACGATTCTCGAAACGCTGGAAAAGGCAATCGAGGGGCTTGAACCTCTTGCTGAGAATAAAAATGAACTGACAGAGCTGTATGAACAAATCAAGGATATTAAAAACGACGACGGAAAATATACGGCAAGCAGCTACAAAGCGTTTGACGCGGTTCGTTCCTATACAGCCGAGGCTTTGAAAGACGAACAATTATCCGAAGCGGATTGCGCCGAGCTTCTTATCCTTTTACAAGGGCGGTATGAGGAGCTGGAAACCGCAGAATCTTCCTCCGGTTATATAAAGTTCTCGGATATAACCAAGTTTATCGACTCGAATAAGATTTCGGGGGCGAGCAATTTCACGCTGAAAGTCACGGAAAACGGAGTTACGCGCGAATATGTGTTTTCCGATAAGTATTTTTACGATGAGGCGAACAAGAGCGGATATATTTGGTTTGAAGGTTTTCCCCATACGTTCACGATAGGCGAAAACGGTTTCGTGCTTGGCGACATGGTGATGAAAAACGGCGGAACAATCCCTTATATCACACAGCTTTTGGACTCAATCGGAGATTCATATCTCCTTACGGAGGACTGGGCGGCGCGTATCGGAAATACGAATGAATGGTTCAGTACGGACGTCAACTTTGCTCTCTTTATTCCCGAATATCAGGAACTGATTTCCGATTTCGGCTTTGGCATGGCGCTGGAAGGCAACGTGCTTACCTTTACGGTTTGGGGAAAATCTTCCCTTTCGATTCCTGCGTTTGACGGCGCCACAGAAGGTGAAAAAGTCAGCCTTTTGAGGACGGAAAAACTTTGGTCGGCGACAATCGAAAAGGTAGGGGAGTCTTCTGCCGCAGATGTGGAAAAGTGGCTCGAAAGCGTTTCAAAGGGGCGCGTTTCTGCGGAGGATATTACGGACATATTCGCAGGCATGGGCGATAATTATACCTCGACGGCGTTTGGAGACGAATCGGGCTTTATCAGAACGGAAAAATATTATTTCGACGGCGAAAGCGGTTATATCCTGATTGACGGCGTCGTCAAGGAAATCTGGCTCGTGGAGGGCAGTATCGAAATCGGCGGAACGGTGTATGTAGACGGCGCTCCCGCGACGACTCTCGAACAGCTTGTACCTTCTCTCGCATTTCTCAAAGAGCTGACGGCGGAAGAGCTTACATTGGCAGAGACGAAAGACTCAACCAGCTATTATAAACTTTCCGAGGAAAACGAGCAAAAACTTGCCCTTGCGCTGGGAGTCAAAGGGGAGCTTTATCTGAGCGTAAACGGCTCCGGTGAGCTGTGTATTCTAGTGGGCGGAGTCAATGCTTATCAAAAGCCCGATTATATAGTTATTTCTCATGTCGGTTCTACGCAAAACGCAGATATAGAGAAATTGCTTTCCGTATAACTCAAATAAAAAAATCCGACATACGTTCGGCGCCATGGCGCCGGACGTATGTTTCGGAAACCGAAGGTAGGTCAAAGATGAAAAAAATTGCTTTTTACGGAAAAGGGGGAATCGGAAAATCGACGACCGTTTCCAATGTCGCGGCGGCGCTCGCGCGGCTCGGATATCGCGTTTTTCAGATAGGGTGCGACCCTAAATCGGATTCCACTATCCTGCATAACGGCGGAGAGCGCATCGAAACGGTACTTGACGTGATGCGCCGCGGCGGCGGACAAAGCGAAAAGGAGTTCGTCAAAGAAGGGAGCGACGGAGTATTTTTAGTGGAAGCGGGTGGTCCCGTTCCCGGCACGGGCTGCGCGGGGCGGGGAATCATTGCCGCATTCGAGCAGCTCGATTCCCTGTCCGTTTATGAGAAGTATCGCCCCGATTTCGTTTTGTACGACGTCTTGGGCGACGTAGTGTGCGGAGGCTTCGCTATGCCTATCCGAAACGGTTATGCCGACGAGCTTTACGTGGTAACTTCGGGAGAGATGATGTCTTTATATGCGGCGGACAATATCGTGCGCGCCGTGAAGAATCAGGGACGCTTGGGGTATGCCCGCGTAAAGGGACTCATTCTGAACAAAAAGAACGTAGAGAAAGAGGACGAGACCGTAGCAAAAGCCGCGCAGGAAATGGAAACGCAGGTCGCTTTTGTCTTTCCGCGCGATAAAATTGTTCAGGAGGCGGAAGCGAGCCGCAAGACGGTCGTGGAAGCATTTCCCGAAAGCGAAATGGCGCGCCTGTATTTACGTTTTGCGGAGAAGATAGCCGATGAATGAACCTGTTACCGCTCGTACACTCAAAAAAACGCCTTATTTTTCTTCGGCTTCGGTTGCCTGCGCGGAACATTGTGCGATGGATGTGCTTTTAGAGGAAATCGTCGGCATCGGCGGGTTAGACGTTTTGGTAATCGGAGTAGGGGAATGTTGTTTTTATTCCCGAAAGATAGAATTTCCCGCAGGCAGAAAAAATTGGGCTTATCAGCTGACGGATACCGAAATCGTCCTTGGCGATTTGAGCGGGATAGAACGCGCTCTGGAAGAAATGTCCCGCACCGAAAATCGAATCGTATGTATTCTTACCTGTATTCCGTGCCTCATGAACCTCGATATAGAGAGCTTTATCGGGACGAGGTTTGAAAACGTCGTTTGTATTTCCGCTCCCGATTACGCGGGAATATCTTCCTATGATTGTCTGTCGGATTTGTACTATGTTCTGTTGAAGGATATAAAGCCCAATCCGATTGAAAAAGTACAGGTATGGAGAGGCGGAGGGGAGGAGCGCAGTTTTGCGGACATCAGAGAAAAACTGAATGCGAAAACGCATATCGTTCAATCCGAGAAATTCTTGAGACTTCTTTCGCATCTGTCCGCGCGATATTCTTTGGAAACGATTGACGACGTACATTTTCACGATTTTGATTTTTACCGCGCGCGCGGTAATCTTTTGGGGATTACAGAGCGGGAAATAGAAGAAGCGGAAGATATTACAAAGAAATTGAAGGGGCTTTCGCGGCTGGACATATATGCTCCGTTTGCGTATGAATATGCTTTATTTTTACAAAAATACGGGGTACGCGTGCGCCGTATCTTATTCGACGGATTTTGCGGGGACGCCTATGCTCGCTGTAAGGCGCTGAAAGAGGATACGGAAATAGTGCTGTATCACGACTCGCGGATTTTGCGGGAGAGTGAGGCTGTACTCGACTTATCCGATTGCGGGGAGGAGATTTCCGGTCTGTACGGATTTCACCGATTGCTTTATTTATTGAGGAGGACGCTTCCATTATGCCGTTAAACAAATATGCCGCATTTCCTTCCGCCCGAATGGAGGCGTTTTATCTCGCTTCGCGGTATCGTGACCTTGCGATTATTGATTTTTCCACGAATGGACACGGCGTTTATAATTACGGGCATCTTATGCGTTTGGCTCCGGGAAGGGCACAGTCGGCGTTTTATTCCGTACCTTTAACGGAAGTCGATATAGCGCTCGGCAATTTTTCCCGCTTGTATACTGCCGCGGAGGAAGCCGCTCGGGACGGATATAAAAATATCCTGCTTTTGCCGTCCTCTATCGGCAGCGTGCTCGGTTTCGATTTCAAAGCGTACGCCGAAGATATATCCCGCGTATCGGGGGTAAATATGTTCACGCTCCCGTTAAAACTCTCGGACGATTTTTACAGCGGGCGCGAAGCCTTTCTGTTTTCCATGGTCCGTTTTGTCGGAAAAGAAAAGTCCTTTGCCGAATCCGCCTTCAATTTGCTGGGGGGAGACGCGACTTATCAGGCGCAGTGCGACCATATATATCTCTCCGAGCTGATAGAGAGTTCTTTCGGCCTGAAATTAAATATCGACAGCACCCGAAACGAACGAGTGGAGGCATGGAAACATATCGGAAATGCAAAAATCAATATCGTTACCTCCCGATATGCCGTACGTACGGCGGAATACCTGAAAGAAAAATTCGGTACGCCGTATGTATATATATATCCACTCGGAAAAGCCGCGCAGGATAGCGCTTTAAGGGAAATATCCGATATTTTAGGACGAACGTTTCATAGCGAAAGGGACGAAATATATGATTTTGCCGTTTTACAGTTTTCAAATATTCTCTGCGCGGAGGAAAGGGGCGTCATATGTTATACAGATACGGACAGAGCGCAGGGATTAAAAGATTTTTTGGAAACTGTCGGGTTAAATCCGCAGTGTTATTGCACGCATAAAAACGGGGATTTTCCGTATTTGGCTTTGGACGAGGTGATTGAAAAATTTCATGACAGCAACGATATTGTCCTTTCCTGCGACAGTGTATGCAGGCAGGTTCGGTGCGGGATACCCGTCGAATATACGGGAATTTCATACGATTTGCAGGTTCCCCTTCGGGACGCACGAATCGGGACGGAAGGCGCATACCGTCTGATGGGAGCAATAACGAAAAAATTGCTTGGATGATTTTTCTCGTCCCTAAATATACGCTTCTTTGCCTCAAGGGAAAAGGAATATAACGGTAGAGAGCTAGGTTCACTTTTTATCGACCATATCAAAACATACGGTTTATCGCTAAACATGTGATAAACCGTATTACTTTATAGTTTTAAGGGGAAATTAGCCACCACTTGAAGTGGGGGTATAAAAAAAGTTTTAGCAAGAATAATTCTCCTGTGTTATAATAAGTGAGGGTGCCAACCACAATAAAGAACACAGGAGGATTTGTCAATGACTGACACAAATAGTTTAGCCCAACCCGTATATAGGGTGCGAGCATGGCTGCAAATACTGCTACGCCTGCTTTATGAAAAGGTTTACGGGGCATGAAGAACCGTGGGGCGAGTTTATCGACGTAAAATATTGGAAGCCGATTGCCCGCCCCGAAAAGTACGCGGGAAAGGAGATATTCATAGGCTCCGTCACAGACCCCTATCAGCCGTGCGAGGAAACCTATCGGCGCACTCGTGCAGTTTTGGAACAGCTGCAAGGCAGCGGGGCAAAGCTGTCCATCGCCACCAAATCAGACCTCATTTTGCGTGACCTCGATTTGATAAAGAGTTTCCCGAACGCCCGCGTTTCGTGGTCGGTAAACACGCTGGACGAGGATTTCCGCGAAGATATGGACAATGCCGTATCGATTGAGCGCAGGCTCGCCGCCATGAAGGTCTTTCACGATGCCGGTGTGCGCACGACCTGCTTTATCTCGCCCATATTCCCCGAAATCACCGACATTAAGGCGACCATCGGGCGTGCGAAAGATAATTGCAACCTCATCTGGCTGGAAAATCTGAATCTACGCGGCACGTTCAAACCGCAGATCATGGAATATATCGCCCGAAAATATCCCCGCCTCGTGCCGCTATACCGCGACATATACTCGCGCGGCGACAACGGGTATTGGCAATGGCTGGACGGGGAAATGCGCGAATACGCAAAACAAATCGGGCTGGACTATGTGACCAACGACGACACCATGCGCCGCCCGTTTGAGGCTCCTCCCGTAATCGTCAACTATTTTTACCACAGCCAAATCAAAAAATCTGCACAAAAGAGGTGATTGTATGCCCGAATTGCCCGAAGTGGAAACGGTGCGGCGGGTGCTCGAACCGCACTTGCTCAAAAAGACAATAACAGGAGTACAGATACATAACGCGCAGGTCATAGCCGCACCCACTCCCGAACAGTTTATCGAAGGCGTTACAGGGCAACACATTGCCGCCTTTATGCGGCGGGGAAAATTTTTGCGGTTACTGTTTGAAAGCGGCGATAATATCACAATACACCTGCGCATGACGGGCTGCCTTACCATAGAGCCGCAAACTGGGCCGACTGAAAAACATACGCACGTTATAATTGCCCTCGATGACGGAAACGAACTGCGCTATGAGGACGTGCGCCGCCTCGGCAAAATATGGTTTACAAGGAACGGAGCGGAAGATTTTAGCGGCATAAAAGAGCTGGGCATTGAGCCGTTTGACGGCACATTAAATGCGGCGTATCTGCGTGGCAAATGCCAAAACAGCAAAAAACCCGTCAAATCAATGCTGCTCGATCAAAGCATTGTGGCGGGCATAGGCAATATCTATTCGGACGAGATACTTTTTGCCGCGGGCATCCGCCCCGACAAACCGTGTAGCGCTCTTACTGCCGACGATTATGAGCGCATTGCAGCGGCTATCCCCGAAAGAATAAACTTTTTCATAGAAAAAAACGAAATTAGTTTTGAGGAATATGCGTTGAGTAAGGGAAAAGATTACCGAAATACGCCGTATTTGCAGGTCTACGGAAAGGGCGGCGAGCCCTGCCCCGCGTGCGGAAACACATTGCAGCGCACGGTTATCGGAGGCAGAAGTATTTAATGTAATCTGAAAAAATATTACAAACAAATGTTCGTATTTTATTGACAAAACGGAATGGATATGATATAATGCAAGAGTACAGGCAGAGATATAGCCTGAACTCTTTTGCCGTGCTTTGAAATTAGTACTGCGCACTCCTCTTTATGGGAGAGTGGACGCATAATAGGATTGCGCCGCGGAGAGTGATACTCTCCGCAATGTTTCAGCGCGAATTGTGCTGCACCCGAGCCGTCTGAAAGACGCGCCAAGACAGGGCTTTATAAGCGTACAATTTTAATAACAGATGAGAAACAGCCTGACTATATATAAATTTAGTTAAAGCGGAGGATTGAAATGAAACATAAAATAAAGCTTACTGTATTGGACACAAAACTGTATCCTGAGTTGCAAAGTCAATATTGCAAAGACCCCTTATCGGGGAAATGTCCTTGCTATAATGTTGGCGACGAGTTCATATTTGAGCGTGACGGCGATAAAGACGATTTTTGGCATATGGGACTTAACACATTGGTAAAGACGAAAGGCGACCCGGATAAAGTTGCAGGAGGACCAAAAATGCCGCATTGTTCTGAAGCGTGGGATGCCATATCAAGGTATATCTATGCAGGGTTGCAGGGCGGCTCAATAATGAACGGTTGGATGAAAGACGAAAATACAATGATAACATGTTGTTCGGACGGGACAAGACCTGTTATATTTAAAATTGAACGAATAGACTATGAATAATTTTCCGAGATGATATTCATTAGGTCAGTCAGCCCAAAACTATTTTACACAGAGGCGAGCAAGGCATAAATTAGACGACAACTTAACAGAATGGCTACTAACCACCATAGAGCAATGCGAAGTTGCTAAATACGGTTAAGGTCGGTGATACGCGAAGAGCTGTCAGCGGCTTTTTTGCACCCTTTTTCAGACATCGAACACCACCCTTTCGGGCGTGGGTAAAGATGAGCATAAATCAAATATGGAGGACAGTTATGAGTAACCGACAGACAATCAGACCGCCGTAATCAGGCAAGCAAGACACCAAGCAAACAAGCAATCAACAGTAAAATTGAAAGCCTCTATTCGGCAAGCAAACGGG
>CAKNLK010000018.1 GCA_930989535.1 uncultured Clostridia bacterium | reverse complement strand
TTGAACAGCTCCGCCGTCACCACGTTCACGCGCGCGTCGGTGCACTGCGCGGACAGAATGACCGCCACCAAAAGTTCGTACGCGGTGTTGTAATGTAACGCGGGGCGCGCGCCCGCATACCGTTCGCTCAGAATTTTAAGCGCTTCTTTTCTCTCTTGTTCGTTCATGCCGCTATTGTACCATAAAACCGACGCTTTTTCAATGATTTTTCGCGTTCGCGCGCGAGAAAACTGCGCCTGCGCGCCGCGGCCGCCAAACGCACGGCGCACATTTTTTAAAAAAGGGCGGCCTACCGGTCGTCCTTTCCTTTTTTTGTACGCTCTTTCTTTTTCCATTCGCTTTTATCTTCGATCGGTAAATCTGTATATTGCTTCAATATCGCTTCGGACTTTGCCGTGCGCTCAAACAGAATTATATCATCCTCTCCCCATGTATCTTCCATGTATTGAAAATCATCATCTCTGTCAGAAAAATATAAAACAAAAAAATTTCCTATATATCCTTTACCACCGCTCCTTAATGTCAGCACCTTGATTTTTGTTAAATCCTTCAAATTGTTTTGTTTCTTTAATTTTCCTAAAAGACTTTTTTCTTTTACAATATCTTGCTCAATAACTACAACATAGGAAACTAAATAGAAAACAAGAAAAAATATGACAAAAAATAGAACACTTATGAAAATGCCGGCAAAAATGTTGCTTGTTATCGCAATTACTATTCCTCCAACAAAAATTACAATTGATATTACAATAAGGAAAATAATCCATATTTTTGATATTATCCACAGCCGAACCTTTTTCATCCCCTTTTCCCCTTTCGCAAGTCTTATTCGCAGTGTTGCACCCTTATTGTAACACCGTTCCTCCGAAGTTGTCAAGGCTCGCATAAAAACTCACGTTCCGCCGAACTTATCCGCGCTTTTCAGCCGATGCGCCGCACCGAAACGCCGCCGTAGCCCGCGCGGACGCGGAAAAACCCGACGAACGCGCCGTACTGCCCGCCTGCGAGCGCGCGGCGGGCGCGGGGCAGGTCGAACTCGCCGATGCGCGCGGAGATGCCGCAGCCGACGTTCGCCTCCTTCGGGGTGGAAACGGCGCTCGCCGAAGCGCCCATGCGTTTGAGCCGCGCCACAAAATCGAGCGTCTGCGCGCGGGAGCGGAAAACCGCCAGAATCATATCCATAACGCTCCTCCTTCGTTGCGCCGCGAGGGCAAAATATCCCCGTTGCGGCATATATTACAGTATATGAATCGCGGCGGGCTTTTGCCCTCCGTTTGCGGGAGGTAGATTATGATTTATTTCGACAATGCCGCCACGGGCGGGCGCAAGCCGAGCGGCGTTCTGCGCGCGGTGCAGGCGTCTTTGGCGGGGATATGCGGCAACCCGGGGCGGAGCGGGCACGCCCTTTCCATCGCGCTCGCCGGGCAGGTGTACGAGTGCCGCGAAAACCTGCGCCGCTTCTTTTGCGCCGATTCCGCCGAGCGCGTAATTTTGACGAAAAACTGCACCGAAGCGCTCAACATTGCCATTTTCGGGCTCATAAACGCGCAGACGTATGATAAAAAACCGCACATCGTGTCGACCGTGGCCGAGCACAACTCGGTGCTGCGTCCCCTCTTCTTCCTCGAAAGGCAGGGCAAAATCGAACTCACCCTCGCGCCGCTGACGGACGGGAAAGTTCTGCCCGAGAGCATCGCGGGCGCGGTGCAGGAGAACACGCTCGCCTGCGTATTCACCCTCGCTTCCAACGTGACGGGCGCCGCCATCGACGCCGCCGCCGTGCGCGCACTCCTGCCCGCGCGGGTGTACACGATTTGCGACGGCGCGCAGGCGTGCGGGCATATCCCCGTCGACATGCGCGCCGCGGGCATCGACGCGCTCGCAGTGGCGGGGCACAAGGGGATGCACGGCATCCAAGGCTCGGGCGCGCTCCTCTTTTCCGAGCGACTGGAACTGGCGCCGTACATGTACGGCGGCACGGGGAGCGAGAGTTTCAATCCCGCCATGCCCGATTTTTACCCCGACAAACTGGAGGCGGGCACCCTCTCCTGCCTCGCGGCGGCATCGCTCACCGAGGGGGTGCTGTACCTCGAAACGCACATGGAAGATGCGGCAAAAAAGGTGTACGCGATGACGGAACAGCTTGTCGAAGGGCTGCAAAAAATAAAGAACGTGCGCGTGTTTTCGCGGCCGAACCCCTACGGCATCGCGGCGTTTTCCTGCTCAAAACTGCAATCGGAATTTTTCGCGCAGGAACTTTCGGACGACTACCGCATCGCCGTGCGCGGCGGGCTGCACTGCGCACCGAAGATGCACGACGCGCTCGGCTCGGGGCGGGACGGTTTGGTGCGCGCGAGCCTCTCCGAATTCAATTCCCCCGCCGAAGTGCAGGAATTTTTGAAGGCGGCGCAAGAGATTGCGGAGCGGTTTTAATCTCCCGCGCAACGTACAGCCGCTCCCGCCCGCACCGACAGGCAGCAAAACGGGGCGCGGGCGCCCTTTCAAAAGAGAGGGCGCCCGCGGGGAAAGAGAAGCATCACATTTTTTTGAGTTTGTTAATGACCTGTTCGAGCTTTTTGCGCTTGGCGGAATCGAGCATGGGATAGAGGGCGGCATAGAAATTGTCGAGGTCGGAATCGGTCAGAGTGCCCGCCTTTCTCCCCCGCTCCGCTTCCTTATAGATGGCGCGCAGGATATCCGCCTCGCCCTTGCCCTCGAACGCCTTTGCCATCATCTTCGCCATGTCGACAGCATCGTCTGAAGCGCTCTGCTTTTTCTCTTCGCCCGAAAACGAGTTGAAATCTTTCATCTTCCACCTCCGAAAAAGATTACTCATTCATGTATATGCGGCGGGCGGCAGCTTTGCCCGCCGAAGGAGGATTCCGAATCATGGAAATCGTACTTTTACTGTTGGTATTGTTCCTCGCCGGGCAAAAGGATGCGCGCATACAGAGCTTGCCGCCGATCGATTTGCTCAAGGGCGGCGATTGGAAAAAATTCGTCCACAGCGAATGGTTCCAGGGCCAGACGCTCGGCGGCGTGAGCGGAAAGGAAATCGCGCAGGCGGCAGACGCGGTGGAAACCATTCAAAAATACGGCGATACCCTCAAACCGCTGCTGAACGGCGATTTTTCTGCCCTGTCGTCGCTTACGGGCGCGGATGACCTTATCAAAAATCTGGGCGGAATCGCATCCCTCGCGCAGGGCGCGGGAGGCCTGGGAAGTCTGTTCGGCAACGCGGCGGGCACTTTCAACGGTGCGGGCGCCTTCGGCGGAAGCGCAGAGAATAATGCGCCCGAAGGCGGGGAAGAAGCGCCCTTTGCGCCCATCGCAAACATTGCCGACGCAGAAATTATCTATGCTTTGACGAGGTATTTTGCGTAACGGTTCACGCGTTTCTCGGCAAGCTGTTGCCTGCGAAACGCCGTGATTCGAGGGGAAACCCGAGCGGCTTTCCCCTAACAGCGGCATTTTTAGTGGCACTCATATTATTTTATGCCGCTGTTTCACCCTTTCCGTAAGCCGAAGTATCGGCAAATTGAGTGAAAAAGGCAAAAACGTGGTTTTGCCTTTTTCGAGTGATTGTTTTACGCGCGCCGCATTCACCTTTCCTGCAAAAGCCGTAAGTATGCGGCAAATTGAGTGCGCTTTTTGAGAAACGCGGTTCTCAAGCGCGCAAATAATTGTTATGCCCACGCGTTTCTCGGCAAGCTGTTGCCTGCGAAACGCCGTGATTTGAGGGGAAACCCAACGAAAAAGGCGCACCGACATCGGTACGCCTTTTAACGTTCGGAGTTTATTATTATTTTTGTACAATCTATTCATCAATATGCCTTTCACAATAATCACGCAATAATTTTGTCTGAAATACATCCACAAGAGCACTTTCTCTGTGTGTTTTATAATCATAACCAATTGTTGTAATCACCCCGCCACAATCCATAAGATAAAGAATTGCTTTTGAATTCCAATTTATTCCACCATTTATAAACTTTGCAATCAAATTGTTATAATCTTTTGTACAAAAATAGACAAAACCATAGTCTGATAATGAATATCCCATAAGACTACTTAACTTATCTTTAACAGTATTCCAATCTTTATATCCCTCTGAATTTTTACCCCCTCTGTTTAATACCCCATTAAAATCGCCGCACGAATATTCTTCCATAACAAATTTTGATGAAATAAACTCGAACAATTTTGCGTTATCATGGCGCAATAAAAGATAGGCATTTATTTTTATGTCGTTTGAAGAATTACTGATAAAATCAACGTCTACATCATTAAATCCAGCATCCTTTAATAATGCACAAACAATTGATTTATTTTCCTTTAAAGTTAATTCGTTTTTCTTCTGTTCTATATACTTCAATACTTGCTGATCAAAATAAGTTTGCACTTTCCCGTTACTAAGAAAATCAAGGGATATATTACTTATTTTTACTAATTGATTGGCCTGCATTATAGAAAGTTCTTTCGCCCCTTTTATAATATCATTATATTCCGACTCGGAAATCTGCAGAATCGAAAAAATATCTATTGACTGCTCTATTAATTTTTCAAACACAGCTTGAATTCTTGTCATTTCTATATATCCCTCTTAAATATTGATATTTTTATTATAGCATATACTGTATATAAATGCAATCCTTTTCTATTTTTTTGCACTTGCATATGCGCGGCGGCGAATAACATTTGTTTTCTCCCTGTTCTATCCTTCAAATGCGCCCAAAACCATATGCGCCGCGCCGCACACAAGATGCAGCCATCACGCCGCCGCGACCTGCGACAATATCCACACCAATTCATTGTCCGGATAATCCCCGAACGTCTTTGCGCCCTGCGTAGGCACGGCGCCGTCGGCGGTGGTGATGCCCTTGTCGTGGATGCAGGTGCTCGCTTCGTCCGGCCAATGAATGGTGGCGGTCGTCATTTTAATCGCCTCGCCCGTGAACCGATTCTCAAAGGTCGTCTGCATGATGCCCTTGCCGTAGGTGCGCGCGGCCTGCGTTCCGCCCGACAAATCGGTAATGAAAATATTTTCATATCCGATGGTATCGTAGGAGAGCATGACGCCGATGAGCGCCTCGGAGGCGGACGCGGTGTTGCGGTTCGCCGCCACATAAATTTCACTGCCCGCGAAGTACTCGTCGTAGTAGTCGCCGCCCGCGAGGTACACCTCCTCCCTGCCGTTGCCGTACACCGCGCGCATCACGGGCTCGGAATCGGACTGCGCGTCCTTCATCAGATAAGCCGCGATTCCCTGCATCACGCGCACGGAGCCGCCGCCGTCGTTGCGCAAATCGAGCAGAAGCCTGCCCTTGCCGTCCTCCTTATACGCCTGCGCCGCGCGGCCGAACTCCGTAACGGCGTTGCCGTAAAAGCTCGACAGGTGGATATAGGCTGTATCGCCCGAAACCTTTTCGTCGACGGAAACGTACTCGCTGACGTTTTTCCACTCGCCCGCACCGTCCGTATACGCATAGATATACGCCTCGCCGTCGGCGGCGTACAGCACATAGCTCTCGGTATAGCGTGCGAGGGTGACGGGGACGATTGCGCACTCCTCCGTTTCGTGCGACGAAACGGTCGAAACGCGCATATACACGGTTTCCCCCACCGAATAACCGCTCAACAAGGTGTTTAAGGCGCTGTAACTGTATACGGCTGTATCGCCCGAGCCGCTGACGAGCGCAAAGGTATCCTCGATTTCCGCGGCGGAACTCCCCGCGCCCGTAACGTACATGCCCGTTTCCAGCCCCGTGTTCCAAGCCGCGCCCTCGCCCTGCGGCCGCGCATAAAAGGCGGGCGAATTGTACGCCGCCTCCGCAATCATGTTCGAGCCGCTGAAAAAGGACAGCCCGATCCCCTGCGAAATGCCGCGCGAGGAATCGACGACCACGTCGTACTCGTCCGCGGTGTAGTAGGCGGAATACCTGTCGAGCACGGACACGGCGCCGTCGAGCACGGCGTCCCAAAACTCATCGTCGTCGATATCCTGGTAGTATTCCGAATCGATTTTGTCCTTAATCCACAAAAGGGAGCGCACCTCGGACGGAAGGGTGAGGTAGTAGACGAAAAAGCCGGCAAAAAACAGCGCGGCGGCCGCCAGAACCGCGACGGCCGCCCACAATATTTTTTTGCCCCTGCTCATTTTTTTGGCCTGCGAGCCGTTATTCTGCATAATGCCTCCGTTTTATTCCGCGGACATCGCCGCGAACCGCCGCCCAACGGCGGTATCGTACCATTTTCAGATCTTTTGCCAGGGCGAAGGGAGCAGCTCGGAGAGTTTGATTGTCTCCAAAGGCTCCTCGCACAGCAGAAACTCCGTATTTTCGTTTTCGGGCGAAAGCTGGCGGATAAATTCGCGGCAGCTGCCGCAGGGCGGCATCGGCTTTCCGTCCTGCCCCACGCACGCGACGCGCCGGATGGCCGTTTCGCCGTCGGTAATCATCGCGGCGGCCGCGCTCCGCTCGGCACAGAAGCCCAAACCGCACGCGAGGTCGATGTTCACGCCCGTATAGTATTTGCCGTTGGCGCCCTCGAGCACCGCCGCCACAACTCCCGCCGAAAAAAATTCGCCGTATTGCTTCGGGTTCAAATGCGTGCGCGCGAGCGCCGCCATTTCCTTGTACGTCATACAGTATTCCCCCTTTTCCCGCCGTTTATGACGCGGCGCCGATTGTTGTGTAAAAATGCGGAACGCACCGCCCGCACCCCGCCGCGCTCTAAACCGCGCGGACAACGCGGCAAAAAAGTTACCGCGCCAGCCCCTCTTTTTCCGCCTGCTCGGCGACCGCCTTGGCAACTGCGGGCGCGACGCGCTTGTCAAACGCGGAGGGAATGATGTTGTCCCGCGCCAAATCCTCCCCGACGAGCGCCGCGAGCGCCTTTGCCGCCGCGACCTTCATTCCCTCGGAGATATCCTTCGCACGCACGTCGAGCGCGCCGCGGAACACGCCCGGGAAGGCCAGCACGTTGTTGATTTGGTTGGGGAAATCGCTCCGCCCCGTGCCGACGACGAACGCCCCCGCGTCCAGCGCGTCCTGCGGGTAAATTTCCGGCTCGGGGTTCGCCATCGCAAAGACGATGCTCTTTTCCGCCATGCTCTGCACCATCTCTTTAGTGAGCTGTTTGGGCGCGGAAACGCCGATAAACACGTCCGCCCCCTTCACCGCGTCGGCGAGCGCGCCGCGCAGTTTTTTCCTGTTCGTGAGCTTGGCGATGTCCGCCTGCGCGGAGGTCAGCCAGGGCTCCCCCTCGCACACCAGCCCGTTTCGGTCTGCCATGACGATATTTTCCGCGCCGCACTCCAAAAGCAGGCGGCAGATGGCGATGCCCGCGCTGCCAGCGCCGCAGATGACGATGTTCGCCGCCGAAAGCTGCTTGCCCGCGAGCTTGAGCGCGTTCAACAGCGCCGCCGCCACGACGATGGCGGTGCCGTGCTGATCGTCGTGAAAGACGGGTATATCCAATTTTTCTTTGAGCCGGCGCTCCACCTCGAAGCACTTGGGCGCGCAGATGTCCTCCAGGTTGATGCCGCCGAAAGAGGGCGCAATCATCTCCACCGCCTTGACGATATCGTCCGCGTCCTGCCCGGAAAGGACGATGGGGATGCTGTCGATGCCCGCGAACTCGCGGAACAAAATCGCCTTGCCCTCCATGACGGGCAGGCCCGCCAGGCCGCCGATATTCCCCAGCCCGAGCACGGCGCTGCCGTCCGAAACGACGGCGACGGTGTTCCATTTGCGCGTATATGTATACGCTTTTTCGGGGTCTTTGGCGATCTCGCGGCAGGGCTGGGCGACGCCCGGGGTATACGCGAGGGAGAGAGACTCCTTGTCCTTGACCTCGACGAGCGAGCGCACCTCGAACTTCCCGCGAAGGTCTGCATGAAGCTGTAAAGATTTTTCGTAAACGTCCATAGTAAATACCCTATTATCCTTTTGCCGCCATCTTCACGGCAATCTCGTTATATTGCGATTTTTCCGTAAAAGTACGGTTTTATTTTTTATAATAATTGCTTGCGCGTTCCAAAATCGCATTTTTGGATTAGCGCACCCAATTCGTCGCATACTTGCGACCTCAGCGGGTGAATGCGCCGCGCGTATTTTGGTGTGCGCTTAAAATGCGCGGCGCAGAGGGCGGAGCCCTCAAAATCTCGACTTTTTCTTTTGTCAGCTCAAAAGAAAAAGTCGAGAACAGCTACTCACACCAGTTTATTCAAAATCGTAATCAGCCGAAAGGTGACCGCGTCGGAAAATTTGCGCAGATTCAGCCCCGTAACCCGCTCGATTTTATCCAGGCGGTACATGAGCGTATTGCGGTGCATATAGAGATTGCGCGACGTTTCGCTGACGTTCAGGCTGTTTTCGAGGAATTCTTCGGCGGTATTGACCATGTCGCCGTCCTTCAAAAGCTCCTTCGCGTCCCCCTCGAGCAAGATGGAAAGGTACTCTTCGAGCTTGTTTTCCGGCACGTCTTCGAGCATGCGCACGAGCATGAACTCGCGGTAGGTATGCACGACGCCCTTCGAATTGAACATGGCGCTCATGCGCAGCGCCTCGCTCGCCTGGCGGTAGGAAACGCTCACGTCTTCAAACTTTTTAAAGGTGCCGCCCACGCCGATGTGCGCGCGCATGCCCAGCTCTTCCATGAGCGAGCGGGCGATAAAGGAAGCGAAATCCGCCGAGGATTGGTATTCCGAATCCTCCGAAACGAACTTGATAAAGGCGCAGTCTTTGCCCGAAACAACGACGGCGCAGTCCGCCTCGTTTTCGACGTACTGCGAGAGGAGGGAGAGCGCGTCGGACGTCTTCCCCTCGGCGGCGACGGCGAGCACGAAGCAGGGAGTATCGGGCACGGCGTAGCGGGCGCGGTATTTTTGGATATCCGCCGCCCCGCATTCGCCGAGCAGAATCCGCTTTAAAAATTCGGCTTTGGGCAGGTTTGCCGCCCTGCCGGCGGCATTTTCGAGGATATCGGCGAGCAAGTAGGCATAATTCTTCTGCGTGGCGCCGGCGCCCTCCACGGCGCAGATGTACTGCACCGAGCGGTACAGGATTTTAAAGCAGGTGATATTCGCCCGCTCGTCCTGAAAAACGCCGTCGAAATCGGGCGAGACCGCCCTGCCCGCTCCCGCGAGCGGCTTTCCCTCCGCCGAATATATGGAAACGGCAATCCCCGTATTTTCGTAGATGTTCTGCACGATTTTCCGAAGTTCGGATACCATGGCCCCTCCGTCTGCGCGCGCCGGCGCGCGGTGTTATCCGCTTTATTATAGCGCAAAAAGCCCCAAATATCAATAATTTTTTCGGGAAAGGAAAAAGTTGCGCAATTTTTTACGCCTTTTACACATTCTACCATAGCCGGCAAAGGGTATCCGGAGGGCAGCGGCTCCCCTTCCGCCGGGGAAGGTGCCGCGCGCGGAAAGCGGAAATACCTTGCCGAAATTTCTCTCATACACTTGACACTTTCCACCGATTATAGTACAATAATAATCGTGATAATATCATTATCGGAGCGGCGGAATCGCCCGTGTCGAATCGTTTCGGCACACGGCGCGCCCGCCTTGAAGAAATAAAGTATAGGGGTGCAATTCTATGGCTGACAACCAAACTGTGAAGTCCGGGAACGGCTGCGGCGGCAGAGTATTCCAGCTTGTAGTATCTTTGATTCTCTTTGCCGGATTCGTAGTGTTCCTCTTCGTGCCGAACGCCTACGACGAAACCTCCGTTTGGTCGATGGTTTTGAACGTATTTAAGGGCGAATATGCGGACGCCGCGCTGCTGCGCTATTCCCTCTACGGAATCGTCGGCTTCTACGCCGTCCTGCTGGTATGCACGGTAATTTCCCTGTTTACAAAGGCGGGGAGCTCGCTCGCATGCAATTATATCAAAGCGTTTGTGGCGCTCGCCGCGTTCGCGGTGTTCGCTTTCGCGCTCAACAGAGATTTGGGCATCGCTTTCTCCGATATTTTGCTTGACGACACCACGTTCGTCGCCGTCAATGCGATTACCTGCTCCGTTGCGCTCGCGCTGGTGGGCACAATCGTGCTCAACTTTGTCGCGTACAAGGGGCTGGGCGTCGTAAAATTCGTGTTCGCCCTGTTCGCGGCGGGATTCTTCGTATTTTCCAGAAAATACACCTTCCTCGCGGATACCACCTTCGTCGATTTGTTCAGCGGCGTTGATTTGGGCGAAGGCATCGTCGCCGTCATCACCGGCTACACCTTTACCGCGCTCGCCTGGGCAATCTTCGCCAACATGGCGCTCGCAATCGTCACCATGATGCTCCCCCGCACGAGCATTCTCGACCTCGTGCGCTCCATTGTTTTGTTCGTTCTGGCGGCCGTCGCGCTCATCATGGGCGGCGTGCACGATTCCTTTGCGAATCTGTTCGACAACATCGGCATCGTCGGCGTCACGGGCGTCGCGCTCGCGCAGCTCATCTACGCCATCATCGTGGTTGTAATTTTACACGCGAGAAACAAGAAGAAGGAAGCGGCGGAAGACGCCGAGGAAGACGGTATGTTCGTGGTGGACGCGAACGACCAAATGGCAATCAAGGGCCTGGAAGCGCCCGCTGCGGAACCTGCTCCTGCCGCACAGGCAGTTGCACCCGAACAGGCGCAGGCCGCACCGCAGCCCGAGCCGCAGTTCACGCAGGATGCGGCTGCTGCGAACTCCGCCTTTGAAGACGCCGCTCAGATTTCCATCGAAGAAATCGCCGAAGAGACCGCAAAGGAAGAAGAGGAACCCGTCGATTCCGCGCAGGAAGAGAAAGATTTCGACTTCGACCAAGCGAAATTCGACGGCAAGTTCAACCGCGCCTATGCGGAATTTGCAGAGCAGGAAGAGCAGAAAAAACAACAGGAAGAGCAGGCGAAGCAACAAGCTCAGCAAGCGCAGCAACAGGCGCAGCAACCCTTCTACGGATACGGCAACTACAACTACCAGCAGTTCCAGCAACAGCAGCAGACTCCTCCGCCCTACTACGGCGGCTATGCGCAGCAGCAGCCCTACCAGCAGCAGGGATACTACAACGCAGGCTTTGTGCCCGACATGTTCATCAGTAGCCTGACTCCCGCCGAGCGCGACGAGTTCGACCGCCTGTTCATCTCCCGCATCTACGGCGAAAACAAGCGCCTGCCCGCCTATCAAATCGGCGGCGACAACCGCGAGTTCTTCACCAAGATTTTCGTCTTCATGGGCAGGTATCGCAACGTCATCTCCGAAGGCCTGCTCGAAAAGATTTACAACTACAGCAACTCCATCAAATAAATATCCGTTACGGACGGACGCGGAGCTTCGCAAAACGCGAAGCTCCGCTTTTTTTATTCTGCGCTTTCCCGCACAGCACTCCCGCGGCAAACTCCGTGCGCGGCTTTTACGCAAAAACACACCTCCCGGCTTCGCCCCCGCACTCTCCGCCATGCCGCGCCCGTCATCGTTCTCATCCCTCCACTCTCCCGCACTGCACTCTTTACCTCGCGCCCATGCCGCCCCTCGTCCACCTCTCCGCGCTCCCGCCTCACCCCGCCCCGCATCATATTCTCCCGCCGCACCGCCCTCTCCCCCGACTCTTCGCAATCCCCTTAAAAATGCCCTCTCCCCTGCCTTACCAAACAATTTTTAAACTTTCCATGCAAAAACGCTTGACAAACAATACTATGCAATGTATAGTATAATGCATAAAACAGTATTGCGGAGGAAAAATGGACGCGCAACTGAAAAAGGGCCTGCTCGACGTGTGCGTGCTCGCCGTATTGCGGCGGGGCGAGTCGTACGGGTACAAGATTATCGCGGACGTGGCGCCGTACATCGAAATTTCCGAATCGACGCTGTACCCGATTTTAAAGCGGTTGGAAAGCTCGGGCGCGGTGACGGCGCACAGCCGCGAGTTCAACGGGCGGCTGCGAAAGTACTACGCCATCACCGAAAAGGGGCAGCAGCGCATCCTCGAATTTATCGAGGACGTAAAGGAATTTGAACGAATCTACGAATTCATTTTGCAAGGAGGCAACCTATGACATACAGGCAATGGGAAAAAACTTTTAAAAAGCGGCTCTCCCGCCTGCCCAAGGAGGAGCGGGAGCGCGCGCTCGGCTATTACGCCGAACTGTACGGCGACAAGTTAGACGCAGGCACATCGGAAAGCGAAATCGTGCGCGAATTCGGCGACGCGAAGGACGCGGCGGATAAAATCATCGCGGAATATTCGGAAAGCACCTCCGTGCAGGGCAAAACCTCCGTGCAGAGGACGGCGGGCGATACGGCGGCGCGCGCCGCGGCGGCCGTTCTGCTGTTTCTGTTCGTGGGGCTGCCCCTGCTCGCCGTCATATTCTGCCTCGCTGTGGCGGGTGCGGCGCTGTTTTTGAGCGGCTTCGCCGTCATCCTCGCGGGCGTCGCGTACGTCGTGTACTTCCTCGTACAGCTGTGCATGTTCGGCGGCGCGGGGTATGCGGCGCAAATCGGCATCGGGCTGGCGGCGGCGGGCGTGGGCGCCCTGCTCGTTCCCCTGTTCCTCTATTGCACCAAATGGCTGTTTATCGCCTGCGGAAAAATCTTCGTGCTGACGGGCAGAGTCGTCCGCGGCAAAAGGGAGGCGAACTGATATGAGCAAACGCAGAACCTTTATAAAAACTTTTGTCATACTCGGCGCAATCCTGCTCGTGGCGGGGCTGGCGGTGTTCGTCGGCGGCATGACGGCGGGCGGCTGGGACTTTTCGATCCTCAACACCGTGCGCTATACCCAAAAATCGTACGACGCGGAGGGCAGCGTCACCGCGGTGCGCATCGAGTATTCCGACGCCTCCATCGCCGTCGAATACTCCGAAACGGCGGAAAACGTGCACATCGACTACCCCGTGCGCCTGAACGAGCGGGATGAGGAGATTTCGCAAATCGCAATCACGGAAACTGACGGGGTTCTCACCCTCACCGAGCACTGCGACTGGCAAGACAGCCTCTTCCAATGGGATATCGACCTCGATTTCGGCGACGACAGCGCGCGCATCGTATGCGTCGTGCTCCCCGCGGGGCAGAACATCGCGCTCGATTTGTACACCGCGAACGGCAGCGTATCGTTGGATGCCGACGGCGAAGCGCTCCCCTCCCTCTCCCTGCGCTCGGAAAACGGCAGTATTTCCGCGGGCGGCGCGCTGAATATCACGGGGAACGCAACCTTTTCCACGACAAACGGCTCCGTCAAGGTCTCCGGCGTTGCGGCGGAGGGAGATTTGGCTCTGCGCACCGCGAACGGCAGCATGCGGGCGGAAAACATTTCCGCCGACAGTCTTGAAGCGCGTTCCTCGAACGGCAGCCTAAGGCTGACGGATATTGCGGCGGCAGATTCGTTGACCGCAAAAACGAACAACGGAGCCGTCGAACTGTGCGGCGAAATAACGGCGAAAACGCTGACCGTAAAGACGGGCGCGGGCGCCATCGCCATGCGCGACGGGATAATCGACGCGCAGGAAACTGCAATGACGACCGAGTACGGAAACATCGGGGCGGAAGGCAGCGCCTTTGCGGGTGCGCAGAGCGACTACACCGTTTTGGTATCGACGGGCATGGGAGAATCCAACGTATCCGATTCGGTGGGCGGGAGCCGAAAGCTGACTCTCACGACGGGCGCGGGCAGCATTTCCGTCTTCTTCGAAAATTAAACGAAGCGCAAAAAAAGGGAAACCGAAACATTTCGGTTTCCCTTTTTATCTTCTTTATTTTGCCCGCAAACAAAAGCCTACACGCCGAAAAAGGACAGAAAAATCAAGAGGGTAATCACGCCGACGGCGAGCCCCGCGATGGCGAACCCGACGCTGCGGAAGCGTTTGTACCGCGCGAGCCCGACGCTCGAAAGGACGATGCCCGTCACCGAGGAGGCGAAGCCCAGGAACAGCGGAATGAGCACGCCGAGCATCAAACCCGCCATCTCGCCCGCCGTCGGCTCGTAGAAAGGATTATCAATCCATTCGGGGTTCTGCGCTATCGCCGCGACGACGATAATAAACATCAGGATAAAGAGAAACACCGCCGCCAGCGAAAAAATCATGCCGACGAGCCCGCATTTGTTCAGCGGCAGCTTCGAGCGGTCGACCGGCTCGGGCGGAGCGGGCGGAACGTACGGCGCCGCCCACGGCGTATAGGGTGCATTGCCGTACGGGGTGTTGCGGTACGGCTGTTCCGTATTCGCGCGCGGCTGCCACCCCTGCCCGCCTGCCGGGGGAACCCCTGCGCCGCCCTGCGGCGAGCCCTGCTGCGCCCCGGCATTTTCCGCGCCGCCCTGTGCATCGGGCGCGCCCGCATTTGCGGCGGCGGACTGCCTTGCGCGGCATTCGTCGCAGATAAAATCCTCGTTCTCCGTCTGCCTTCCGCAGCGAATACAATAGCTCATTTTTATTCTCCTCCCACTAAAACCCGCTCCGCGGCGAAACGCCGCAAGCGGGCAATTTGACAAAATTGTACGGCGGCTCTATCCGATTGCGGCCGCAAAAATCACGAGCAACAGCACCGCGGCGCTGATTATAAGCCCCGCAACGGCCATTTCCCATCCGCGGAAACTCTTCCGCCGCGCCACGGCGACAGCCGAAAACACGACTCCCAGCGCCGCAAGCACACACGAAGCGACCATCGGGAGAAAGCTCACTATTCCGAACACAAACACCACCGAAAGGAACAGAATAAAGCCACCCGCATCGTCATTGGCGCCGGTACTTACCTCAGCCGCATCCCATCCAATAGTAAAGAGCAACACAACCCAAATAAGCAATCCTGCCGCAACGAGCGAAAAAATCAAGCCCAGTTTTGCCGCGCGGCTGAACGGCAATGTTTCGCTTGCCGCCGGCGGCACACCGCCCCGCACGGGCACGCCGGCCGCGCTCTCCGCGGCGGGCTGCCTTGCGCGGCAACCGTCGCAGATACAATCTTCGTTCTCCGTCTGCCTTCCGCAGCGAATGCAATAACTCATTTCATTTCTCCCCTTTACTAAAAAACTGCGCCCGCGTTTGCAGACTTGCAAAACGCACGGCACTCCTCTTTCCGATTTCATTATACACGATGCGAGCCATTTTGTCAATGCCCGCCCGAAAAAAGCGCCGCGTAAAAAGGACTGCCGGCGGATATCAAACCGCACCCCGCGCCCTATTCCTTGCCGAACAATTTCCGGTTCGAGTACAAAAAATCGAAGTACGTGCGCACGTTTTCCAGCTCCCACCACCGCTTTAAACAGACGGGCGAGCTGTCGAGGTCGTAAATTTTGGCGCGCTCCAGCGCGAGCAGAAAGGGCGAATGGGTGGCGATGACAAATTGGCAGCCGCAGTAGCGCGCCTTTCCCTCGATGAGCGCTTTCAGCTTTAACTGCATTTTCGGCGAAAGGCTGTTTTCCGGCTCGTCCAAAAGGTACAGCGTGTCGTTTTGCAGCATTTTGGCGAAGAAGTCCAGCGCCGTTTCGCCGTTGCTGCGCAGGCGCACCTCCTTGCCCGCGAATTTTTGCAAATATTTGCGGCGGGAGAGCGACTTGGCGCGCGCCAGCACCTGCAGGCGGAAATTCTCGTAATTCTCCCAACCCGTAAAGCGGATGCTTTCGCCGTATTTGAGGGAAGCATAGTCCTCCCTCCCCCGCGCGGTATCCTCCGCAATCTCCTCGTTGCGCGTGCGCGCGGCGAGCATATACTCGAAGATATCGTCGCTGGTGACGATGCGGCTGCCCGCGGGGATTTCCAGCGGCTCCCCCTCGTCGCCGTAGCCCGTGCGGTATTCGCAGGCGGCGCAGTACGGCGCAAACAGCTCCCCGCCGTTGTGGGGCGCGAGCCGCTTCAGCCCCAGCTTTTCGGCAATGATGTTCAGAATCGTACTCTTGCCGCTGCCGTTGCCGCCGTAGACGACGGTTATCGGCTCGAAGTCGAGCTCGGAAAGCCCCCTCTGCGGAAAGAGCATGCAGGGATACCCGTTGTCGAGATAGCCGAACGCCCCGCCGTTTTCCGCCATCCTCTTCCGCGCGAGCGCATATTCTTTCTCGCCGTCGGGCAAAACGAACTTTTCCAGATACACCATTGTATGCACCTCCCTGTGCTTTTACCCATTATAACACAGAAAACAGGCATATGCCTGCCTGTTTTCCAAAATACCCGAAGGAATGTTCCATTTTTTTGCGGCGCACGCCGCCCATATGCGCCCGCCGCGCCTATTCGTACGTCGTGGGCGTGACGAACTCGATGCGCAGCGATTCTTTCGCCTTGCGGAAATATTCGACGATAGCGCTGTTGATCGCCGTCTGCTTTTCGTATTCGATGCCGCCGAGCAATTTATCGTCGTAATAATTTTTTACCCCCGCGCTGTCGAAGCCGTCGTAGCCAGCGAGCGCAAAATCGGTGACGCCCGCCTTTTTGAGGATATTGATGAGCATAAGCCCCGCGTTGTCGGAAATTGCGTCGTTTTCGTTGAGATAGCCGGAATAATTGAGCACGCACAAATCTTTATCCGTCGAAACGTTTGACGTGCAGACGAATTTATCCTTCATTTTATAGAGCACTTCGTCCAGATTTTTGAATCGCTTCAGGTTGCTGACAAACACCCTGTCGCAGCGGTAGCAGGGCATGGGGATATGGTTGACTCCGAATACAACGGGGTTGCAATCCCGAATAAACGCCTCGATTTTTTCGCGGCAGGTAACGAGGCTTTTTCCGGGCGCGAGAATGAGCACGCGCCGCCCCGCGCAGAGGTGCGCGAGCGATTGCACAACAAAACAGCATTTTCCCTTTTATAGCGAGTAAACCTCAAAGTGCAAACTTGCCAAAAAGCCCCCATATGCGGGCAAGAAAATACGACCATATTTTTCTCCTCCGGAAAGTCCGTACGAATTGCCATTCAATGATTTTTTGGTTGCAGTGCAACCAAAAAGGGACGTCCCTTTTTGCATTCTATTATAGCATACGGCTTTACGCCTGTCAATGCGTTGCCGAAATTCACCCGACCAGCATAATCTCGCGGAATTTTTGAATGTGCTCGGCGGGAACCTCGCAGACGTTCAAAAGATAATTTTCGACCGCGTCCGACAAAAGCCCGCTGTCGGTAGCGTAATACTTCATAAAGAGCTCGTGCATCTTGCCCCAGGCGACATAGGTAAAGCCGCTCGTGCCGTCGCTCATGATGCCGTCGGTGAAGCCGCTCTCCGCGCTCCCCCGCCAGCGGTTGCCCATCCCGGAAAAAGAGGTTATCTCAAAGTCCCGCGTGAGGTCATCATAGCCGACGCCCAAAAGCCCGTTGAGAAGATAGGTGAGCGAACCCGCCCTGTCCGCGCCCGAATTGCAGTGATAATAGACGGGATAATTGGATTCGTCGCTCAACAGCGCAAAAATATTGCGGATAGCCTCCGCGCTCGGCTCGTAATAGGAATACTTTTCGTCGTCCGAATCGAAATCTTCCACCAGCGTCGTATACGGGTGAATGGTCGCCTTTAAATAGGGTGCTTCGGCGTCAAGGTAGTTCTGCGTCTGCCCCGCGTCGTCCACATCCGGAATACGCAAATCGATTTCGCTCCGTATGCCGAGAACGTCGCGCATCTGCACGATACCTTCTTCGGGCATGGGCCTGCTTTTGTATCCGTTCAGCTGGCTGCCGCGGTACAGCATGCCCCAGCGCACCCGCTGCCCGCTCTCCGTCGTCCAGCCGCCGGCATCGCGGACGTTATACGCGCCCGTAATGTCGAGGAAGCGCACAGGCATGTCCAGCACGGCGAAAGAATCCGCCGCCGATTCGCTCTCCGGCGCATCGCCGATTACCTTCCAATAATAGGTTTCCCCCGGCAGAAACAGGCCGCCGGACAGGGTACATTCCGCAGTTTCCACCACGAGCGCGTCTTCGAAGGCGGCGTTGTCCGCAAACCAGACGCTGTAGATTTGGCTCCCGTCCCCCTCCCATGCAAAAGAAATGTTTTGATACGCAAACTCTTCCCCCTCGTGCTCGAGCAGAAAATCGCACTGCGCCTGAAAATCCTCCTCTTCGAGGTACTCGCGCAGGAACGGATCGCATAAATCGACGCTCTTTCCGCCGTACACCGTGGTCAGCTGAATTGCGGAATCAGCATCGCCGCCTCCGTCCGTATTGCCGGAACCGCCGCCGTCCGTATTGCCGGAACCGCCGCCGTCTGTTACGCCGCCGCTCGTATCGCCGCCGTCTGTTAAATCGTCATCCCTCGCGGCCTGCGCGCAGGCCGCGAGGCAGAGGCAGAATGCCGCTGCCAAAATGATGGAAAAGATTCGCTTCATCCGTTTCCTCCTTTGCTCCGATAGGGCCGTGCGTAACCCCCGCAGAAATTTCAAAAATCCACCGCGCGAATATAAAAAACGCAGACGATGTTGCATTTATTATACCATCCGGCCGCAAATCTGTCAAGGCTCGTTGCTGCGCGGCTCCCGCAAATTTGGAAGGAACAGGCCGATTCTGCCTGTTCCCCAATTTTCAATACCGTATTTAAATATTGCGCCCCGCGGCAACCGTCCGACAGCCGAAACAAACGCCGCCGCGGCGATGGCGATACCACCGCCCCCGGCGCATTTTTACAGTGCCAATGCCCGGCGCATTTTGTAAAATTTCTGCGGGCAGCCGAAGCCGCCCGCAGCCTTGCATTTTATTTATGCTTCCTGTCGACGTAGGATGTATGCAGAATTTCGTGCGCCTTGTGCGAGCCGGGTTCGCCGAAGAATTCCTTGTACAGCCGCTGTACGCCCTCGTTTTCGTGGCTCTTGCGGATGACCGCCTTTTTGTCCTCGTCGTAGAGCGCCTTGGCGCGCCTGGAGCGCAAATCGACCTGCCTGCGGGTGTACGCGCTCTGGATGGGCTGGCCGCCGCCGTTGACGCAGCCGCCCGGGCAGCACATGACCTCCACAAACGTGTAGTCGCACTCGCCCTTCTTGATTTTCTCGCACAGCTGTTTGGCGTTGGTGAGCCCCGAAGCGACCGCGACCTTGACTTTGACGCCGTTCAAGTCGTACTCCGCTTCCTTGATGCCCTTGATGCCGCGCACCTGCTTGAACTCGATGTTATCCAGCGGCTTGCCCGTGAGCTCCTCCGCCGCGGTGCGAAGCGCCGCCTCCATGACGCCGCCCGTCGCGCCGAAGATGACGCCCGCGCCCGTGAATTCGCCGAGCGGGTTATCGAAGGTGCCGTCGGGCAGTTCGTTGTAGAGGATGCCCGATGTCTTAATCATCTTGGCAAGCTCGCGGGTGGTGAGCACCGCGTCGACGTCGGGGTAGCCGCTCGCACTCTCGTTCTCGCGCGTCTTTTCGAACTTTTTCGCCGTGCAGGGCATGACGCCGACGACGTAGATATTTTTCGGGTCGATCCCCTCCTTCTGCGCCCAATAGGTCTTGACCGTCGCGCCGAACATCTGCATGGGCGACTTGCAGGAGGACAGGTTGGGGATGAGTTCGGGGTAGTAATACTCGACGTAGCGGATCCAGCCGGGCGAGCAGCTCGTGAACATGGGCAGCGTGCCGCCCTCCTTCACGCGGTGCAGCAGCTCGTTCGCCTCCTCCATGATGGTGAGGTCGGCGCCGAAGTTCACGTCGAACACCTTGTCGAAGCCGAGCATGCGCATGGCGGTGAACATTTTGCCCTCGGTGTTGGTGCCGATGGGATAGCCGAACTCCTCGCCGATGGCCGCGCGCACGGCGGGAGCCGCCGCCACGACGACGACTTTTTCGGGGTCGTTGATGGCGTCGCGCACGTTGTCGATTTCCTCGCGCTCGTGGAGGGCGCCCGTGGGGCAGACCGCCACGCATTGGCCGCACGCCACGCAGGGCGCATCCGCCAAATCCGACTCGAACGCGCACGCGATGTGCGTCGCAAAACCGCGGCGGGCGGGCGCGATGACGGCGACGTCCTGCACCTTGCTGCACACCGCAACGCAGCGGCGGCAGAGAATGCACTTTTCATTGTCGCGCACGAGGTAGCTCGTGGAAATATCCTGCTCGCTCTTCGTCTTTTCGCCCTGGAAGCGGTTTTCGTCGCAGCCGTATTCCAAAGAGAGCTTCTGCAGTTCGCAATTGGTGGAGCGGACGCAGGAGAGGCACTCCTTCTTGTGGTCGGAAAGGAGCAGTTCCAGCGTAGTTTTGCGGCTCTTTCGCACCTTTTCGGTGTTGGTGAACACCTCCATGCCCTCATTGACGGGATACACGCACGCCGCAACGAGCGAACGCGCCCCCTTGACCTCGCACACGCACACGCGGCAGGCGCCGATCTCGTTGATATCCTTCAGATAGCAGAGGGTGGGGATATTGATGCCCGCGACCTTGGCGGCTTCCAGAATGGTGCTCCCCTCCTTGACCTCTACGGGAATATTGTTTATCTTCAAATGTACCATAATATGAACTTTCCTCCCCGTTATGCCTTGATGACCGCGCCGAATTTGCACTTATCCATGCACACGCCGCACTTGATGCACTTGTTCGGGTCGATGACGTGCGGCTCCTTGACGGTGCCGGAGATCGCGCCGACGGGGCAGTTGCGCGCGCACAGCGTGCAGCCCTTGCACTTGTCCGCCACAATCTGGTAGCGAAGCAGCTTTTTGCAGACGCCCGCGGGGCAGCGTTTGTCGCGCACGTGCGCCTCGTACTCGTCGCGGAAGTAATGCAGGGTGGAGAGCACGGGGTTGGGCGCCGTCTGCCCGAGGCCGCAGAGGGAGTTTTCCTTGATGTAGTAGCAAAGCTCCTCCATCTTGTCCAAATCCTCCATCGTCGCGGTGCCGTCGGTCACCTTGCACAGCATCTCGTACAGGCGCTTGGTGCCGATGCGGCAGGCGGTGCACTTGCCGCAGCTCTCGTCGACGGTGAATTCGAGGAAGAACTTGGCGATGTCGACCATGCAGTTGTCCTCGTCCATGACGATGAGGCCGCCCGAGCCCATCATCGAGCCGATGGCGATGAGGTTGTCGTAGTCGATGGGCGTATCGATGAGGTGCGCGGGGATGCAGCCGCCCGAGGGGCCGCCCGTCTGCGCCGCCTTGAACTTTTTGCCGTTGGGGCAGCCGCCGCCGATGTCGTAGATGATCTCGCGCATGGTGGTGCCCATCGGGATTTCGACGAGGCCGGTGTTGTGGATCTTGCCGCCGAGCGCGAACACCTTGGTGCCGCGGCTCTTTTCGGTGCCCATGGAGGCGAACCAATCCGCGCCCTTTAAAATAATTTGCGGAATATTCGCATACGTTTCGACGTTGTTGAGAATGGTCGGCTTGCCGAACAGCCCCTTGACCGCGGGGAAAGGCGGGCGGGGCCGGGGCTCGCCGCGGTGGCCTTCAATGGAGGTCATCAGCGCCGTCTCCTCGCCGCAGACGAACGCGCCCGCGCCGAGGCGGATATCCAAATCGAAATTGAAGCCCGAGCCGAAGATATTCTTGCCCAAAAGCCCGTATTCGCGCGCCTGCTTGATGGCGATGGTCAGGCGCTGCACGGCGATGGGGTACTCCGCGCGGACGTAGATGTAGCCCTGGTCGGAACCGATGGCGTACGCCGCGATGGCCATCGCCTCGATAACCGCGTGCGGGTCGCCCTCCAGGATGGAGCGATCCATGAACGCGCCGGGGTCGCCCTCGTCGGCGTTGCAGCAGACGTATTTTTTGTTCCCGGGGCTGTTTTTGGCGAACTGCCACTTTCTGCCCGTGGGGAAACCCGCGCCGCCGCGGCCGCGAAGCCCCGAGCGGGAAATTTCGTCGATGACGTCCTGCGGGCTCATCTCGGTGAGAACCTTGCCGAGCGCCTCGTAGCCGTCGTAGGCGATGTATTCGTCGATTTTTTCGGGGTTGATGACGCCGCAGTTCCGGAGAGCCACGCGGTGCTGCTTTTTATAGAAGTTGGTATCGTTGAGCGCCTTGATGGAGCCGTCGTCCGCGACCGTCTCTTTATAAAGCAGGCGGGTGACGATGCGGCCTTTTATGATGTGCTCGTCGATGATTTCGTCCACGTCCTCCACTTTCACCTGCGAGTAGAAAGCGCCCTCGGGGTAGACGATCATAATCGGGCCGAGCGCGCACAGGCCGAAGCAGCCCGTTTTGGTGACGTGCACCTCGTTTTCCAGCCCCTCCTTTTGGATGCGGGCAACGAGCGCGTCGTAAATTTTCATCGAATTGCCGGAAGTACAGCCGGTACCTCCGCAGACAAGTATGTGCGATCTGAACATGTAACTTTAAACTCCTCCGCCCTTAATTCTCGCCGATTAAATATTCCTTGACGACGTTGCCGTTGACGACGTGGTCGTTCATCACTTTGCGCGCCTTGTCGGGCGTCATGAGAACATATGTATACTTCTGCCCGTCCCGGAACACCTCGACAATCGGCTCCATGCGGCACATGCCGATGCAGCCCGTCTGCGAAATGCTCACGTTGTGAAGGTGCCGCTTTTCCGCCTCATCCAACAGCGCGTCCAACACGGGGCGCGCGCCCGCCGCGATGCCGCAGGTCGCCATGCCCACCTTTATAACCGTTTCGTCGGCGCTCGCCACGCTTCGGTTATCGATTTGCGATTTCATCTTTTCGCGCAGCGCACGGAGTTCTTCCAAACTCTTCATAACCTACCTCCCAAAATGTCCGTTAAATTTTCTTTGATGTATTCCTTCAAAAAAGCGCGCACCTCGGGGGCGCCGAAGGGTATATCCTCCCCCAAGATTTCCCGCACCTGCCGCGTGTCGAGAACGCCTTCCCCCTCCCCGCATTTTGCGGAGATTACGAAATCCGTGTTCGGGTTCATCGTCACCAGCTGCAGCGCCACCCCGCCGAAATCGCCGAGCGGCATGCGGTCGACGTGCCCGATTCGGTACGTCGCGCGCACAAAAGTCCCTTTTCCCTCTTCCGACTCGATGTGAAAACTTCCCCCCGCGCTCTCCGCCGAGTACTTAAAAAGCGGCAATCCCATGCCCACCTTGCGGGTGGTGCGGGTAGTCGTGAACGGGTCGCACACGGTCGCGAGCATTTCCTTGCTCATGCCCTTGCCGTCGTCGCGCACGGAAATCGCCATCGTATCCGCCGCAAAGTCGGCGGATACCTCGATTTCCACGAGCTTTGCACCCGCCGCAAGGGAGTTTTCCGCGATATCGAGGATGTTGAGTGCGAGTTCGCGCATCAATCCCTGTATTTTGCGAGGATTCCCTCGACCT
Organism: uncultured Clostridia bacterium; assembly: GCA_930989535.1. GTDB lineage: Bacteria > Bacillota > Clostridia > Christensenellales > Borkfalkiaceae > Borkfalkia > Borkfalkia excrementipullorum. The sequence goes on along the minus strand of CAKNLK010000018.1, from coordinate 26,502 downwards.
CGTCGGGCGTGACCTTGCCGTACACGTCGTCGTTGATGGTCATGACGGGTGCGAGGCCGCAGCAGCCGATGCAGCGCGTCGCGTCGAGGGAGAACTTCAAATCGTCGGTGCACTGCCCGCCCTCGATGTGCAAGGTGTCGCACACCTTTTTATACACGTCGCCCGAGCCTTTCACGTAGCAGGCGGTACCCAGGCATACGCCGATTTTGTACTGCCCCTTCGGGTACAGCGAAAACTGCGCGTAGAAGGTCGCCACGCCGTACACTTCCGCCAGCGAAACGCCCAATTCGTCCGCGATGATTTGCTGCACCGCCTCGGGGAGATAGCCGTAGATATCCTGCGCCCTTTGCAGCGCGGCAATCATCAGCCCCTGCCCCTTATGCTCGACTTTAATCTCCGCAATCGCCTCGCGGAGCTTCGCTTCCTGTTTCTTTGTGCCGTTGAACGGAACGTCGATTTTTTTAGCCAATGAAACCCACCTCCGAAGTGAACGGGGGCGAAGTGTAAAATGCCCCCATATTTTAATATTCAACGAAACTATTTTATCATAATCCGAAACATTTTTCAATAGATATGAACGTTAATTTATGATAAAATTTTACCAATCGGGTTTCTATTGTTCGATGCTTTACAAATAAAAAAACCGCGCTTGACTTATGCGCCGAATTGTGGTATAATTGTTAGACTATTTAGTCCGAACGTTTCAACGGGCAATTACAGCAAAAAGGAGGGCGCACTATGGACCACTATTCCGAAATCCGCGAACATATCATGAAAAAATATTCAAAATATTCGCAGGACATCATGGAGCTTGCAAAAATCGCGAGCAAGAGCGACATCATCAACCCCAAGTTATACGAAAAATACGACGTAAAGCGGGGGCTGCGCGACATCAACGGCAACGGCGTGGTGTGCGGACTCACCGAAATTTCCGAAATCATCGCCTTCGGCAAGGACGAAAACGGTAACAAAATCCCCGTCGAGGGCGAGCTGTACTACCGCGGCATCAACGTGCGCGATTTGGTCGCGGGAGCGCAGGGGCGGCGCTTTGCCTTCGAGGAGGCGACGCACCTGTTGCTGTTCGGGCACCTGCCCACGCAGAGCCAGCTCGACCGCTTCTGCGAAATTTTGGCGGATTTCCGCTCCCTGCCCCCCTCGTTCGTGCGCGACATCATCATGAAGGCGCCCTCGCGCGACATGATGAATATGCTCGCCCGCTGCGTGCTTTCCCTCTACTCCTACGACCCGCGGCCGGACGACACCTCGAAAAAGAACGTTCTGCGCCAGTCGCTCCAGCTCATCGCGCAGTTCCCGCTTCTCACCGTCTACAGCCAAAAGGCGTACAGCTATTATAATTCGGACGCGTCGCTGTTCATCCACAAGCCGCGCAAGGACCTCTCCACCGCAGAAAATATCCTGCACATGCTGCGCGACGACAGCAAGTTCACCGCCCTCGAAGCGACGGTGCTCGACCAGTGCCTCGTTCTGCACGCCGAGCACGGCGGCGGCAACAACTCGACGTTCACGACGCACGTCGTCACCTCGTCGGGTACCGATACCTATTCGTCGGTGGCGGCGTCTTTGGGCTCTCTGAAAGGCCCCAAGCACGGCGGCGCGAACATCAAGGTCTGCGAAATGTTCGACTGCATCAAGGAAAACGTGCCCGACTACGACAAGGGCAAGCTCAAAGATTTCGTCGCGAAAATCGTCGACAAGGAAGCGTACGACCATTCGGGGCTCGTGTACGGCATGGGGCACGCGGTGTATTCCCTCTCCGACCCGCGCGCGGATATTTTAAAGACGTTTGCGGAAAAGCTGGCCGTCGAAAAGCACATGGAAGAGGAATACGAAATGCGCAAGTACGTCGCGCAGGCGGCGGCGGAAGTCATCGCGGAAAAGCGGCGCATCTACAAGGGCGTCGCGCCGAACGTAGACTTCTATTCGGGCTTCGTGTACGACATGCTCGACTTGCCGCGCGAACTGTACACCCCCTTCTTTGCGGTGGCGCGCATCGCGGGCTGGTCGGCACACCGCATGGAGGAAATCACCAACGGCGGCAAAATCATCCGCCCCGGCTACCAGGCGGTGGCAAAGCGCAAGCCCTACGTTCCCATCGGGGAGAGGGTGGAAGAGGAATAAAAGTGATTCTCAAAATTTGTTTTAAGCTGATAAAACAAATTTTCGAGAGAAAGGGAGAAACCTGCCGACAAGACGGCGGTTTCTCCCTCTTTTTTGCCCTTTTAAGGGCACACATAGTATTTATGGCAAAAAATTCACCCTCTTCCCAAAAGAAAGTATTGGCAAATTGTGTTGCGCTGCGCAAAAGCGTGGTTTTGCTTGCGCGAGTAATTATTAAAATCGCGCAAATTCACTCTTTCCTCGAAAGCCGTAAGTATGCGGCAACCTGGGTGCGCTTTTTCAAAGGCGCGGCTTTGAAACGCGCAGTAAATTATTAAAAGCACAAGCCGCCATAGGTACGCTTTCCCTGTTTTGCAAGTCGGCTCCGAAGGGTATGGGGCAATAGCCCCATTCACAGCCGAAAAAACGTCGCGCAGTCGGTCGGATTCAAACAAAACGCAATTTCGCGCCCTTAACAGCTTTTTATGCACTGCAACACATATGTGCGGAAACAAAAACGGGCGTATTTTCCGCCCGAATGCCTTTGCATACATATGTTATCTTATACAAAAGAGCGCTCTTCGCACGGCAAAAGCCCGAACTCCCGCTCCAGAGCGGGCGGCGATAACAGCGGCGTAAGCTCCGCCGAACGCCCGTACGCCTCGCACAGCTCCGCTTTTGAAACAGCGGGCAAAATGCCGCCCGCCGCGCAGTATTTCGCGCGCAGTTTACAGCAATACGCAGCCAAAATTTGCGCGGACGTATGTAACTTTTTGCGGCATTCGGCAAACTGTTCGGCGCGGCGGAACGACTCTGCCGCCCCCGGCACCCGCACGTTTTGGAGCAGTTTTTTCTGCGGCTCGCCCGCCCAGGCGGCGCACAGTTCCACCCTCCGCACGTAATCGGGCACAAAAAAGGCGCGCGCCTCCCCTTCCGCAAACAAGCGGGCATACCTCTCCGCAAAATAGCCGCTGACAGCCAGCGAGCAATCGGGCAGGGAACGGAGCGTCCTCTTTTGCAAAACGAGCGCCGCCTCCGTACACGCGAACGCGGGCGCGCCGCGCAGGGCGATATGGTACAGCGCTGAGGCGCAGAACAGATTTTTCGCCCCCTCCGCGGAATGTTCCGCCGATAGCGCCAAATCGGCGGGGGTGCGGAAATCAAACTCCTTCCGCTCGCCCGAAAACACCGCATCGATTGCCAAATCTTCCGCGCACACCGCCGAAAGGGACAGCCGCGCCAGCCCCTCGGCAAAGCGGGGAAGCATCTTCTCCCCGTCCGCCACGACAAAATCGGCGGCCTTGAGCGGATAGCCGCCCCAGCCCGAACCCGCGGGAGCCGTCCTCTCGAAGATGCCGCCCGCATACGGCGCGAGGGGAACGGCGCAGGAATATCCGCCGCGCAGTGTCGCAAAAAAGCGCGCCGCGAGCGCGCCCCGCTCGCCGATGCCCACCGCCGCGCGCACGTCGTCCGCCAGCGAAAACAGCCCCTCGAATTTATCCTCGCCGCCCAAAACGACGGAAACGGGGCGAAATTCCCCGAGCTTCGCGCGCAGGCGCTCGGCAAAAGCAAAGCTCTCCCCGTCCTCCGATACAAGCACGATTTTGCCGTACGGCACCGCCGTCTGCAGCACCTGCGCGGCGGCAGAGGCGGGGCAAAAGCGAATACGCGTAGCCAAGCCGCAGGCGGCGACAGCGGAATCGAGCAAAGAAAAACACATGCGAAAAGTCCTCCGAAAAATCCTCGAATGTTCTTCCTCTCATGTGTTTCGCCGCGCATACGGCGCAAAAACGGGCCGAAATTGCCCCTTGCCTGCCGCATATGCGCATCTGTTTATCCTATCGCCGAACCCGTGCACCGCATCGCATATTCCGGCTTTTTTTTGCGGCTTTTGCACCGCACTTTTTATTATCGCTCCGCGGCGAAAACCGCGCCCTGCCGTGCGCCCTGCTGTGCGCCCACGCCTTCCGGCATTCGCCTTACAGCATTTCGTCGAGCGCCTTTAAAAGGGCGTCGTTCTGCACGCGGCTGCCTATCGTAATGCGGCAGAAATTTTCGATGCGCGGCTTTTGAAAATGCCGCACCAAAACCCCGCGCGCACGCAGCCCCTCATACACTTCCTTCCCCGCAAGCCGCCCGTGCCGCGCGAATACGAAGTTCGACTTGCTGGGCAGAACTTCGAATCCCCTGCCCCGCAGCGCCTCGGTCAGGCGCTCCCGCTCGGAGATGACGAGCGCGTTCTTTTCCGCATAGTACGCGCCGTCGGAGATGGCGGCGGCGCACACCGCCTGGCAAACGCGGTCGAGCGGATAGGAATTGAAGCAATCCTTGCAGCGGAACAACCCTTCGATGAGCGAAACGTCGCCGACGGCATACCCGCACCGCATGCCCGCGAGCGAGTACCCCTTGGAAAAGGTCTTTACGACGAGCAGATTTTTATACTTCTTTATCAGCGGAACGGCGCTCTCGTTAAAAAACGGCATATACGCCTCGTCGATAATCACGACGCGCCCGCTGTTTTCGCGCACGAATCGCTCGATTTCCGCGAGCGGAATACCGATGCCCGTCGGCGCGTTCGGGTTGGCGACGATGAGCCCCTGCGCGGGCATCGCCGAAAGTTTATCCAAATCGAGCGAAAAATCCGCCTCCAGCGGCAAAAGCGTATATTTTACGCCGAAAAAGTTGCAAAAGACGGGATAAAAGCTGTACGTAATGTCGGCAAACGCCGCGCCTTCGCCCCCCTCGTCGAAAAAGGCTGGCAGGCAGAGCGCGAGGATTTCGTCGCTGCCGTTGCCGCAGAACACGTTTTCGGGCAAAACCCCTTCCGCCTCCGCGACGGCCGCGCGGAGCGCGTCCGCATCGGGCGCGGGGTACAAATTCAGCGAGGAAAAGTCGAAATTTTTATACGCTTCCAGCGCCTTCGGGCTGGGCGGATACGGGTTCTCGTTGGTGTTGAGTTTGACGTATTTTTTATCCTTCGGCTGTTCGCCAGCCGCATACGGCGCGATGTTTTTCGCCTTTTCGCTCAAAAAATTTTTCATCGTTGTTTCCTCAAAATTAAACTTGCCGCCCCGCAGGCATGCCGAGGCTTTTGCCGGCGCGGCAAAACCATCCTCCAAGCGCGCTCCGCATTGCGAAAATTTTCCGCGCGCAACAGTTGCCGCGGCGCGCGTTCCGCCCCTGTGCGGCGCGGCAAAACCGCTCTTTTTTGCTCCATACCATCATATATTTTTTCACGGAAAATGTCAAGCGGCGGGGCGCTCGCGAGCGCCCCGCCGCCCTTTTTCGGCAAAACAAGACGGAAACCGCGCCCTTTCGCGGTTTTCCGCAACCGTCTGTACGGCGCCGCAAAGAGGTCAATTCTCCGCCGCGGGCAGTTTGCAAACGTCCGCCCATCCCCTGCAATGGTCGGCACACCGTTCCAGCTCCTCGCAGGTCAGTTCGATGGCGCTGTTGGAGGAGCCGCAGGCGGGGAACACCGTCGAAAACCGCTTGAGCGATTCGTCGAGGTACACCGCAACGCCCTCGTTCACCGCAAAGGGGCACACGCCGCCCACCGCGTGCCCGACGAGCGTTTCCGCCTCCGCGGGCGAAAGCATCTTCGCTTTCGTACCGAAAAACTCCTTGAATTTGTGGTTGTCCACCTTCGCGTCGCCCGCGGCAACGACGAGCACCGCCCCGCCGCCGACGGCAAAGGAGAGCGTTTTGGCGATGCGGCAGGGCTCACAGCCGAGCGCCTGCGCCGCCAGCTCGACCGTCGCGCTCGACTGCTCCAACACGCGGATACGCCCGTCCAGCCCGAATTTTTGCAGATAATCTTTTACTTTTTCCAAAGACATATTACTTCCCTTCCTCGCACATCCTTTTGAGCGCCGCAAACACCCCGTGCGCGCTGCACGAATCCGCCTCGATAAAGTGCTCCGCCTCCGCTATATCCCACAGATAATGCGCGTCGGAATCGGTCAGGCGGGGCAGGTTGACGCCCGAATCGAGGGTGCTCTCAATCATTTTAAAGCCCAAATTATAGTCGAACGCGCCCAACACGCCGACGAGTCCGTTCGCCTGCTTGTCGATATGCGCGGGCACGGCGATGCCGCCGAAGCCCGCAACGAGCGCCGCAGCCTCCTCCACCGACACCCCGCTCGATACGATGAGCAAATCTTCCTCCTGCCCGATAATTTCGTCGTTTTCATCCATTATGAGCTGCCTGCCGAAAATTTCCGGTTTATTTTTCACGCGAAGGCGCGTTTTTTGGATATACGTCTCCAATTTTTCGAGCCCTTCGTACTTTTCAAACAGGCAGAGGATGTGGATATCCTCGCTTGTCGTCAGCTCCATGGCGGGCAAAACAACCAGCCCGTTTTTCCGCCCCACCGCCATCGCCGCGGGGCAGTTTTTGCCCGTGTTATGGTCGGAGAGCGCGATGGCGTTCAGTCCCTTGATGAGCGCCATGTTGACGATATTGTTCGGCGTGCTGTCCTCATCCCCGCAGGGGCTCAGGCACGAATGGATATGAAAGTCGTAATATAATTTCATAATTACTCGAAAAAGGCAAAACCACGTTTTTGCCTTTTTCCCCCAATTTGCCGAATGGCTTACAGAAGGGGTGAAGTTGCGCGATTTTATAATATGTGTGCCCCTATATATCGCACAACGAGGGGAAAACCGCTCGGGTTTCCCCTCAAATCTCGACTTTTTGTTTCGTCAGCTCGAAACAAAAAGTGAGAACACCTATTACACCCCGCAAATCGCCGCAACCTTCTTCGCCGCCTCGAACACGTTCTCCTGCGCGCCCAATACCCACAGCCCGAGCTGCCCGGCGCGGGCGGCAAACGCCTCGTCGGGCGAAACGCCCTCGCACAGGATAATGCATGCGCAGTCGATGAGCGTTGCGACCGCCGCCACGTTTACGTTGTTCATCACCGTCAGCCACGCGCACGAATCGGGCGCGCGGGAGATGATATTGCTCAAAAAATCGCCGCAGTAGCCGCTCCCGATTTCGCGCTCCTCCCCCTGCGAAAAAATTTGCCATCCGCTCTTTTGTGCGAGTTCGGAAACCTTCATTTTTTCTCCTCCATGCGCACACATTCGATGTTGCCGCCGTTCACCACGATATCCTCGGCGTGGCAGCGGCAGGTGGGCGCGCCGCACGCGCCGCAGTCGATGCCCGGCAGCTGTTTCAATATCTCCTCCACGCGGAACAGCTTCTGCATGGCGGCAAAGCGGTCAGAATCGAGTTGAAAGGATGTGGACGGCTCGGGCGTCTTATCCCACAGGAAAAAGCTTTCGTCCAGCCCGTACTGCTCCATCGTTGCGGGCGGAATGTGCATATGCTCGGCGAGCTGGCGCATGCGGTTGCGCGCGATAAACGCGTTTTCCACATTCAGCACGCCGCCGACGCACCCGCCCGGGCACATGTTCAGCTCCACGAAATCAGCGGCGCCGTCCAGCTTTCCGTCGCTCATCTCCTTCAAAAGCCCCACCACGTTGCGCACGCCCGAGCAATGGATATAGTTGCCCAGCCCCAGAGAATTGCTTTCTCCGCCCGAAGAGCCCCAGCCGAGCCCCTTGTAGCCGCATTTTCCCAATTTGCGCGGGTTTTTAATCTTGTTCATTTTATCGACGAGGCGGAAATATACGTCGCTCTGCGCGAGCACGCCCGAAATGTACTTTTCGTTGGAAACCTCCTCGCGGTGCAGGGAATACACCTTCGCGGGGCAGGGCGAAATGAAGAAAATGCCGATATCGTCCGAGGGGATTCCCTTGGCGAGCGCCTGCTGTTTGGCGAGTTTGGCGGCAATCTTTGCGGGGGCGTACACGGGCAGCATATGCTCGGCGAGCTCATGGAATTTGAGCAAAATCAGCTCCGCGACCGCCGGGCAAGCCGTACTGATGACGGGGCGGGGCAGCTCCCCTTTCGCCATGAGTTTTTTGGTGCAGTCGGTTACAAGTTCCGCCGCCAGCCCCACCTCGAACACTTCGTCAAACCCGAGCGCCAAAAGCCCCTCGATGACGTAGTTGGGGTTATCGAGGTTGTTGAACTGGCCGAACAGCGAGGGCGAAGGCAGGGCGATTTTATAATTATAGCTCTTTACGAGGTCGAAGCTGTCGTACACGGGGCGCTTCGCCCCGCCCTTACAGCTGCGCACACATTCGCCGCAGTTGATGCACTTATCGTATAAAATTTTCGCCTTGCCGTTTTCGATGCGAATCGCTTCGGTCGGGCACCTGCGCATGCAGGTGATACAGCCGATGCACTTTTCACTGTCGAGAACGACTGTTTTGAGAGTGACCATGGAACCCCCCTTCGCGCAAAATCTCTCAAAAGAGTTGAGTTTTACAGATTGATGCGCAAAAATACCGTCGTGCCGACGCCGACCGTCGACTCGATGCGCATCTCGTCGCTGTACTTTTTCATGTTCGGCAGGCCCATGCCCGCGCCGAACCCGAGGCTGCGGATATTGTCGGTAGCGGTGGAATACCCCGCCTGCATCGCAAGTTCGATGTCCGCGATGCCGGGGCCGGAATCCTTGAGCGTGATTTCGATGCAATCGGGATAAATTTCCGCAATCGCCTTGCCGCCGTGCGCGTGGATGACCATGTTGATTTCCCCCTCGTACATGGCGATGGCGACGCGGCGCACCGATGCCGCCGGCACGCCCATCTGCTTGAGCGTGCGCTTTACGCTCTCGCTCGCGTGCCCCGCGGAAGCAAAATTTTCGCCGTCAACGTCGTATTCGTAGCGGATGCACTGCATTTCAGCCCCCCAACCCGTGCGTATACAGGATTCCGCACGCCACGAACAGGCGCATCTCGGTCGACAAAAGCACGATGCCCTTTTCGCGCGCGAGGTCAATCACGCTCTGCTCGGGGCGCTTGCCGCGCACGAACACGATGCAGAGCATATCCATCATCTCCGCCGTGCGCACGACCTGCGGGTTCAAAAGCCCCGTTAAAAGCACCGACTGGTCTTTGACGTAAGCGAGCACGTCGCTCATCATATCCGAACCGCAGGCGGTGTGGATTTCCGTATCGAGACGATCTTCCCCGCACAAAATTTCCGCATTGAGAAGCGTGACGACTTCCTTTATCTTCATACAGAAAATCTCCAAAATAGAATTACTCGCCGCAGGGAACGTTCCCCTATGGCGCGCCGCACATATGCTTCGAAGCGCATGCGCCCCGTTCTGCGGCGGCAAAAATAAATACTATATTTATGATACCACATATGCGCGCAATTTTCAAGGGCTTTTTGAAATTTCGCCCGCCGCGCGCCAAAAAAACGGCCGCCCCGGCGAGCGAGGCGGTCAAAAACCTTTCTCTGTTTTTTCTATCCGACGGCCGCCGTTATGCCCAGCGCGGCATAGCCGACCGCGATGCTGATGCCGTACAGAACGGCCATCAAAATCAAGTTCCGTTTCCACTTTTTCGCATTTTTGAACAGAATCACGAACCCTAAACCGGCGTTCGCGCACAGTCCGGCGATACACCCGCCGAAAGACAGACCGCCGAGGATATACGTCTGCGTAATCACCACACTGCTCGCGCAGTTGGGGATGAGCCCCACCGCCGCGGCGATGAGCGGCTGGTACCACAGCCCGCCCTGCAAAAATGCGGCGAGCGACTCCTCCGTAACATAGTAAATGAGAATTCCGAACAGGATATTCACGGCGAGGATATACGCAAAAATCTCCAAAGAGTGCAGGAGCGGGTGCACGAGGTAGCGCTTGACTTTCGAATCCTCCTCATGGTCGTGCCCGCAGGGAGTGCCGTGCACCTCCTCATTTTCGGACAGTTCCGACAAATTCTCCCGCCGCAGAAGCGCGTTCGCCGCATACCCCACCGCCACCGCGACGACAAATTTAATCGCGATAATCGGCATCACGGAGAACGCCTTCGAGCCTTCGGAGAGAAGTATGATGAGCGCCTCGTCGCTCGTGGCGAGAAAGACCGCCAGAACGGTGCCCGTGCGGATGAGTTTTTTATCGTACAATTTTGCCGCCATTACGGAAAAACCGCACTGCGGTATCACCCCGACCGCCGCGCCGAGCAGCGGCGCCAGCCCGCCGCGCAGCAGATTTTTATTGTGCGTGACGCTCGTGCGGTGCTCCAAAAATTCGATGAGAACGTACAGGAGGAACAAAAACGGGAATATCTTTAAACTGTCGATAAGGGCGTCCAACAAAACTTCGCCCATCGCCATCACCTCCTTTTACCGTTCAACGCGGTTTTGAGCCTCTATTATATCGCAAAAGCGTTGCGAGTGCAAGTATTCGGGGCGGAGCGAAACAAAAACTCCCCGAAATTTCCGGGGAGTTTTTTGAAACGTTTGTCGAAAAATTATACTTCCGCGCTTCCGTCGCCGTTGTCGGAATCGTCGTCGGCATTCGCAGCTTCCTGCTGCGCTTCGAGGGCGGCTTTCGCCTCCATCTTCTCTTTGCGCTCGGCAGCGCGTGCCTCGCGGCGCATAGCCTTCTTCTCTTCCTTGGTGACGACGCGGTTCTTCTCGATAATCGCCTGCATCTCCTGCGGCGTGAGCGGAACGAATGCGGAAGACGCCTCGTTTTCGGGTGTAACTTCATACCCTTCGTCGCGAGCCAAGAGAGACATCTCGGTCACGCCGTCGAACAGATGAATGTGGCGCGCATCGAACGCGAGTTCGACGACTTCGCCGCGGTTGACGACGCTGCGCGAATCGATCTTTGCAATCATGTTGGAGGAATCGCCGATGATGCTGCTGACTTCCTCGCCCTCTTTATAGTCGAGTTTGCAGTAAATCTGCGTTTCGGCACCGAGCTTTTCGACGACTTCGACGAACGCCTTGACAACGGTGTCGGGCGAAGCGGCGATGAAGCTCTCCTCGTCGTGAATATCTTCGGGGCGGACGCCCAGCGTTACGGGCTTGCCGGTGTTGATATAGTCTTCCGCATTGCGGATGCGCGCCGCAACCGTCTTGGGCAGGACAATCTTATTATTCTTGAATTCGACATACACCCTGCCGTCCTTCTGCGTGAGCGTTGCAGGGAAGAAGTTCATCTGCGGCGTGCCGATGAAGCCCGCAACGAACAGGTTAATCGGGTAATCGTACAAGTTCTGCGGGGTATCGACCTGCTGCATGAAGCCGTCCTTCATAACGACGATACGGGTACCCATCGTCATAGCCTCGATCTGGTCGTGCGTGACGTAGATGAACGTCGTCGCGAGGCGGGCATGCAGTTTGGAAATTTCCGTCCTCATCTGTGCGCGGAGCTTCGCGTCGAGGTTGGACAGAGGTTCGTCGAGAAGGAAGACCTTCGGCTCACGGACGATCGCACGGCCGAGCGCGACGCGCTGGCGCTGACCGCCGGAGAGAGCCTTCGGCTTACGGGTAAGGTAATCGGAGATACCGAGGATGGAAGCGGCCTCTTTGACGCGCTCGTCGATAATCTGTTTGGGCACTTTGCGCAATTTCAGACCGAACGCCATGTTGTCGTACACGGTCATGTGCGGGTACAGCGCGTAGTTCTGGAACACCATCGCGATATCGCGGTCTTTCGGAACGACGTCGTTGACGAGTTTGCCGTCGATGTACAGCTCGCCCTTGGAAATTTCTTCCAAACCGGCGATCATACGCAGAGTCGTGGACTTACCGCAGCCGGAGGGCCCGACGAATACGATAAATTCTTTATCCTTGATATCCAAATTGAAATCCGTAACCGCGGTAACGCCGGACGGATATACTTTGTAAATACCTTTGAGCAAAAGGCTTGACATGAAAACTCCTCCCTGTCGATATGTTTTTAAATATCATACATATTTTACAACAATCCGGCGGAAATTGCAATGGGCAATAATTACAAAGAATAAAAAAGAATCTGTTAATTTTGCCCAACGAACCGTTCACTGCACGCTTGTATTTTGTGCAAAAATCTGCTATACTGTTTATACGAAGCGGAAATAAGCCGCAGCGCCTGCCCAGTTCCGGGCATACGCCGAAGCCGCGCCCGATGCCGAAAGCGCGCTCCGCAACGATAAGGAGAAGGATTTTATGGATATCAATAAATATACTCCCAAATATAAAATTTCGCAGGGCAACCTGCTGCGCCTGTCCGACATGACCACCGAGGATATCTTCGAACTCCTGTACCTGGCAAAAGCGATGAAAAAGAAGTTCAAAGTCGGCGAGCACCCGCCCGTTTTGAAAAACAAGACGATCGCCCTGCTGTTCGGCAACGTGTCCACCCGCACGCGCGTCTCCTTTGAAATGGGCATCCGCCAGCTGGGCGGCGATTACATCTTTCTGCCCAAAAACGAAACGCAGCTCTCGCGCGGCGAAAGCATCAAAGACACCGCCGTCATGCTGGGGCGGTACGGGCTTTCCGCGGTGGTGCTGCGCGCCTTTACGGACGCCGAGGTGAGCGAGTTCGCCCGCTACAGCTCGATTCCGGTCATCAACGGCATCTCCGACGAGACGCATCCCCTGCAAATTTTATCCGACCTCTTCACCATATGGGAAGTCAAGGGGCGGTTCGATAAGCTGAAAATCGCCTACATCGGCGACGGAAACAACATCGCCAACTCCCTCATTATGGGCTGCTCGAAGGTGAACATGGATATCGCCATCGACAGCCCGCACGGGTACAGCCCCGCACGCGACGTGGTCGAGCGCGGCATGCAGTTCGGCAATGTGCTCATCACCGACGACGTGACGGAGGCGGTGCGCGGCGCGGACATCGTGTATACCGACGTATTTATCTCCATGAACGACGAAGACGACGAGGAAAAAAAGCGCATACTTGCCCGCTACCGCGTCACCAAAGAGACGATGGCGCTCGCGAAGGAGGACGCGGTGTTCATGCACTGCATGCCCGCGCACCGCGGCGAAGAAGTTTCGGCGGAGGTCATCGACGGGCCGCAGTCCATCGTGTACGACCAGGCGGAAAACCGCCTGCACATCAACAAGGCGGTGCTGGCGTTACTGACGAAATAGTTCACAAATTTTCTTTTGAGCTGACAAAAGAAAATTTCGTGAGTTTGAGGACAACCCCATTGTCCTCGCTTTGCTCGGTACAATCGGAGTTTTCCTCTGCGGCGCGCCCTTTCAGGGCACACCATACTATGCGCGCCGCATTCACCTTTCCTGCAAAAGCAAAAGTATTTGCAAATTGCGGGCGCTGGCGCAAAAACGCGGTTTTGCCTTTTGCAAGTATTTCGCTCACAAAAATCTCGGCGAGCTCGCGAATCTCGCACCCCCTCCCGTCATTTCGAGCGGAGCGCGGCGAAAGCCGAACGGAGTGAAAAGGCGAAGCCGCGCGCAGCCGAGAAATCTCTCCAAATAATTTCGTCAACATTATTTTAATAATAAATTCAAAAATAAATTCAAAAATCAGGTCACTCATTTGAAAAACATCGACACGAAGCAATATTTTTCCGCATGCGTTACAAGCATCGCGGACATGGTAAAATTTGACAGCGCACAGGCGCCCGCCCTGCCCGGCATGCCCTTCGGCAAGGGCGCGGCAGACTGCCTCTGCGCCTTTTTAAACCTCGCCCGAAATATGGGCTTTGCAACGCGCAACTACGACAACTACGTCGGCGAAGTAATTTTCGGCGACGGCGCGGAGGAGTTTGCCGTCCTCGCCCACCTCGACGTAGTTCCCGCGGGCGATGGTTGGACGCACCCGCCCTTTGCCGGCGAAATTGCGGACGGCAAGCTGTACGGCCGCGGCACCATGGACGACAAGGGCCCCGCCGTCATCGCCCTCTACTGCATGAAGGCGCTCAAGGATGCGGGCTTTATCCCCTCCAGAAAAATCAAACTCATCGTCGGGTGCAACGAGGAGAACGGCTGGGCGTGTATCGACCACTACAATGAGGTCGCACACATGCCCGAAATCGGCTTTTCGCCCGACGCGGATTTCCCCGCCATCTACGCCGAAAAGGGAATTTTGCAGTTCCGCATGGACTTCCCCCTGCCGAACGCCCCGTTTACCGCCCTGTACGGCGGCGAGCGACCCAACATGGTGTGCGCCTATGCGGCTGCCGAAGGGGCCGCTTTTGACGAAACGGTTGCAAAAAAATGCGGCGTGGCATCGGAAAGCGGAAAAATCGCCGCCCGCGGCAGGGCGGCGCACGCCTCCACCCCCGGCGAGGGCGAAAACGCGCTGGGCAAGCTGCTCGCCTACTTTGCAAACTTCGACGAGCGCATCGCGCAGATTTACGCCCTGCTGTTCGAGGATTCTTTCGGCTTGAAAGAGATGAAAGACGAAACGGGCGGGCTGACCATGTCCCCCGACATAGCGAATTATGCGGACGGAATCCTCTCGATAACGGTAGATATCCGCTACCCTGCGACCAAAAAACGGGAGGACGTTACCGCCGTTTTGGATACATTCGGAGCCCCCTATGTTCTTTTGCACTGCCAGGAGCCGCTGTACAACGACAAGAACGGATTCCTGATAGCGGCGCTGCAAAAGGTGTACGCGGAAAAGACGGGGCGGCGCGAGGAGGCAATCGCCATCGGCGGGGGCACCTATGCGCGGGCATTGAAGAACGGCGCGGGGTTCGGCCCGCAGTTCCCGAACGAGCCCTCCACGATTCACCAAAAGGACGAATATATCTCCCTCGAAAACGTACAGAAACTGCTCGACATCTACACCGCCGCTATCTACGAGCTGACGAAATAAACCTTATACAAAAGCGGCTTGTTTTATAATAATAAATGCCGCAAGAGAGAAACACCCGCCGCTCGGCCTACACCGAACGGCGGGTTGTCTTTCCAATCACGAAAATTTGTTTTAACAGCTTAAAACAAATTTTGTGAATTCCCTTTTACAGATTTTCCATCTCGTCGAGCGTGAGCAGAAACGCGGGAATAAAATTTTCCATAAAATAGTCGAGGCACGGAAGTTTGCGCGCTTTCAGCTCGTTTTCGATGCTCTCCTTCGCCTTTTTGAACTCGGCGTTGCCGCTCTTTTGCTCCTCCAGGCACTTGACGTAGGCGGAGAGCTTGTCTGCCGCCTTGACGAGTTTATACTCGTAACTGTCCGCGTCCGCCTTGACGAAGGGAGAAAGCGCCCCTTCCAGCTCGGGCGGGAGCATGTGAAGAAGTTTATCGCTCGCCCTATCTTCCAACTGTTTGTAGGCGCCGTGTATCTCGCTGTTGAAATACTTGATGGGCGTGGGCAGATCGCCCGTCATCACCTCGCTGCACTCATGATACAGCGCATACAGCACCGTTTTGGAAATATCGGGCGAATTGTGACAGATTTCGGTGTCGATGACGGCGAGGGCGTGCGCGAACAGCGCGACCTGCCAGGAGTGCTCCATGATATTTTCCTCGCGCGAGGAACGCATGAGCGACCAGCGCCTGATGTATTTCATTCGGTCTAAAAAGGCGTAAAAATTGAACATAGTATCTTATCTCCCTGCGGGCAGAGCGCCCGCGGCAATTATTGTACCACAAAAAGCAGTTTATATCAATTGACAAACCGCACAATTTATACTATAATTTATTTTGGTTTTCGGAACGGGCAGTTATTTCCAAAATCTGTTTGTGCAAGCAAAACCGCCGCTCGCCCAAATTTCTGCGAGCATAAAGAATTTTTATAATACTTATTTGCGCGTTCCAAAACAACGCTTTTGGATAAGCGCACTCCATTTGCCGCACACCTACGGCTTTTGCAGGAAAGGTGAATGCGGTGCGCGTAAAAATGGTGTGCCCCTAAAGAGCGCACCGCAGAGGAAAACTCCGGTGGTCAGCGGCAAAGCCGCGCGCCGCGGGGTTGTCATCACAATCACGACTTTTTGTTTTGTCAGCTCAAAACAAAAAGTGTGAACATAATTTCATATAACCGCCGGGGGTGCTGTAAAAAGCTGAGATCATACCCTTTGAACCGGACAGGATAATACCTGAACGGGAGGTAATCAAGGAAGGATTCGGCGCGCCCAAATTGCGGGCGCGCCGTATATTTTTGATACGACGTTTTCGGCGGGAAAAACAAAGGAGGTTTTTTATGTTTCTTTCCCTCTTGGTAACGGAGTGGTACCCGATTTTGTTCGACACGCCGTCCAACATTGTGCGCTCCGTCGCCATTTGGCTGACAATCGCCGCAGTAATCGTATTTCTCGCCTGCTTTTTCGCCTTCAAAGGCGAAAAGCGCAAAAAATTTGCGAAATATTACGGCATCGGCGCAGTCATCTATGCTTGCGTCATCGGCGTACTTTTCCTCGTTCTCTCGTTTATTGAGGACGGAATCGAGCCCATTCTGTTCTACCCCTTGCTTGCGCTGGTTCTGGTACTAGCAGGCGGTGCTTTGGCACTATTTTTCCGCCGCGATAAGATCACCTATATTGTCATCGGCTGCCTTGCAGGCGCGGCAATTGTCGCGAGTCTTATATGTATGGGAATCCATTTTGCCTCGGGAGATGCCGCTGACAATAATTGGCTTACCAATGAAGATGTCAATACAGTCGGCTTGTATGTAGGCGCCGCTTTACTCGCCGTGGCAGTTGTTGTTGTAGCATTCCTGCTCGGAAGGAAGGATAGAAAAGGATTTTCCACACGCTCTATCACCTTTGCTGCTGTATGCATAGCAATGAGTTTTGCTCTTTCGTATCTCCGCATTGTCAAAATGCCGCAGGGTGGCTCCATTACGATCGCTAGCCTTCTGCCACTGATGATCTATTCGTATATGTTCGGCACGAAAAAAGGTGTACTCGCAGGATTTATTTACGGTATTTTGCAGGCGTTTCAAGATACCTATATATTGCACCCTGCACAATTTTTGCTCGATTATCCCCTCGCATTTTCCGCAATCGGATTAGCTGGCATGTTTGCGAATAATAAAACGCTCAAATTCCCGCAAGTTCGCTTCGCGGTCGGCGCCATAGTTGCCGGGCTCGGAAGATTTGTGATGCACTTTGTTTCGGGTATGTTTGCCTTTGGCGTAAACGCCCCCGAAGGTCAACCTGTATGGATTTATAGTTTGATTTATCAAGCTGGTTACGTACTGCCCGACATCGCCATTGCAATCGTGGTCGGCGTACTCGTCTTTTCGTCGAAAACCTTTGTACGCGAAATGGAACGCCGTGCGGAGAACCTGCGCGTATTTACGACGCCCGCCGCGCCCATGGAAGAGGACGAACATGTTGCGACCTGCTCCGAATGCGGCGCAAAATTCACTTATAGCGGCGATGTGACAAAATGCCCCTACTGCAATACGCCCGTCGAGCGTAAAGAAGACGCCGAAACCAACGTTGCCGTGAATGTTTCCAAAACAGAATAACGCCGCTGCGCGGCATACAAAAAAAGGGTTTTCGGATTCTTCCGAAAACCCTTTTTTGTTGCATTTATTCAAATACGTATCAATTTTTCGGCGCAGTCAGCGCTCGATGTCCTCGTAGCCGTACTCCTTTAAGAGGTTCGCCTTGTCGCGCCAGTCGTCCTTGACCTTGACGTACGCCGTTAGAAACACTTTGCAGCCCAAAAACTCCTCCATACTCTTGCGCGCGAACGAGAGCGTTTCTTTGAGCGCGCTCCCCTGCTTGCCGATGATTATTGCCTTGTGGTTCGATTTTTCGCAGATGATGTCGAGGTCGATGTCGTACACCTTGCCGTCCTCGCGCTTTTTGAAGGTGTTCACGAGGATCGCCACGCCGTGGGGTATCTCCTTGTCGTATTTCAGCAAAATCTTTTCGCGCATGATTTCGGCGATCATGAATTTTTCGCTCTTGTCGGAGAGCACGTCGTCGGGGAACAGCTTGTCCCCCTCGGGCAGCTTTTCGGCGATGATATCCCGCAGTTTGGCGATATTTTTGCCCTTGCGCGCCGAAACGGGTACGACGTCGCACGAAATCCCCTCCTCGAACAGCCGTTTGACGTCCTCGGGAATCTGCGATTCGGGCATGATGTCCGTCTTGGTGTACGCGATGAGCATGGGGATGCCGAAGGACTGGTAATGCTTCATTAAATCGACGTCCGAATCGGCAACGCCCTTGTGCCCGTCGTGTACATACAGAATGAGCTCGACGTCCTTGGCGGAATTTTCGGCGGTGCGCATCATGCGGTCGGAAAGTTCCGTCTTGGATTTATAGATTCCGGGCGTATCGACGAAGGCGATCTGCACGTTTTCGCCGTTGTACACCCCCAGAATACGGTCGCGCGTGGTCTGCGGCTTGGGGGAAACGATGGCGACCTTTTCGCCGACGAGCACATTGACGAGCGTACTCTTGCCCGCGTTCGCCTTGCCGATAACGGCGACGAAACCTGCTTTCATAACAACCTCCTTTCTTCACGCGTTTCTCGCCAAGCTGATGGCTGCGAAACGCCGTGAGTTTAAGAAAACCCCAACACGCCCCGCTTTTAAGCGGGGCGGTGTTCGGAATTTCCTCGCCGCGGCATCCTTAAAGGCACACATATTATTGAAAGCCGCGGCTTCACCTTTCCTGCAAAAGCCGTATGTATGCGGCATATTGAGGGCGCTTAGGCAAAAGCGTCGTTTTGCCACGCGCATTTAATTATTTTAAATATAAAACCGCAGGCTCGCGGAAAATCGCAACGAAGTGAGATTTTCGTGAACAAGGCGGCGAAGCCGAGGCGGAAGCGA
This sequence comes from uncultured Clostridia bacterium, assembly GCA_930989535.1. GTDB lineage: Bacteria > Bacillota > Clostridia > Christensenellales > Borkfalkiaceae > Borkfalkia > Borkfalkia excrementipullorum. The sequence goes on along the minus strand of CAKNLK010000018.1, from coordinate 7,798 downwards.
GCAATGCCCGACAGGGTATTGCGGGAAACCAGACTCGTGCGCAGCCGCATATACGGCTATTCCCGCATAATGCCCATGGCATTCATAACGGTCTCCTCTCGCGCGCGCATTTCGGCGCGGTCGGATTCCGTTTCGTGGTCGTAGCCCAAAAGATGGCACAGCCCGTGTACGGCGAGGTAGTACAGCTCGCGCCTGAGCGAATGTCCGTACTCCTCCGCCTGCTCCGCCGCCCGCTCGCGGCAGATGGCTATGCTGCCCAAAAACAGCCGTCCCTCCTCGTCCAAATCAAAGGGGAAATCCTCTTTATTCAGCGCCTTTCCGCGGATGCCGTCCAGGCTCGGATAGCTTAAAACGTCGGTAACGGCGTCCTTATTCCGCGTTTCGCGGTTGAGGCGGCGTATCTCCTCCCCGTCCACGAACTCGATTTCGGCGGAAAGGGATACATCCCCTTCTACGCCGTCCGCGCCGTGCTCCTCGAGCGGCGCTACGTCAAAATTTTCTTCCTCGCAATCGATAAACAGCTTATTCATCGCCCTTCGACTCCGTTTCTCCCTTTCGTTTGAGTTTGATTTTCGGGTATTGGATGCGGCTGTGGTACACGCCCGTCAGGCAGCTGACGATGGTCTCCTTGATGACCGTCAAATCCTTCATCGTGATGTCGCACTCGTCGAACTGGTCTAAATCCATGCGCTCCTCGATGACGTCGCGCACGGCGCTCTCCACCTTTTCGGGCGAGCGGTCGGGCAGCGTTCGCGAGATCGCCTCGCTCGCGTCCGAAATCATGATAATCGCCGCCACCTTCGTCTGCGGCTTGGGGCCGGGGTAGGAAAAGTCCTCAATGTTCAGCTCGCCGTCCGTCATTTTCAGCGCTTTTGCGTAGAAATACTTGATGGGCATGGTGCCGTGGTGCTGCAGCGCCACGTCCGCCAACAATTTCGGCAGGTGCTTGGAGCGAATCAAATCGTACCCGTCCTTTGCATGCGCACGGATGATATCCACCGACAGCTCGGGCGAAAGCTCGTTATGCGGGTTGTAGCCCGCCTGGTTTTCGGTAAAGTATTCGGGCTGGCGCAGCTTGCCGACATCGTGGTAGTACGCGGCGGCGCGGGCGAGCGCGGTGTCCTCGTCGAGGGCGATGGCGCAAGCCTCCGCCAGGTGCGCGACGACGATGGAGTGGTTGAACGTGCCCATCGCGCGGTCTTTCATCTCGCGCATGAGGGGCGCGTCGTGGTCGGTCAGCTCGCGCAGGCGATAGTCGGTGATGCAGTTAAAAACAGCCTCGAACACGGGCAGCAGCGCCATAAAGAACACCGCCGACAAGATGCCCGCTTCCAGCCCGAACAGCAGGAGATACACCATCTCGATGCCGCGGTTGAACTCGAGGCAGGCGACCATCAAGAGGATGGGCGCGCACACGGCAAAGCCCGTGAGGAAGGAGCGCAGGCGGGTTTGCACCTGGTTCCCGACGAAGATAGCAATCATGCCCGCGGAAAAGGTCATCAGCGGCGTGCCGGGCAGCGCGTTGACGTACTCGTTGATTTCGGAAAAGTTGGAAAAATTGTCGATTGCGAACATCATGAGCGCGAAAATCACGTTCAAAAAGATGGCGTCGCGCCGCCCCAACAGCATGAGCGCGAGCAGCGCGAGCACGGCAATCGGGCGGGAATAGATGTTGAAAAAGTAGCCGAAAAAGTAGCATATGAGGATGCTCACGTCGAGCATCAGAAAGATGAGCCAGATGCTCTTTTGGGTGGCTAAAACGCTTTTATCCTCGAAAAAGTAATAAAAATAGATGGTAAAGCAGAGCAGGAACACGCTCGCCATGAGGTACACGAGCGTATTGAAATGCTCCGACATATACGAAAAGAAATTTTCGCTGGGCAGGCGCAGCGTGTTGAGCCAGATAAACAGCACCACGAGCGCGAGCAGGATGATATAATTGAACAGAAAATCGAATACGCTGCGCACACATTCGCGCTTGCCGAATTTTTTTACGTCGGCGGGGTCGGAATATCTCATCTTCTCTTCCTTTCCTCTCTGGTAGTTTCGCGGCGCGAGGCGTCGCGCTCGTAGGCGCGCACAATCTGCATCACGAGCGGATGGCGCACCACATCCTTCGCGGTCAGCGTGACCGTTTCAATCCCATCGATGCCCTTGAGCACCGAAACGGCGTGCTTTAAGCCGCTGCGCTTGCCCTCGGGCAAATCGATTTGCGTGACGTCGCCCGTCACGACGACCTTGCTGCCGTCGCCCATGCGCGTCAGAAACATCTTCATCTGTTCGACGGTGGTGTTCTGCGCCTCGTCGAGGATGATGAACGCGTTGGAGAGTGTGCGGCCGCGCATGTACGCGAGCGGCGCCACCTCGATGACGCCCCGCTCCATGAGCTTGAGATAATTTTCCATGCCGAACATCTCCTGCAGCGCGTCGTACAGCGGGCGCAGGTACGGGTCTACTTTCGTCTGCAAGTCGCCGGGCAGGAACCCGAGCTTTTCGCCCGCCTCCACCGCGGGGCGGGTGAGGATGATCTTTTCCACCTGCTTGCCCTTGAAGGCGGATACGGCGAGGCACACCGCGAGGTAGGTTTTGCCCGTGCCCGCAGGCCCCACGCCGAACACGACGGTGTTCTTTTTGATGGCGTCGACGTACGCCTTCTGTCCCACCGTCTTACACTTGATTTGCTTGCCGCGGGAGGTTACGGCGACCACGTCGCCCATGACCTGCTCGATGTCGCCGAGGTTCCCCTCGCGCGCGAGCTCGATGCAGTAGACGATGCGAGACTTGTCCACCGCTTCCCCCGCGCGGATGAGGCGGAGGATGCCCTCGAGCACGCGCCCCGCGAGCGCGGTTTCCTCCTCGCCGCCCGCAATTTTGAGCTTGACGCCCTCCACGGCGGCGGAAACGCCGAGTTCGCGGCAGACGATATTCAGATTTTCGTCGAATGTGCCGAGCAGCTTCTGCATGTCGTCGAGGCTGCCCGCGTCGATGATGATTTTCGTTTGTTCCATGAAAGACTCCGCTCGCGGAATTCTCGGCAAGCTGTTGCCTGCGAATTTCTGCGATTTCAAGGGAACACCGCCGCACGGCGCAAGCGCCTATCGGCTGTTTTCCCCTCTTTTTTGCCTTTTTAAGGGCACACATAATATTTATGGCAAAAAATTCACCCTTTTCCCAAAAGCCGTATGTATGCGGCAAATTGAGGGCGCTTTTAGCGGCTACGCACGAGGCTGGTTTCTCACAATGCCCTATCGCGCATTGCTCGCTTCCGCCTCGGCTCCGCCGCCTTGTTCACGAAAATCTCGCTGCGCTGCGATTTTCCGTGAGAATTTGGTTTTATATTTTATAATCACTCGCGCAAGCAAAACCACGCTTTTGCGTTAGCGCACCTGCATTTGCGCGAAAGCGCTCTCGCAGGATAGGTGAAGCCGCGCGATTTTGTAATATGCGTGCCCTTAATTATCGCGCGGCGAGGAAAACTCCGACGGTCAGCGGCAAAAGCCGCGTGCCGTGGGGTTATCCTCAATCTCACGGAAAAAAGTTTTATCTGCTTAAAACTTTTTTCGTGAACACTTTTTTCACATATTCACCGAACACACAATCCTTACCCGCACGGTGACGGCGTAGATAAACTTTCCGTTCTCCTCGCGCACGGTATAGGTATAATCCAGCGGCTCGCCGCCGGCTATCATATTCGCGGACGAGACTGCGCGGGCGAGCGCTTCTTCGCTCTCCTCGCCGCTTGTAAATTCGCCCGCGTACGTATGCAAAATGCTCGCCCTCGCCACGGCAAAGGTATCCTTTCTCTCCCCTTCGGGCGTTTCGAAGAACCCGCCGACGAGCGTCTGCCCCTCCGCGACGGTATCGCCCGCCTTCACGAGCGCCGTGCCGCGCAGAACGGTGATGCTCTCCACCTCGCCGCCCGCCGACGCCTTCAAATCGCTCTCGCGGACGGGCACGGGCGTCTCCTCGCTCTCCTCGAGCGTGACGGTGACGACGCAGCCGCTCTTTTGCACCTCGGCAAACACGATGCCGGGCAGCCCCAAAAGCTCCGCGCCCGCCTTTGCCGCCTTGTCCTCCCCGAAGGGCGCAAAGGCATACAGCCCGTTTTCGCGCAGGATTTGCACGGCGCGCTCCTCATAGCGGGCGCCGCTGCCCTCCACGCGGATATCGAGCACAAAAAAGTTGCTCGCAAAGCCGAGCGCGCAAAACAGGAGCACTCCCGCAACAATTCCGGGCCTCCGCGCGAGCGCGCCGGCGAGGCGTTTGAGTCGCACGCTTCCGCACTTTGTTACAGTATAACACGAACCGCGGAAAATTGCAAAAATTTTTTTGCTTTCTTTGGATTTTGCGCGGAATTTCAGGCAAGTCGGGCTTATTTTCTGCACGTCGAAGACGGTAACGCCCCGCCGCGCGAGCTTATCGAGGGCGCGGAAGGGCGCAATCGCCTCCACCTTCCACTCCTCGCAAAAGAGCGGGGTCACGGTTTGCCCCCGAGCATCTCCACCCGCTCGATTTCCCCTTTGAGCAGCAAATCCCCCTCGCCGTACCGCGCGACGCAGAGGTTTTTCCCCTCGACGTGCACCTCGCCGCGCTTCAAAAGGAGTGAGACGGCGGTGTCGGAAAAGGAAGAAATGCTCTTTACGTTCTCAAAATAGCCGCACCGCCCCGCAAAAAGCACGACTTTTGCGCCGCCCGAAAGCTCATCGCCGAACCCTGCGGCGGACAATATCTCTTCAAACAGACGCATAGGCAGCCCTCCCGGATGTGTGCAAAGCCGTCCCGCACTCTCCCGCGCGCATGCGCGAAAAGGAGCGGAGCCTTGCCTTTCCCTTTAGTGTATGCGTCCGGCGCTCCTTTTATGAGGGCGGCAAATCGCTTGAATTTTCGCACGGATTGTGCTACAATGGAGTAAAATTTTTCAGCGGTCGCGGCGGCCGCGACAGGATTGGTTATGAACGATACAGCCCCCAAAAAGCGTTTTTCGCCCCCGTCGAAACTCTTGATATGCGTATATGCCGCGTCGGCGGTCATGTTCGTAACCATGATTGCATTGACGGTAATCAACGCGCTGAACCCCTTCCTCACGACGAATTTGGCGGTGATGATTGCGAACATCCTGCTTTGGCTCGTTCCGTTCGTTTTTAAGCCGCTGTTCAAGTCCGCCATCAGCGACGGAATCTATCTTTTTTTCGTAATTTATACATTTGTCGCCTCATTTTTGGGGAGCGTTTTGAATTTTTATGACCGGATTTGGTGGTTCGACCTCGCCGTACATTCGCTGTTCGGATACGTGGGCTGCGTAATCGGGCTGTTCTTCGTCTGCAAATTGAGCGACGTGCACAAGGCAAAAGCCGTCTACGTCGTGTTCGTCTGCGTGGCGACGTCGCTCGCGATTGCGCTCCTGTGGGAGATATTCGAGTTTGCGGGCGACGTACTCGTCGGCAACTACGCGCAGGGCGCGCCCATCCTCGGCGCCGACGGCAAAGAATATATCACCGTAAACGACACGATGGAAGACGTAATCTGCAACACCTGCGGCGCAATCGTCTTTATGCTCCACTACATCGTGCATACGCTGACGAAAAAGCCGCTCTTTATGGACGCGCTCAAAAACGACTTTTCGTCGGGCAAAAAGGATTTGCCCGCGCAGAGCGATTCGGCGCAGCCGGAGGAATAAAAAGATGCCTGTTTTGCAATATAAATGCCCGCAATGCGGCAAAAAATTTGAAGAACTCGTAAAAAAGTACGACGACGCCGTCGCCTGCCCCGCCTGCGGGGAGAGAGCCGAGCGGGATTGGAGCGGCGAAATGTATTCCGCCACGGGCAAGCCCTCCAAAAAGTGCAGTGGCAACTGCAAAACGTGCGGCGGCTGCCATTGACGCGTTCCGCCGGAAGGCTTCGCCAAAAAGCCACGCCATTTTTTTGAATATCGCGCAAAAGAGGGGCGCACCCGCTGCGGGTGCGCCCCCTTTTGCACCTTATATCTGCCCGCTTTCGTATTGTTCGATGATCTGCCCGCCCGCGCTTCCGAAGGCGGACTTCAGCGTTTCGGGCGCCGCGATGCCGCCCGCGTTTTCGCGGCAGTACTTTTTCAGCGCGGACAAAAACCGCTTTTCCCCGAGCGCGTCGCGCAGGGTGTCGAACAAAAGCAAGCCCTTATCGTAGGCGATTACGGCGTATTCGTACTCGCCGAAATCGCGCAGGTGCCTGCTCATCGACGTATCCTCTTCCCCCTCCAGCTGTTCCTGCACGGTGTGGAAAGCGCCGTACACCTTGCGTGCCCCCTCCACAAGCTCCGCCCCGCTTTGCCCGTACTGCGGGTGTCCCTCAAAGAAGAGAACGGTCGAATATTCGGCGAGCCCCTCGTCCAGCCAGGCGTGCTCGAGCTCGTTGTTCCCGACGGCGGCGTACCACCACTGGTGCGCCGTTTCGTGCACGGCGGCGTACTCGTACGAACTTTTTTCCAGCGAGTCGGACAGCATGACGAGCGCGGGGTACTCCATGCCGCCGTAGCAGAAACCCGTCTGCACCGCCGAATAGGTTTGGTACGGATATTCCCCGAACGTATCCGAAAAATAAGCCAAACTCTCCTCCAACAGCGCCAGAGTCTGCGCGGCGTCTTCGTCATCGTAGGAATAGTAGAGCACGTTGACGTCGCCCGCCCTTCCCTGCGACAGCGTGAACTCGTCGCTCAGAACGATGGCGAAATCGCGCGCGTTCGAAAGCAGCATCGAATAGGTCTTTTTGCTCCCCGCCGCCGTTGCCGCCGACACCGCGCCCGACGCCGCGACGACGTATTCCGCCCCCGCCGTGAACTCGACAAAGTAGTCGGCGCATTCGCTGTAAAAGGGGTCGCCGTGCGAATAGTATTCGCACTCGTAAAAGCCGATTTCCGGCTCGTAAACGCACAAAACGGGGTAGAAATTGCCGAGGTTGACGGCATGGCGCGCGATTCCCGTGCGGTGTTCAACCTCCGCGAGCGTCAGGGTATATCGGATGGTGAGCGACGCCTCCCCGCCGGGAGGCACGGGTTTTTCGAGCTCGACGCGCAGGATATTCTCGTCCTGCCCGCACACCTCCCACGCCGCGCAGGGGGAAACCTCCGCAATCTCCATATTTCCGTAGCTGTCTCCGTTATAATACGCCTTGGCGCGGTAGGAGCGGGAGACGGGCGCAAACGCCGCGCCCTCGCGGTAGGCGTTGCCGTACAGGTTGAATTCGAGCGCGGGCATGTCGCACCCCTCGGCGTTATGGTAGGTAAACACCATTTCGGCGTTGAGAACGCCGCCCTCGTACGCGGCGGAAATTTCGTATTTGCTCCGCGGCACCTCGTTACCCGCGCACCCCGCGAAGGAAAACAGCGGCACAGCGAGCGCCACAACGGACAGAAACAAGAGAATTCTTTTCATACAACAGACCTCTGCCCTATCCTATGCGCCGTCCGCGGCAAAAATTCCGCCGCGTGCCCGCAAAGCGGCAAACTTACCGCTTAAAAACAATTTCCGTGTTGACAAATTTCCGCTATACGATTATAATGTTAATAGGTTACGAAATACAGTGCAGGGAGAGAATGATATGCTCAAAAAAATCGTCTTGCTTTTGCTGGTCTGTCTTTTGGCCGTAAGCCTTACGGGCTGCCTGGACAGGCGGGAATACGCCGATACGATAAAGCCGCCGGAGAACACGCAGCCCGGCGACGGCACGGACGGCACTGGCGGCAACACCGATGACACTGACGATACCGACGGCACTGGCGGCAACACCGATGACACTGACGATACCGACGGCACTGGCGGCA
>CAKNLK010000017.1 GCA_930989535.1 uncultured Clostridia bacterium | reverse complement strand
CCGCCTTGGTGATACCGAGGAGCACGCGCTTCGCGGTGGCGGGGCGGCCGCCGTTTTGAATGGTCTTTTCGTTCTCGTCCTCAAAGGTGAACATATCGACGAGCTCGCCGGGGAGCATCTCCGTATCGCCGCAGTTTTCGATGCGGACTTTGCGCATCATCTGGCGGACGATGATTTCGACGTGTTTATCGTTGATGTCAACGCCCTGCGAGCGGTAGACGGACTGTACCTCGTGGAGGATGTAGTCCTGCACGCCCTTGACGCCCTGGATGCGGAGGATATCCTGCGGGTTGACCGAGCCGCCGTTGAGCTGCGTGCCCGGCTCCACCTTGTCGCCGTGCTTGATTTTGAGCTCGGCGTTGAAGGGAAGAACATACTCCTTCTTCTGCGTGCCCGTGATTTCGTCGCGGATGACGATATGCTTTTGGTTATCCTGCTCGCTGACGTAGGCGATGCCGCCCACTTCGCACAGGGTAGCGACGCCCTTCGGCTTGCGCGCTTCGAACAACTCTTCGACGCGCGGAAGACCTTGCGTGATGTCGCCCGTCGCCGCGATACCGCCCGTATGGAAGGTACGCATCGTGAGCTGTGTGCCCGGTTCGCCGATGGACTGCGCCGCAATCGTTCCGACCGCTTCGCCCACCTGAATGGGCTGACCGGTCGCCATGTTCTTGCCGTAGCACTTGGCGCAGACGCCGTGGCGGGAGGTGCAGGTGAATACGCTGCGGATGGACACTTCCTTGATGCCCGCCGCGACGATTTCGTCCGCCTTTTCCTCGGTAATCATCTCGTTGACGGGAACGATGACCTCGCCCGTGGCGGGGTTGACGACGTCTTCGGAGACGAAGCGGCCGACCAGGCGGTCGTGCAGGCTCTCGATTTCGCCGTTCGGGCCGACGATGGCGGAAATCTTCATGCCGCGCGGCTTTTTGCCCGCACAGCAGTCGTCTTCGCGCACGATGACGTCCTGCGAGACGTCGACGAGACGGCGGGTCAGATAACCCGAGTCTGCCGTTTTCAGCGCCGTATCCGCCAAGCCCTTGCGGCCGCCGTGCGAGGAAATGAAGTATTCCAGAACGGTGAGCCCCTCGCGGAAGCAGGATTTAACGGGGATTTCGATCATTTTGCCCTGCGGGTTGACCATGAGGCCGCGCATGCCCGCGAGCTGCTTGATCTGGTCGATGGAGCCGCGCGCGCCCGAGTTCGCCATCATCCAGATGGGGTTGAAGTCGTCCGCGTCCTTGCGCAGTTCCGCCGTAACGGCGTCGGTGGTTTCCTTCCACACGCCGACAACCGCGTTGTAGCGCTCTTCCTCTTTGAGGAGGCCGCGCGCAAATTTCTTTTCGATGGTCTCGACCTTCTTCTCCGCGTCGGCAATCATCCCGTTCTTCGCGTCGGGGATGTGCATGTCGAACACCGAAGTCGTCAATGCGCCGATGGTCGAATACTTGAAGCCGAGCGCCTTGATTTTATCCAGAACGTCCGCCGCCTTGGGCGCGCCGCCCGTCTTGAAGCAGCGGTCGACGATTTTGGAAATCATCTTTTTGTCGACGGGAACGCTCTTTTGGCGGCCGTCGTCCGCTTTTTTGTAGCCGGAAATTTCGTACTGGAGGTAATCTTCCTTCGTTTCGCGGGGAACAAAGCCCAAATCCTGCGGAATCGCCTCGTTGTAGATGATGCGCCCGACCGTCGTTTTGACGCGGCCGGTGACCGTTTCAATCGGGTTGCCCTGCTCGTCGGTGAACTTGCCCTCGGGGAGTTTGACCGTGCGGCGGACATAAATTTCGTCCTGCAGGGTGATGACCTTCGTCTGGTACGCCATCACCGCCTCGTCCTCGGAGGTGTACAGGCCCGCGCGGTACTGCTCGGCGCCCTCGGTGCCCTCGGGCACCTCGTTGTGGTTTTCGTCGTACCAGCGGCCGTCGTAGCGGCGCACGATGGTCAGGTAGTAGGCGCCCAGAATCATGTCCTGCGTGGGCGTCATGACCGGCTTGCCGTCGGAGAGCTTCAGAATATTGTTCGAGGAGAGCATGAGGAAGCGTGCTTCCGCCTGCGCCTCGATGGAGAGAGGCACGTGCACGGCCATCTGGTCGCCGTCGAAGTCGGCGTTGAACGCGCCGCAAACCAGCGGGTGAATCTTGATGGCGCGCCCCTCGATGAGCACCGGCTCGAACGCCTGAATGGACAGGCGGTGCAGCGTCGGCGCGCGGTTCAAAAGCACGGGGTGCTCTTTGATAACCCCTTCCAGAACGTCCCAGACGTTGGACTTCGCCTTTTCGACGGCGCGCTTCGCGCTCTTGATATTGTGGCACTGGCCGCTTTCGACCAGCTTTTTCATGATGAACGGCTTGAACAGCTCGATCGCCATTTCCTTCGGCAGACCGCACTGGTACAGCTTGAGTTCAGGGCCTACGACGATAACCGAACGGCCGGAATAGTCGACGCGCTTGCCGAGCAGGTTTTGGCGGAAACGCCCCTGCTTGCCGCGCAGAAGCCCGGACAGCGATTTAAGTTCGCGGTTGGAGGGGCCGGAGATGGCCTTGCCGCGGCGGCCGTTGTCGATGAGCGCGTCCACCGCTTCCTGCAGCATGCGCTTTTCGTTCTTGACAATCATGTCCGGCGCGCCAAGCTCCATCAGCCTCTTCAGGCGGTTGTTGCGGTTGATGACGCGGCGGTACAAGTCGTTCAAATCGCTCGTCGCGAACCTGCCGCCGTCCAGCTGCACCATCGGGCGCAAATCGGGCGGAATGACGGGCAGGACGGTGAGAATCATCCATTCGGGGCGGTTGCCGCTGCGGCGGAACGCCTCGATGATTTCGATGCGCTTGACCGCGCGCAGGCGCTTGGCGCCGCTCGGGTTGTTCTCGATGATGTCGCGCGTCTCCTTGCTCTCCTTGTCGAGGTCGATTGCCTGCAGCAGTTCGCGAATCGCTTCGGCGCCCATGCCGACTTTCAGGCCGGTGACGCTTTCGTCGCCGTACTGCTCCTCGAGTTCGCGCAAATCTTTGTCGGTGATGACCTGTTTATAGGTGAGCGTGGGAATTTTGCCGGGGTCGAGCACGACGTACGCGGCAAAATAGATGACCTGTTCGAGCTGCTTGGGCCCCATGTCCAGAAGCAGGCCGATGCGGGAGGGAACGCCGCGGAAATACCAGATGTGCGAGACGGGCGCGGCGAGCTCGATGTGTCCCATGCGCTCGCGGCGCACTTTGGCGCGCGTGACTTCCACGCCGCACTTTTCGCAGATGATTCCCTTATAGCGGATGCGCTTGTATTTGCCGCAATGGCACTCCCAGTCTTTGGTCGGCCCGAAAATCTTTTCGCAGAACAGGCCGTCCTTTTCGGGTTTTTGGGTACGGTAGTTGATGGTTTCCGGCTTCGTTACCTCGCCGTACGACCATTCACGTATCTTTTCGGGAGACGCAACACCGATCTGTATAGAGTCAAAATCGTTTAATTCGTACATAATTTACCTCCCGTTTGCTTATTCTTTGTCCTCGTCCGCTTCGTCGTCGGCATCGTCCTCGTCGTCGAGGTCGTCCAAATCGTCCAAGTCGTCCAAGTCGTCCAAATCATCGTCGAACAAATCGGCGGAAGTGAAATCTTCGTCTTCCTCCTCGTCGTCCTCGAAGATAGAATCCATGCCGTCGTCTTCTTCACCCTCTTCGTCCTCGTCTTCGTCGTCGAAGTTGAAGTCGAGCTCTTCGATTTCCTCGCTGCGGCGGGTATCCGGTTCGTCCTCTTCCAGCTCTGCGTCGGAGAGGTCTTTCAGCTGCAGTTCGTCCTTGGTCTCGGTGAGGACTTTGACGTCCAGCGCGAGCGACTGCAATTCTTTAAACAGCACCTTGAACGCTTCGGGGATGCCCGGTTCGGAAATATTGTTGCCCTTTACGATGCTCTCGTACGTCTTGACGCGGCCGACGATGTCGTCCGACTTGACGGTGAGAATTTCCTGCAGAATGTGCGCCGCGCCGTACGCTTCGAGCGCCCAGACTTCCATTTCGCCGAAGCGCTGGCCGCCGAACTGCGCCTTGCCGCCGAGCGGCTGCTGCGTGACGAGGGAGTACGGGCCGATGGAACGGGCGTGGATCTTGTCGTCGACCAGGTGGATGAGCTTGATCATGTACATCTGCCCGACGGTGGTGCGGTTTTCGAACGGTTCGCCCGTGCGGCCGTCGTACAGCTGAATCTTGCCGTCGACTTCGCCGTTCGGGTTGACGATGTTGTTCTCCGCGAACAGTTCGCGGATGTCCTTCTCCGTCGCGCCGTCGAATACAGGCGTCGCAATTTTCCAGCCCAGCTGCTTGCACACGTGCCCGAGGTGCACTTCCAATACCTGCCCGATGTTCATTCGGGACGGAACGCCTAAGGGGTTCAGAACGATTTGCATCGGGGTGCCGTCCGCCATGAAGGGCATGTCGCTCTCGGGCAGAATGCGGGAGATGACGCCCTTGTTGCCGTGGCGGCCCGCCATCTTATCGCCGACGGAAATTTTGCGCTTCTGCGCGATGTATACGCGCACCAGCTTGTTTACGCCGGGGGACAGTTCGTCCTTATTCTCTCTCGTGAATATCTTGACGTCGACGACGATGCCGCCCTCGCCGTGCGGAACGCGCAGGGAGGTATCGCGCACTTCGCGCGCCTTTTCGCCGAAGATGGCGCGGAGCAGGCGCTCTTCGGGCGTGAGCTCCGTTTCGCCCTTCGGGGTGACTTTGCCGACGAGGATGTCGCCGCTGTTCACCTCCGCGCCGACGCGGATGATACCGTCTTCATCGAGGTCTTTGAGCGCGTCGTCGCCGACGTTCGGGATGTCGCGCGTGATCTCTTCCTCGCCGAGCTTGGTGTCGCGCGCCTCCGTTTCATGCTCTTCGATGTGCACGGAGGTGAACACGTCCTCGCGGACGAGCTTTTCGGAGATGAGGATCGCGTCCTCGTAGTTGTAGCCCTCCCACTCCATGAAGCCGATGAGGATGTTTTTGCCGAGCGCGAGCTCGCCGTTGTTGGTCGAAGGGCCGTCGGCGATAATCTCGTTATCCTCCACCCTGTCGCCCGTGTTGATGATGGGGCGCTGATTGAGGCAGGTACCCTGGTTGGAGCGCTCGAATTTTTTGAGCTTATATTCGTCCACCATGCCGTTGTCGCGGCGGATGCGGATGAGGTCGCTGGATACGCCGATTGCGACGCCCGCGGCCTTGGCGCGAACCATGACGCCCGAGTCGCGCGCAATCGCCGCCTCAATGCCCGTTGCGACAATCGGGCTCTCCGTCTTCAGAAGCGGAACAGCCTGGCGCTGCATGTTCGAGCCCATGAGGGCGCGGTTGGTATCGTCGTTTTCCAGGAACGGGATGAGCGCGGTCGCGACGGAGACGAGCTGCTTGGGCGAAACGTCCATGTAGTCAATCATCTCTTTGGGCAGCTGCGTAATTTCCGCCTGGCGGCGGCAGGATACGCGCTCGTTGACGAAGCCGCCGTTCTCGTCCAGCGGTTCGTTCGCCTGCGCGACGATGTATTTATCTTCCTCGTCCGCGGTGAGGTAGTCCACCTCGTCGGTGACGCGGATGGTGTGCGGATGGCCGTGCTCGTCGAAATCGCCCTTGAACACGCGGCGGTACGGGCTCATGATAAAGCCGTACTCGTTGACCTTCGCGAAGGTCGCAAGAGACGAGATAAGGCCGATGTTCTGACCTTCCGGCGTCTCGATCGGGCACATGCGGCCGTAGTGGCTGTGGTGCACGTCGCGGACGTCGAAGGTAGCGCGGTCGCGGTTGAGGCCCCCGGGGCCGAGCGCGGACAGTTTGCGCTTGTGCGTGAGTTCCGCAATCGGATTGGTCTGGTCCATGAACTGCGACAGCTGCGAGGAGCCGAAGAATTCGCGGATGACCGCCGAAACGGGGCGCACGTTGATCAGGCCCGAAGGGGTGACCTCGTTCGGGTCCTGCGTGGCCATGCGCTCCTTGATGAGGCGCTCGAGGCGGGCGATACCCACGCGCAGCTGGTTCTGCAGCAGCTCCCCTACGCTGCGCACGCGGCGGTTGCCCAGGTGGTCGATGTTGTCGATGGTGCCGATGCCGTAGCGCAAATCGAGGTTGGTCGAAACGGCGGCAATCACGTCGTCCACCGTGATATGGCGGTGGTTCAGCTTTTCGACGAGCGGGCGGATAATCTTCTTTTCGTCCGCCGAAATGCTCACTTCGGGCCTGTTCAGAATTTCGTGGAAGAGTTTGCACGCGGCGACGAACTTAATGCGGTCTTCGCGGCGCTTTTCGCGGTTCTTGCGCTCCTCCGCCTTTTCGTCGTCGGCGGGAGCGACCTCCACGGTGAAGTACACCTCGTTGATTTTATCGAGATAATGCTGGGCGACCGTTTCGACGTCCGCGTTGTCGCAGGCGGCGGCGATCTCCCTGGAAAATACGAAGTTCGGGTAATAGATGGTCGGCAGGAGCCCGAAGCTCTTCGGGTTCTTGTCGGAAACGGCGGCAAAATCCACCGTATTGTTGCCGATGATGCGGTGGCGGATGCGCCCCGCCTTTTCGTCGGAAACAATCACCTCCACCACATTGATGCCCGCGTTCTGGATCTCCTTCGCCTTCGCGTCGGAAATTTTTTCGTCCTTGGAGACGATGAGTTCGCCCGTTTCGGGGTTGACGATATCGTCGGCGGCGATGCAACCGGGCAGGCGGTAGGCGATGTTCAGCTTTTTATTGAATTTATAGCGGCCGACCTTGACCACGTCGTAGCGGCGCGGGTCAAAGAAGAGGTTATGCAGATGCTGGCGCACCGATTCGTCCGTCGGCACTTCGCCGGGGCGGAGGCGGCGGTACAGCTCGATGAGGCCGTCCTGCTCGCTCTTGGCGGTGTCCTTTTCGATGGTCGCGTTTATCATGCGCTCGTCGTCGCCGAAGATGTCACGGATGGCGACGTCAGAGCCGAAGCCGAGGGCGCGCAGAAGGACGGTCGCGCAAATCTTGCGCTTCCTGTCAACGTGCACCCACATCACGCCCTGGCTGTCCTGCTCGAATTCGAGCCAGGCCCCGCGGTTGGGGATGACGGTGGTCTTATACATTTCGCGGCCCGACTTGTCCTTTTCCGACTCGTTATAAGCGCCGGGAGAACGGACGAGCTGGGAGACGATGACGCGCTCGGCGCCGTTGATGATAAAGGAGCCGTTTTCGGTCATAAGCGGGAAGTCGCCCATGAACACTTCCTGGTCGATGACTTCCTCTTTGACTTTGTTGACGAGGCGGACTTTCACGCGCAGAGGAAGGGCATAGGTGGCGTCGCGGTTGCGGCATTCCTTTTCGTCGTACTTGGGCTTGGTGCCGAATTCATGGTCGAGGAAATACAGCTCGAAGTGGTCGGAATAGTCGGTGATGGGCGAAAAGTCTTCAAACACCTCTCCGATCCCCTCCTCGATAAACGTGCGATAGGAATCCTTTTGGATCTCGACGAGGTCGGGAATGTCGATGACCTCGTTGATCTTCCCGAACTTCCTTCGCAGCGTTTTGCCGTACTTTTGGATGGGTAAATTCATTGAACACACGCTCCTGAAAAATTTTTCGTTTCCATGGTCAGCGAAAAACCGCGGCAGCTCCGGCAGACGCGAAAAAAAATTTTTCCGCTCATTTATCCTCCGCCTCTTTACAACTTTGGATTTTTGCTGTATAATGATGGCAGCGGTATAAGGCGAACGGTTTTTCTTCCCCTTTTATAAACAATATTATAAAAAGAGAAGCCGCGCACCGCTCTTTTGCCCCGCCCGAACAGCGAAAAAAGGGCAAAAACCACATTATACTCCATAATGATACAGTTTAACATTATATAAAAATTCCGAAGAAAAGTCAACTGCTTTTGATTCCGCCGAAAAACAAATTCGCGGAAATCGTACAAAATTTTTTCAATTCGGCAAAAAAAGCGAAAATACGGCGCGGCTCGGCAACTTCCGCCGCGCGATTTTTTTGCCCGCCGCGGCGGGCATTGCGAGGTGATACTATGAGAATCGACAAGTTTTTAAAAGTTTCGCGCATCTTAAAGCGCCGCACCGTCGCCGGCGAGGCGTGCAAGGCGGGCAAGGTGAGCGTGAACGGCAAAGACGTCAAGCCCGCCTATTCCTTAAAGGTGGGCGACGAGGTGGAGCTGAAATTTTCCAGCGGCTCCTTAAAGTTCCGCGTGCTCGCGCTCAAGGAAACGGTGAAAAAGGAAGAGGCTTCCTCACTCTATGAAATAATATAAACTCACGCTTTTCCTTTCAAGCTGTTGAAAGAAAAAGCCGTGATTTTAAGGGGAAACCCGAGCGGCTTTCCCCTGCGTCGGCATCTTTTAGAGCACGCATATTGCATAATGCCGCCGCTTCACCCCTTCCGTAAGCCGAGGTGTCGGCAAATTGAGAGCAAGAGCAAAAAATGCGATTTTTGCTCTTGCAGACTACTAATTAAAATTGTATACATGCGACAAATTCGAAGGAGAGTGCTTCACTCTATGAAATCATCGGAGAATAGCCGCCCTACAAAACCGCGCGCGACCGAACAGCGGGCAACCGAAACGCGCGCCGAAATCCGTCCTCTCGCGGAAAGCGAGATAGATATTTCTCTGTTTTCTTCCTTTACGCGGCGGCAGGAGGTGAAAAAGTGTCTGCGCAACGTCGGCGGGAAATGGATGGAAACGGAAGCGCCCTTTATCGACGATTGGAGCGAGGAGGACTACACTTTCCTCGCCGAATGCCTGCGCCGGACCGTGCGGCTGGGCGGTATCGTGTTCGGCGCGTTCATCGGCGGCGCCTTGAAGGGGTTTGCGTCCGTCGAGGCGAAACCGCTCGGCAAAACAGGCGACTACCGCGATCTGACCTCTATCCATGTTTCCGAGGAGCTTCGCGGGTACGGCATCGGGCGAAAGCTGTTTGCGTGCGCTAAAACCTGGGCGAAGGCGCAGGGAGCGAAAAAGCTGTACATCTCCTCTCACTCCGCCGTGGAGAGCCAGGCATTTTATGCGGCTATGGGCTGCACAGATGCGCGGGAAATCGACGGGGAGCACGCCGAACGGGAACCGTTCGACCGCCAGCTCGAGTGCGATTTATAGAAATTCAAAATTCCGGCGGGCGCAGCGCCCGTTCGGCAGAGGAAAGTATATGAACATCTATGCCGTGATTCCCGCGGCGGGCGCAGGCTCGCGCGCGGGGTTCGAAAAAAATAAAATATTGCAGAAGGTGGGCGGCGCTTCCGTGCTTTGGCGCACCGTTTCCGCCTTTGCGCGGAACGAAAACATCGCGGGCGTCGCCGTGTGTGCAAACAAAAACGAGCGCGCGGAAATCGAGCGCGAGCTGCGCGGCTTTGCCAAGGTGCTCTATGCCGACGGCGGCAGTACGCGCACCGAATCGGTAAAAAACGCTTTGGAAGTTCTCGCCGCACTCCCCTGCCCGCCCGACTATGTGCTCGTGCACGACGCGGCGCGGCCCTTCGTGTCGCAAAAAATTATCGACGACTGCATCAGAACGGTACGCGCGCACGGGAGCGCCGTGTGCGCCCTGCCCTGCACCGACACCCTCGTACACGCGCAGAACGGCATAATTACAGGGAGCTACGACCGCGAAACGGCGTTCACATTGCAGACGCCGCAGGGCTTCGGCTTTGCCGAGCTTTTGGCGGCATACCGCAAAATCACGCCCGCAGACAGCTTTACCGATGACTCGGGCGTGTACGCGAAATACGTTGCGCCGCCCTTTTTGTTCTCGGGGGAAAAGCGCAACATTAAACTGACCTTTCGGGAGGACTTTGCGATGAACGAAACGCGCACGGGCATCGGCGTCGATACGCACGCCTTCGGCGGAGATAAAAATTATATCGTGCTCGGCGGCGTAAAGATCCCCGCGGCGCGCGGGCTGCTCGCGCACAGCGACGGCGACGTGCTGTGCCACGCGGTGATGGACGCCCTGCTCTCCGCCGCAGGTCTTGCCGACATCGGGCATTACTTCCCCGACACCGATTCGCAGTATAAGGGAGCGGACAGCCTCGCGCTTCTTGGCAAGGTGCGCGCGCTCGTCGAAAGCGTTGGATTTACTGTGGGAAATATTTCGGCGGCGATCGTCGCGGAAGCGCCGAAGCTCGCGCCCCATATCCAAAAAATGAAGCAAAATATTGCGGACGTGTTGCAGATTTCGGAGCGCGCCGTGGGAATTTCGGCGGGAACGAACGAGGGCCTCGGCTACCTCGGCCGCGGCGAAGGCATCACGGTGATCGCGAACGCGCTGTTGCGTTCGGTATAGGAGTGACAAATGGATTTTTGCATTCGGCGAGCGGATAAAAATGATGCGCCCGCACTTGCGGCAATACTGACGCAGTCTTGGAAGGAGGCATATGCGCACATTTTGCCGACAGCGGAATTGGACAGCGCCGCAGACAAAGAGCGCTACACCGCCGTTTTTACTTCCATGGCGCAAAACCGCGCCAACACGTTTTTGGTCGCGTACTGCGGCGGCATTCCCTGCGGCATGCTCTTATTTTGCCCCGCCCGCGACGAAGATTTGTCCGATTATGCCGAAATTGTCGCTCTCTATACCCTGCAAAAATATTGGGGCAGCGGGTTGGGGCGGGCGCTGACGGAAAAGGCGCTTGACGAAATTCAGCCGCAGTATGCAGGAGCGGCTCTATGGGTACTTCAAGAAAACGCCCGCGCACGGCGGTTTTACGAAAAATTCGGCTTTGCCCCCGACGGAAAAACAAAAACAGAAAATTTTTCCAATAAGCCGCACTCTGTGCGTTATGTAAAACCCCTTGCCCGATAGTGCCCAATTTTTCCTCTAGCCGCAAAAAAGGAGGCAGCCATGCAACACTATAAATATTCCGATGTCCTTTTATGGCGCAGCATGCCCGAAGGCGCGAATATCGTGCGCGCCTTTTTCAGCGAAGACAGAGAGCGGCGGATTCTCGTCTACAGCCGCAAGGACGGAACGTATTCCTACACCGACCAAACACTGACCTTTGACGAATACGAGCAGGAATATTGGTGGCGGGGAACGGACAACGAACTCAGCTTTTACGACAGCGAGGAGAGCGTGCTCGCCGACATCGCCGCTCGGACGGAAAATTTGTTCGGCTTTGTGCCCGTAATGCACGGCGCGCCACCGCAGCAAAAACCGCGCAAAAAGTTATCTGTTTTATTTTTAGTTCTCGCCATCGTCAGTCTTGCCGCAATAATTTGCGGTTTGCTTTTTACCTTCCTCCATCTCGGCGGAATTTTATCGAATGAATTTTTGGTATGCGGGAGCATTATGGAGGGCGTTGGCTTATTGCTGTATCTGCTATTTTTGAAATTGTGGAGTCCGCGCAACGATTTTGTTGTTCCTCCATTGCCAACAATTCCGCGAGAGGCGGTCATATTTCTCTACCGCAGAAAGGATCAGCCGGAAAATGGGCGGGTATTTTTTAGTGAGGACGGCATCCGCCGCGTGACGGTATTTTTGCGCGACGACGGCTGCTATTCTTACATTTATGAAAAACTATACATCGAATCGGACGAGGAAGAAATTGATATTTTTGCAGCATATGCCTCTTGGGATGCAGCGAATGGGTCTGTCAGCCTGTACGACAGCGAGGAGAGCGTGCTCGCCGACATCGCTCCCCTGCTCGGCGGAATGACCGAACAATTATTGAACGAGGAGAAATACAATTGAGAGAGGTATACCCTGCCGAAACAAATCGGGCAAAGGCATTTGCTCTGTGGAAGGACGCGCCCATGCCGATGGTGACGCTCTTCAAAACCATAGACGTGACGAATCTGGCAAAGCTCGCCCGCCGCGGATGCAAATTCAACATGCTGCTGTGTTGGTGCATCGGCAGGGCGGCCGCGCGCACGGAGGAATTTTACCTCCTGCCCGCAGGCGGCAAATTGTTTCGGTTCGAAAAAATCGCCGTAAACGTCGTCGTAACCGTCAATGACGGCGGCATCGAAACGTGCGATATCCCCTTCTCCGACGATTTGTCGCAGTTTGCGCGCGACTATGATGAGCTGACTGCGCGCGTTGCGAAGACGGGGCAGGCGCACGAACTCGGCGGCGACTACATGGTGATCGGCACCTCTGCCCTCGCAAAATACGACATCGACGGCGCGGTGAACATCTATGCGGGCGTTTACAATAACCCCTTTCTGATTTGGGGAAAGTACCGGAAGCATTTTTGCAGGGCGCGGCTTCCCCTCTCCTTCCAATTCCACCACGCGCAGATGGACGGCAACGACGCCGCGGAATTTTTGGAACGGCTGCAGCGGGAAATCGACGCGCTGAAACCAAATCGGCGCGCAAACAGACGATAAAGGACTGCTTTTAAGGACAAGTATTTATGGCAAAATCGAAATCGGTATACGTATGCTCCGAATGCGGAGCGCAAACCCCGCAGTGGCTGGGCAAATGCCCGCAATGCGGCAAATTCGGAACATTGGTCGAGGAACTTGCGGAGGCGGCCCCTGCCGCCAAAAAGGAGCCCAAGCGCGAGCGTTCCGCTCTCTCCGCCCGCCCCGTCCCTTTGAATGAGGTGCGCGAGGAAAAATTCGAGCGGGTGTCCTCGGGCATCGCGGAGCTGGACAACGTGCTCGGCGGGGGCATCGTGCCCGGCTCGCTCGTGCTCATCGGCGGCGACCCCGGCATCGGCAAGAGTACCCTTTTGACGGAGGTCTCCGCCCACCTGTCGCGCACGCAGAAAGTTTTATACGTTTCCGCGGAGGAGAGCTGCTCGCAGGTAAAGATGCGCTGTTCGCGCTTAAAGCTCGACTCCTCCAATCTGCTGCTCCTGAATGAAACTTGCCTCGAAGACATCGAGGAGGCGATTGCGGACGAAAAATTCGTGGTAATCGACTCCATTCAGGCGGTATACACGAGCGAACTTTCCTCGGCGGCCGGCTCCGTCGGGCAGGTGCGCGAATGTGCGGGCAAGCTCCAGCGCATCGCCAAGGGGCGGGGCATCACCTTCTTCATCGTCGGGCACGTGACCAAAGAGGGCGCGCTCGCGGGGCCGAAGGTTTTGGAGCACATCATGGACACGGTGCTCTATTTCGAGGGCGAGCGGGAGGAAAACTTTAAAATCCTGCGCGCATACAAGAACCGCTTCGGCTCGGTGCAGGAGGTGGGCGTGTTCGAGATGACGGGCGAAGGCATCTACGGCGTTTCCGACTATTCGGGGATCTTCCTCTCCGAAACGCGCGGGGAGGCGGCGGGAAGCTGCGTAACCCCCTCCGAGACGGGCAACCGCTGTATGATGGTAGAAATTCAGACGCTGATGGCAAAGACCGCCTACGGCCTGCCGCGCAGAATGCCGCTCGGCATTGAGTACAACAAACTGGTATTGCTCATCGCCGTGCTCGAAAAGCGGTGCGGACTGCCCTTCTTCAACCAGGACGTGTACCTCAATGCGATGGGCGGCATCAAGCTGAACGAGCCCGCCGTCGACCTCGCCGTATGCGCGGCGCTCGCGAGCGGCTATAAAAACGCACCCATCGACAAGGACACCGCCGTGTTCGGCGAGGTTGGCCTGACGGGCGAGGTGCGCGGCGTGACGTTTGCCGAAAAGCGGGTGAACGAGTGCGTGAAGATGGGCTTCAAGCGGGTGGTGTTCCCCGCCAAAAACTTTAAGAGCGTAAAAAAATACGAGGACAAGATACAGCTTGTCCCCGTACAGTTCGTAAACCAGATGATAAAAAAATTGTTCCCCGACGAGCGGGCCCAGCCGCAGGGCGGAGAACAATAGAGCGCACAAAATGAGCTCTCGCGGCAACAACGGCGCTTACAGCGAAACAGCATGGCGCGCCGATAAACAATCGCTCTGCGGCGCGCAGCAAAGATATGCTCAACAAAATAATTTGCAGATATACGCACGGCGGGGCGCCCTCTGTAGGCGCCCCGCCGCTTTTTATTTGTGCTTATCGTCATCTATATCCTTGCTACCCTTTTCGGTTGCGGCACTCTCCGGCTCTTCCTCCGCGTTTTCCGACAGCAGTTTCGCCATCGCTTCCAGCCGCTCCTCCGAAAAATCTTCCCGCAGGGAAGCCAGCCTGCCGTATGCCATTTTATCGTGATGAATCGTCATGTTCCGTCCTCCCGTCAAAAATATACCACAGCCGCCCCAAAATGTCAAGCACGGGTACGCACGGGCGCAGCTGTCAAAGCAGCCCGCAAAACCATACGGCGCCATTCCATACAAAAAGATTCTTTCGCTCGGCGAAAGAATCTTTTTATAATGTTTTATTTTCTGTTTTTGCGCTTTTCTTTGAGTTCCGCCTTATCTGCGCTCGCCGCGTCTGCCGCCTTATTCTTCGGCTTGATGAGCAGAATGACGACGATGCCGATTAGGCAGAGAATGCCGACGCCCAAGAATACTACGGAGAGAATGTTGTTCTCCAGCCAGTAAGTTTCGCCCGGAATTACGTCTGCGTCGGAAACAATTTCAATGTACCTGGCTTCCTTTACGACGCCCATATTGGTCGTGCTTACCAACACTTCCACTTTATAGAAACCGCGCTCCTGCGGGATAAAGCTGAGCGTAGACGAAGGATTCCACGAATACTCGTTATCGTTTTCGGGATCTTCGTCGTCGAGCGTTTCATCGTAGACGTTAATCGCTCTCCAGCTGCCGATTTGCGAGAGGGTACCGTTCTCGTCCGCCTCGCGGAGTTTCGCCGGCGTATATACGCGCGAGGTATCCGTCTGCTCGAAATAGTAGAGGCGATAGTGCGTCGTGTAGGTGTCGCTGATGCCGATAATTTCGAAGTCGTCGACGGTATAGGTCGCGTCGACGTAACCGGTGTCGTCATCATCCTCGGGCTTTTCGATAGTCGGCCCGTTATACTGCACACTGAATTCGAAGGTGGCGAGGTTCTTTGCGTCGAACACGTTGCTCGACGAAATCTCCGCTTCGCGATAGCGGGGATTATCGTCCGTGCCGGAAGCGAATATACCGACCATATCGTTGCCCGCGCTGTTGGTGGGCACGATGCGGAACTGGTAGCGCCCTTCCGCCGTCAGCTCGATGCGCAGCTCGTCGTACGAGCCGCTGACAGTGCTGACCGACGTGGAAGAATCCGTCCTGTAATAGACGGTAAACTGCATGTCGGTGTAACCGCAGGTGCTGTCTTCAATGTATTCTTTAAATGCGGGAATATAATAGTACGCGCCCGATCCAACCTGGATGCTGCCGTTCGCCTCGTCGCCGTCCTTATACGAAGCGGCGGTTACCTTTTCCTGATACGCGCCGATTTGCGCCTGGTCGGGTGCGTTCAGCGTAATGTTGCCGCTGCCGTCCTTTTCATAGGTCACAAAAGTCGTGGAAGGCGTTTCGGTGACGTCGTTGGCGTTGACAATGGGAATATACCCTTCCGCATTCGTCTGCGCCGACCAGTCGATGAGATACACCGCCTCGTTATCCCCCTCTTTGACGCGGTAAGCGAAGCTCACCTGCGGGATTTCGTTCTCATCAAAGTCTTCGGGAGAGAACCACGTATCCGATGCGAGTTCTGCATACGTTCTGCCGCCGTACACGAG
Organism: uncultured Clostridia bacterium; assembly: GCA_930989535.1. Taxonomy (GTDB): domain Bacteria; phylum Bacillota; class Clostridia; order Christensenellales; family Borkfalkiaceae; genus Borkfalkia; species Borkfalkia excrementipullorum. The sequence continues at coordinate 34,885 of CAKNLK010000017.1, read as the reverse complement.
TGTCGCATCCGCATTGTCCTCGTCGACCGTTGCGCCGAGGCTTTCGTAATAGTAATACTCGTCCGTCGTGATGCCCGAAGAGGTACACACGTCGATGGACACCGTATCGAAATCGATTTCCGTGCCGAAATAGATTTGGCGGATATCGCTGTTTACGACGAGCACGGGAGCGGTAGTATCGGCGATGGCGCCTTCCGCATCCGTCTGCATTTCCTGCCCGTTGAGGCTCCGGATATTAAATTCCGCGCCGTTCTCGCCGATGCCCGTCGCGCTGAACGTGAGCGGGGTTATCGGGGTGGTCGCCGTAGCGGACGCATAGCGCGCATAGTATTGGCCGATGTTGGTAAAACGGACGCTCTCTTCCGCATTCGCGGCGGCGAGGAGGCTGCCGTCAATATAGACGCCGAACGAACCGTACGTATCGTCGTCGCCGAGGGAAAGGGTAAAGCTCTCCATCTGCGAAGCCGTCAGAGCGGTGGTCGTATCGTTCCCGTTGACGGAGACGGTAAAGCCGTCGCTGTCGTTTTTCGTGAATGTGAGCGTGTTCGTCGTTTTGCCTTCCTTGCTCATGGAGAACTGCGAAGTCTGCAAAGCGACGGAGAAAGATTTAAAATCCGTATTCACAAACCCCAGGGAAAGGGTGAAGTACTCTTGTGTTTTATCGAGCGAATCTTCCCCTGCCGGCGCAAACCACTTGAGCGCGAGATTGCGGCGGAAAGTTACGCTATCGCTGTCTTCATCCAACAGATAGGTGAGGTATCCCCCATTTTCCGTGGTATTTTCCGCATTCGTCGAATAGAATATCGACGTATTATCGACCGCGCCCACGCACAGAAAGATTGCGCTCATCGCCGACAACAACAGTGCGAGTACGGCGGTCAATGAAAATGTACGAATCAAATGCCTCTTCATTCCTTTGCTCCCAAATCGCAAATTAGTGTTAGCGGGGCGGGCACGCACGGGCGCACTCCTCCCCGTAAATTACATGTACTTGAATATTTTACATTATATGCGGGCTTTTGTCAAACGCATTTTTTCCCTTTCGCCAAAATTTTAACTTTTTGCGCCCGCTTTTTCCAGTTTTTACCAAACAATCACAAATCGTAGATTTTGGAGAGGTCAAAATGCTTCCAGGGCGAGCCGTCTTCGGGCGGGCCGGCCATAAAGCGCAGCCGCTCCTTGGTGACGGGATGGGTGAACGTGAGCGAATACGCCCACAGCGCGAGGTTGCCCTTTTTGGCATTTTCGCCGCCGTAACGCATATCTCCATACACCGGCGCGCCGATGTTCGCCATCTGCACGCGGATTTGATGCGTTCTGCCCGTGTGCAGCTTGACTTCGACGAGCGCGCAGCCCCCCTTTTCCTCTTTGACGAAGTATTCCAGCGACGCCATCTTCGCCCCGTCGGTGGTGGGCGGGCAGACGTAGACCATGTTGTTGACGGCGTTCTTTTTGAGGTAGTTGACGAGCTTTGCCTGCGGCTCTTTGGGCACGCCCGCCAGAACGGCGAGGTAGCGCTTTTCAAAGTCGCCGCTGCGCATCTGCTCGGCGAGGCGGGAAGCGGCTTTGCTCGTCTTGGCAAACACCATGACGCCGCCCGTCGGCCTGTCCAGACGGTGAATGAGCCCGACGTATACGTTGCCGGGCTTGTTGTACGTCTCCTTGATGTAGCGGCGCACCTGTTCGAGCAGGCTGTCGTCGCCGCTCTCGTCGCCGCAGGTCGGAACGCCCTGCGGCTTTAAAACGACGATGATGTGGTTGTCCTCATGCAAGATGTTGAGTTCATCCATGAATATAAATCCCTCCCGCGCCGCAGGGAAGGGGGATTCCCTCCTCGGTGGGAAGCCCGACTTCGTAAGCGTCGATGCTCCCCTGCCGCCCCCGCAGGCACAGTTTTAATATATTGTATAGGACGGCGGGCTGCAGGCCCGTCGTATAGCTGTTGATGAGGAAAAAGAGCGGCTCGTCCGAGAGCACCTGCTCGCACAGCTGCACGAAGGGAAAGAGGCTCTCCTCGATTTTCCACATTTCCCCGCCCGGGCCGCGGCCGTAGGAGGGCGGATCCATGATGATTGCGTCGTACCTGTTCCCCCGCCGTATTTCCCGCAGAACGAACTTTTTGCAGTCGTCGATGATGTAGCGGATGCCGCTGTGAATGCCCGAGAGCCGCGCGTTTTCGCCCGCGCGCTCGACCATGCCCTTGGCCGCGTCGACGTGCGTGACTTCCGCGCCCGCCTTGGTGCAGGCGACCGTCGCCCCGCCCGTATAGGCGAAGAGGTTCAAAACCTTGATCTTGCGCCCCGCGTTTTTGATGAGCGAGGACATGACCTCCCAGTTTGCCGCCTGTTCGGGGAACAGCCCCGTGTGCTTGAAGCCCATCGGCTTGACCTTGAAATGGAGGTCTTTATAGGCAACCTCCCACTCGGCGGGCATCTGCTTGCGGTATTCCCACGCACCGCCGCCCTTGTCGCTGCGGCGGTAGACGGCGTGGATGCCGGGGTAGGCAAAGAGGTCGCGCTGCGCCGCCCAAATGACCTGCGGGTCGGGGCGCAGGAGAACGACGTCCTTCCACTGTTCCAGTTTGTAGCCGTCGCCCGTGGCGATGATTTTATAATCTTTCCAATCTTCTGCGATATGCATGGTTTTTACCTCACGAAAATCTCGGCAAGCTGTTGCCTGCGATTTTCCGTGATTCAGGACAACCCCGCGGGCACGCCCGCCTTGCGGGCTATCCGCAGGGTTTTCCTCGCCTCGCGAGTTTTAAGGGCACTCAAATTTTTAATTCGCTCGGCTCACCTTTCCCGCAAAAGCAAAAGCGTTTGCAAGTTGGGGTGCGCCGCGGAAAAATGTGATTTTCCTTGCGCGATTTTTTATAAAATTCTGTTTATAAATGTGCCGCGCTTTCTCTGTTACAGATACACCTCACGAAAATCTCGGCAAGCTGTTGCCTGCGATTTTCCGTGTTTGCTTTCACCGAGCCGATTTTACAACCGTCAGCGTCGCCTTTTCGTCGCCGAAATCCCATTCCTTGGTGTAGCCCTCGGCGCTGCCCGCCTCAATGCCGTCCGCCAGAACGACCTTGGCGATGGCGTCTTTATGCCCTTCGAGCACCTTGGCAGCCTGCCCCTCCGCCGCGTAGTACACGCGGATGCGGTCGGTGACCTCGAAGCCCGCCTCCTTGCGCATCGTCTGCAATTTGGAGATGAGCTCGCGCTCGATGCCCTCGTCGATGAGTTCGGGCGTGAGTTTTGTATCCAGCGCGACGGTGATTCCCTTATCGCTCGCGGAGATGTAGCCCTCCGCGCTCTCGGTGGAGATGAGCAGATCTTCCTCGCAAAGCTCCACTTCCGCGCCGGAAATCTCCGTTTTAAAGGTGCCGCCGTTTCGTACGGCCGCCACGACCTCGGCGCCGTTGCACGTTTCGAGGAAGGAGCGGATGCCGTTCAAAAGTTTGCCGTATTTGGGCCCCAGCGTCTTCATCTGCGGCTTTAATTTATAGGTTACGAGCGCGGACGCGTCCTTCGCCTCCGTCATCTTTTTGATATTCAGCTCGTCGAGGATGACTCCCTTCAGTTCGTCGTTCAAATCGAGGTCGCGCTCGGTCGCCACGACCATCTCTGCGAGCGGCTGGCGGTTTTTGAGGTTGCCCGCGTTGCGCGCGGCGCGCCCCAAAACGACCACTTCCAGCACCGAATCCATGCCCTTTTCGAGCTCTTTATCGATGGCGGACTCGTCGCAGACGGGGAAGGCGCACATATGCACCGATTTGGGCGCGTCCTTATAGAAGTTCGGCACGAGGTTTTGGTACATCTGCTCGGCGATGAACGGCGTGAACGGCGCGGTGAGCTTGGCGAGGGTGACGAGAACGGTGTACAGCGTGGTGTACGCCGCCGCCTTGTCCTCCGTCATCTCCTTGCCCCAGTACCGCTCGCGGCCGCGGCGCACGTACCAGTTGGAGAGAACGTCCACAAAATCCTGCAATGCGCGGGCGCTGTCGGTGATGTCGTACTCGTTCAGCCCCTTGTCCACCGTCTGAATGAGGGTATTGAGCTTGCTGAGGATAAACTTATCCATCAGCGTGAGTTTGCACTTTTTGAGGTCGTACTTGCTCGGGTCGTATTTGTCGATGTCCGCATACAGCACGAAGAAGGCGTAGCTGTTCCACAGCGGGCCCATATAGCGGCGCTGCGCCTCCGAAACCGCCTCGGGATAGAAGCGGGAAGGAATCCACGGCGCGCTCGCCGTGTAGAAATACCAGCGCACCGCGTCGGCGCCCTGCTTGTCGAGCACGCTCCACGGGTCGACGACGTTGCCCTTGTGCTTGGACATTTTGACGCCGTTTTTGTCGTTCACGTGCCCCAAAACAATGCAGTTTTTGAAGGGAGCCTTGCCGAACAAAATCGTCGAGATGACGAGCAGGGTGTAGAACCAGCCGCGCGTCTGGTCGACCGCCTCGGAGATGAAGTCGGCGGGGAAAGTTTCGTCGAATAAGTCCTTGTTTTCAAACGGGTAATGGTACTGCGCGAAGGGCATGGAACCGGAATCGAACCAGCAGTCGATGACCTCGGGCGTGCGCTTCATCGTGCCGCCGCACTCGCACCCGAAGGTGCAGTTGTCGATGTACGGGCGGTGCAGTTCGATGTCGCCCGAAATGCCGCACTTTTCCTTGAGTTCCGCCTTGCTGCCGATGACGTGCACCTTGCCGCACTTTTCGCATACCCAAACGGGCAGCGGCGTGCCCCAGTAGCGGTCGCGCGAGAGCCCCCAGTCGATGACGTTTTCGAGGAAGTTGCCCATGCGCCCCGTTTTGATCGTTTCGGGCATCCAGTTGACGGAATTGTTCGCCTTGATGAGTTCGTCCTTGACCGCCGTGACCTTGATGAACCAGCTCTCGCGGGCGTAGTACAGGAGCGGCGTGTCGCACCGCCAGCAGTGCGGATAGCTGTGTTCGTACATGAGTTCCTTGAACAGCAGCCCCTTCTCTTTGAGCATGGCGATGATGCCCTTGTCCGCTTTTTTGACGAACGTACCCGCGAAATCGGTGACGGCGGGCTTGAAACAGCCGCGCTCGTCCACCATGTTGACGACGGGCAGGCCGTACTTCTGCCCGACGCGGTAGTCGTCCTCGCCGAAGGCGGGCGCGATGTGTACGATGCCCGTGCCGTCCGTCAGCGTGACGTACCCGTCGCACACGACGTAGTGCGCCTTTTCGCGGTAGCTGCCCTCCGCGTACGGGAAGAGCGGCTCGTATTCGGCGTATTCGTAGTCCTTGCCCTTTTTGACGGACAGCGTTTTATACGTCCCCTCCTCAAACAGCGAGGGAACGAGCGCCTGCGCCAAGACGTAATGCGCGCCGTCCTCCGCCTCGATTTCGACGTAGTCCTCGGCGGCGTTCATGCACAGCGCCACGTTGGACGGGAGCGTCCACGGCGTAGTCGTCCACGCAAGGAAATAGCTGTTTTCCAGGCCCTTGCGCTTAAAGCGGACAAAGACGGAGGTCTCCTTGACGTCCTTGTACCCCTGTGCGACCTCGTGCGAGGAGAGCGCGGTGCCGCAGCGCGGGCAGTACGGGACGATTTTATGCCCCTTGTACAGAAGCCCCTTTTTCCAGATTTCTTTGAGCGCCCACCACACCGACTCGATGTACTTGTCGTCGTAGGTGACGTACGGGTTCTCCATGTCCGCCCAGTAGCCGACGCGCTCGGACATTTTCTCCCATTCGCCCTTGTATTTCCAGACGCTCTCTTTGCACTTTTTGATGAACGGCTCGATGCCGTACTTTTCGATGTCCTGCTTGCCGTCCATGCCGAGGAGCTTTTCCACCTCCAGCTCGACGGGCAGGCCGTGCGTATCCCAGCCCGCCTTTCGGAGGACGTGCTTGCCCTTCATCGTCTGATAGCGGGGGATGATGTCCTTCATGACGCGCGTGAGGATATGCCCGATGTGCGGCTTGCCGTTCGCCGTCGGGGGGCCGTCGTAGAAGGAGAACTCCTCCCCTCCCTCGTGCTCTTTGATGCTGTCTTCAAAGACGCGGTTCTCGTTCCAGAAATCGATGACTTCCTGCTCGCGGCCGACGAAATTCATCGAGGTATCGACCTTGGAATACATTTTCTTCTCTTTATCCATGCGTTTTCTCCTTGCGGAATAGCTTACAAAATAAACAAAAGCCCTCTCGTTTTCGGAAACAAAAGGGCCCACCAAAACATACTGACATACGCCCCTGTTGGTAACGCGGTGGAAATAACCGCGCGCGGGGCTACTCTTTTATAAATTTCGCCCGGCGGGCTGAAAGGGGATACCCGTTCGCGCCCTGCCCGCCGCCTTTCACCTGCCGCGGCTCTCTGTGGAGCGGAATCGCAAAGGGCTTGTCCTTTGTAATCGCCTGTATTTATATTGTTGTTATTGTAACAGGAATCGCCGCGTTTGTAAAGCGATTTTACCCGCCCCGCCCGAATTTTCGGCGGAACGCGGCGGATTGCCGCCCGCGCGCGGGCTACTGATAATCTTCCAACAGCTTATTGATGCGCGGGAGGTCGGCGGAGGTGACGAAATTGACGATGCGCTCGCCCGCCCTGCCGTTTTCGGACACGCACACGGCGAGCAGTTTGCGGTTCTCCTCGAAGGCGTCGACGATTGCCTGCACGGAATCTTTTTTGCCGATATATTTATAATAGACAAAGAGGTCGGATTCGGCGAGAATGTCCGCAACGGGCGTTTCGGAGAGCCACGCGTCGGCGCTGCGCCCCTGCGCGAGGACATCGCCCAGCTCGCGCAGCACGCGGCGGTTGTTGATAATCCCAATCATGCGCTTGCCGCGGTAGACGGGGATGTTGGAATAACCCGTGCGCGCCATGAGCATGACCGCCTGCCTGAGGGAAAGCTCCGCCTCGATGCTGACGATGCGCTTATCCTCCAGCGTTTCCCCCACCGTGGGCGGGGAGCAGAGCAGGCGCTCGATGAGGCGGATATTCTCCACCACGTCGTCGCAGGGCACGGCGATGATGCGGCCGTCCGTGCTTTGGTGCACGATGGCGTTGCGCAGGCGCGCGTAGTCGGCGAGCTCGTTTTCGTACTTGCGGACGACGGCGTTCTTTTCCGCGCTGCGCCGCACCACGTCGGTAAAAGGCTGCGAGGGTTTGAAGCCGTACAAATCGCGCAGCTGCGAATCGATTTTGTTGTAACAGGCAATAAACTCCGTGGCGTTGCTGATATCCATAGTATTTCTCCTTTTTCCATTATACCACGCCGCGGGGCATTTGAAAAGAGTTTTTTTGAAAATCCTTGTTCACGAAAATCTCGCTCCGCTACGATTTTCCGTGAATTTGCGGTTTTATATTTTATAATTATCTTTCGCGCAAGCAAAACCGCGCTTTTGCGCTGCGCACCCCTATTTGCCGATACCTCGGCTCACGGAAGGGGTGAAACAGCGGCAATATAATAATATGTGTGCCCTTAAAAATGCCGCTGTAAGGGGAAAAACGTTCGGGTTTCCCCTCCAATTCGCAAGATTTTGTTTTATCTGCTTAAAACAAAATCTGCGAGAAAATTTTAGTAGTCCTCCCGCACCTTCCTCGCCAATCCCCGGGTGCGCACGGTGGTCAGGCGGTATTCGCGGGCGGGGGCAAATTCAAAATCGCACTCCTTTTTCGCGGCGCGCATGCGCATTTCCCCGTCCGGCGACGCGATTTGCGCCACGCCCGATGCGCACATGCACACATTTACACCCGAGCAAAAGGCGCACGCGCGCGCCATCAACTGGGGCACGAAGTCCTCCACCGGCCCGAACACGCTGACGATGACGTCCGCGTCGAACAGCGCCAACGACTCGCACACCGACGGAAAGAACAAATCCTCCCCCACGCAGACGCCGATTTTCCCCGCGCCCGTCTCATACACTTTCAGGTGCGCGCCGCCCTTGAATTCGCTCGGCTCGGTGACGTGCAGCATATCCGCGACGCCCAAAATTCTCCCTCTTTCGGCGACGGCGGCGCTCTTGCGGCGCACCCCGCGCGAATCGGTATAGCACCCCGCCACGACGGTACAGCCCGCCTCGCGGCTTAAAATCGCCATATCCTCGAGTTTGGAGGTTTCCCCCGCGAGTTCCCGGCGGTAATCCACCTCTCCCAAGCCCTCGAAACCGAACACGAGCAAATCGCAGTCTTCGCGCTTCGCCCCTTCCCAATACTCGTTTAACCCGCCTTCCGTCACAAACCGAATTTTCATACACTTCCTCCGCCTTATTCCATTATAAGGGGAATTATGAAAAATTGTGCCTATGTATAAAAAATCCGACCGCCTGCGTAGCACTTTGCCGAATTTTACAAAACCTGCCGTAATCGCTTGCAAAACATAGCGAATATGGTATAATTGCTATGGTATCAATGCGACTGAAAGCGAAGCGTTCGCTTTCAAAAATATTTTCGGAGAGATTATGCAACGCAAAATTCGGCTGACGCCCGTACGCCTTCTGGCATTGGGGTATCTGTGCGTCGTCATCATCGGAACGATTCTGCTAATTCTGCCCTTTTCGTCCAAAATAACGGGCTCTGCGTCCTTTATGGACGCCCTCTTTACCACCGTTTCCGCTTCCTGCGTGACGGGCCTTATCGTACAGGATACCGCAACGCATTGGACGATTTACGGGCAAATCGTGATTCTTCTGCTCATTCAGATCGGCGGCATCGGCTTTATGACCGTTATCTATACGATCTGGAAGCTGGGCGGCAAAAAAATCGGAATCAAAGAGCGCGCATTCATGCAGGAGTCGGTCAGCGCGCCGACCATCGCGGGCATGGGCAAGCTCACCTCGACTATTCTCATCGGCACGCTCATCTTTGAAGCGCTCGGCGCCTTTGTTCTCTCCTTTCGGTTCGTTCCCGATTACGGTTGGAGCGACGGATTATGGATGGCTGTTTTTACTGCCGTTTCCGCCTTCTGCAACGCCGGGTTCGATTTGATGGGCGAAAAAACGGGCGAATTTTCCTCCCTGACTTCCTATTCCGGAGATCCTATCGTCTGCATTACCATTCCCCTGCTCATCATTGTCGGCGGCCTCGGCTTTTTCGTCTGGCAGGACATCAAGCGCAACCGCCACCATTTCCGCAAATACGAGCTGCACACAAAACTCGTTCTCATCATGACGGCGATTCTCGTCGTCGTTCCCACGCTCCTGATTATGCTGGCGGAGGACGATTTGCCTTGGAAAGAACGCGTATTTTCCTCCTTTTTTACGGCGGTAACCCCCCGCACGGCAGGCTTCAACGTTCTGCCCCTTGCGGGAGCGGGAAGTATTAAATCGGTAACGCTTTTCCTGACGATTATACTCATGTTCATAGGCGGCTCGTCCGGCTCGACGGCGGGCGGCGTAAAGACGAATACGCTTGCAGTGCTCTTTCTCTCCGTGTTCTCGCTCGTGCGGGGAAAGCGCTCGGTGGAGTGTTTCGGCCGCCGCATCGACGAAAACAACGTGAAAAACGCGGCGCAATTCGTCACTGTGTTTTTGTCTCTCATCGTTCTGGGGACTATATTGCTTTGCATTTTTGAAGAACACAACCATCTGCATCCCGATGATCCTAACCTGCAGGGCGTCAGCGCCGTTGAAGCGCTCTTCGAAGTCGTTTCCGCAATTGCAACGGTCGGGCTGACCATGGGCATTACCCCCTATTTGACCGTCGGCTCGCAAATCGTACTGTGCATACTGATGTTTTTGGGGCGCGCCGGCTGTATGACCGTGATGCTCTCGTGGCACACGCCCAACGCTCCCGCGGCTGAACTGCCGCTGGAAAAGGTGAGAATCGGGTAACCTGTTCACAAATTTTATTTCAAGCTGTTGAAACAAAATTTCGTGATTTTGAGGGCTCTGCCCTTTGTGCGCGATTTATAAGGGCACGCATATTATTAACTCGCGCACATTCACCCGCGGAGGTCGCAGGTATGCGACAAATTGGGTGCGCTTTCCGAAAAGCGTGGTTTTCGGACGCGCAAATATTATTAAGCTCGCGAAATTCTCGGCGAGCTGTCGCCTGCGAATTTCCGCGATTTGACGGGAAAGACAATTTGTTTTCAACCGATAAAACAAATTGTAACAAAAATTTTAATAGGAGCGAATATGAAATCAATACTGATTATCGGATTAGGTCGGTTCGGCACATACATGGCAAGAAAGTTTACGGAGCTGGGCAACCACGTAATGGTGCTCGACAACGACGAGGAAAAAATTAACGAGATTCTCCCCTATGTGACCAGCGCGCAGATCGGCGACGGAACCAAGGCCGCCGTGCTCGAATCGCTCGGCATCGACAACTTCGATATCTGCGTCGTATCCGTGGGCGAAAACTTTCAGGCTTCGCTGGAGGCGACTTCCCTTTTGAAAGAGGCGGGCGCAAAATATGTGCTTTCCCGCGCGTCTACCGAAATCCAGGCGAAGTTTTTGCTGCGCAACGGCGCGGACGAAGTGGTGTTCGCCGAAAAGGAGATGGCGGAGCGCCTCGCCGTAAAGTACAGCGCGAACAACATTTTCGACTACATTCAGCTCACCCCCGAATACGCCATCTACGAAATTCCCACCCCAAAATCGTGGGAGGGTAAGACCATCCGCGACAAGGGCGTGCGCGCCAAATATAACTTAAATATTTTGGCAATCAAGCGGGGAAGCAACCTCGTCCCCCTGCCCGCGCCCGACTACGTTTTCAGCAGTGCGGAACGGCTCATCGTGATGTGCCGCCGCACCGACGTGGATAAACTCGTGCATTGATAAAAACGGGAAAAACAGCGTTTGCTTGCATACGGAAATTTATTAAAAACGGCAAAAGTGTGGGGCGCTTCCGAAATGGAAGCGCCCCGCTTTGTTTTATGCAGTTCTGATTCTGTTCACCCCTAAGCCAGCATGATGGCCGCCGCGCTTGCGTACTGCGATGCACCCGCAATGCCGGCAATAATGCCGAGGACAAAGCCCAAAACAAACCAAACGATAACGCCGACGAGCGCGCCCTTGCCGCAGGATTTTGCTCGCATAGGCAACTGGTCTTTCCACACGAGGAACAAAATTAACCCAATCACCGGAAAGAAAAAACCCAGCGCGAAGAAGCCTCCGCTCGGCGCGTCAACCGTCTGCGGCGCAGGGGGCGTCTGCCCGTATTGCGGAGCCGTGTACGGCGGCGCGGGCTGCCAGGCCCCCGCACTTCCCGCATTTGCTCCGCCCTGTTCCTTCCCTGCGACATTTGCGCCGCAATGCGGGCAAAAAAGCGCGCCTTCCTGCAGGGCTGTGCCGCAATTTTTGCAAACGTTTTCGCTTTTTTGTTCCGCTGCACCCTGCCCGGAAGCCTCGACGGCCGCCCCGCAGTTCGGGCAAAAACGATCTTCTTCGCTCAAAGCCCCGCCGCAATTTTTACAAACCATTTTCCAATTCTCCTTTATAACTATGATTTTCAACTATTCTCCCCAACGAAAGAATAGGATTTTCCAAGAATCCCGGCACCGCATCGCCGCGCACAATTGCAACCCGGAAAACCACGGCTCCGGGATATTGCCGACGCGGCAAAAGAAATGTTCCCCTGCCCTTCCGTCAGGCTGCGAAGATGGCGCCGATTCCCGCATAATACGGCCCCGCAGACGCTACGATGGCAAAGATGATGAATACAAAGATAAACATCAGCACGACTAATGCCACATATACGATGACGCCGATAAGCGCGCCCTTGCCGCACGCACGCGCACGGTTGGGCAGCTCTGTCTGCCAAACAAGGTATAAAATCAGCCCGACGAGCGGAAAGAAAAACCCGAGCGCAATCCAGCCGCCGCTGTACACGTCCTGCGGGTTCGGGTACGGGCGGGGCGGAGGAGGATACCCTCCCGGCTGCGCCCCGCCGCCGTAGCCGTTGACTCCGTAATAACCGCCGCTGCCGCCGTTATAACCGTTTTGCCCGTTCCCCTGCTGCGCACTCTGCGCACCGGTTCCGCTCTCCGCAGAGGGCGCCGCATTTCCGCAAGAAGGGCAAAACTGCGCCCCTTCGGGCAGTTCTTTACCGCAATGCCTGCAAAACATATCCTCTCTCTTTTTTGCGCGCAGCCAATTGGATTTTTCTTTTCTACGGAAAAGAAAACGGCCGCGGCCGTTCAATGAACGTTTTCTTTATTGTATCATATTCACACATTTTTGTCAATATCCGCTCTAAAATAAGTTTTTTGCGAGGGAAAATTTTTCCCTCATAAAAAGGGAGTTCGGAAAAATCCGAACTCCCTTTTTATGATACGTATCTCTATATTTGAACCAACTTATTTTTGCTTATTTCGCCTTCATGGGGATAATCAAGCCGACGTCTCCGCTGTCGCGCAGATAGACGACGCGCACCTCGCCCGTTTCCGCATCTTGAAAGATATAGAAGGAATGCCCCAGCAAATCGAGCTGCTCGACCGCCTCCTCCGTCGTCATGGGCGTGAGCGCGAAGGTCTTGGTTTTGACGAGCTTACTCTCGGAGAGTTCCGCCTCGCCGAAGAACAGCTGTTTCTCCGCAAACGCACCCTTTTTGAGTTTAGATTCGAGCTTGGTCTTATGCTTGTAAATCTGCTTTTCCAGCTTGGGCAGCACCTCGTCGATGGCGTCGTAAAAATTCTCCGCCGTAACTTCCGCACGCACCATGTTGCCCTTGTAATAGACGGTGAGTTCCGCCTTTACAAACTTATTTTCCTGCTTGAGATAGATGGAGCAAAGGTCGTTTTCATCGAAATATTTCTCCAGACGGGACACCTTTTTTGTCACCACTCCCGTAAGTTTTTCGCTTGCCTTGCAGTTCTTCTCGATGATTTCAATACGCATAACGATTCCTCCCGTATATATATATTGGCGGTATCTCCGCCGAAATTATTTTTATTTTTAAATGTTCGGACAGGCTCTTTTGCGCGCAGGCGCTTCGGGCAAACCTTATTTCCCCTCGCGGAATACGATTTTGCCGTCCTTCGCGTCGGCGAGGACTTTTTGCCCCGAGGAAATTTTATTTGCCAGAATTTCCTCGCTGAGCGCGTCCTCCACTCTCCGCTGAATGACTCGTTTGAGCGGGCGGGCGCCGTACACGGCGTCGTACCCCTCGTCGAGCAGCAGCTCCTTCGCCGCATTGGAAACGTCCAGCTCGATTTCCCGCTTTTTCAGGCGGTCACAGAGCACGGACAGGAACAAATCGCACACCTTCGCCGCGTCCTCGCGGGTGAGTTTGTGGAAGATGATAATTTCATCCACGCGGTTCAAAAATTCCGGTTTGAACTGCTCCTTGAGCTCGTCGGAAATCTTCTCCTTCATGCGGTCGTACTCCGCCTCGTCCTCCTGCGAAGCGCCCGCAAAGCCTAAGCGGCGCATCTCGTTCACCTTGCTCGCGCCGACGTTGGAGGTCATGATGATGATGGTGTTTTTAAAGCTGACCACGCGCCCCTTGCTGTCGGTGAGCCGCCCGTCGTCGAGAATCTGCAACAGGATGTTGAACACGTCGGGGTGCGCCTTTTCGATTTCGTCGAAGAGCACCACCGAATAGGGCTTGCGGCGGATTTTTTCGGTGAGCTGGCCGCTCGCGTCGTCGAACCCGACGTATCCCGGGGGCGCGCCGATGAGCTTGCTGACCGAATGTTTTTCCATAAACTCGCTCATATCCAAGCGAATCATCAGCCGCTCGTCGCCGAACATCGCCGCCGCGAGCGCCTTGGAAAGCTCCGTTTTGCCCACGCCCGTAGGCCCGACGAAGATGAACGAGCCGATGGGCCTGTTCGGGTCTTTCAGCCCCGCGCGGGCGCGGCGGATCGCCTTCGCCACGGCGGAAACCGCCTCGTCCTGCCCGATGACGCGCCTGTGCAGCTCCTCTTCGAGGTGCAAAAGCCGCTGGCTCTCCTCCTCGGTGAGCTTGACGACGGGGATACCCGTCCAGCCCGCGACAATCTTGGCGACGTCTTCCGAGCCGATGGAGGCATGGCTTTCGCCGCGGTTCTTCTCCCAATCGGCGCGGATTGTCTCGATTTCCCCTTCCGCCTTTTTAATCTGCTGCAAGATGTTTTGGGCGGCAAGGAAGTCGTCCTTGCGCACCGCCTTATTTTTTTCGGCGACGAGGCGCTCGATTTCCTGCTCCTTTTCCTTGATGCCCGCGGGGCCGTTGTAGCTGTCCAGGCGGGCGCGGCTGGCGGCCTCGTCGATGAGGTCGATTGCCTTGTCGGGCAAAAAGCGGTCGGTGATGTAGCGGTCGGAAAGGCTCGCCGCCGCGACAATCGCGTCGTCACTGATGGTCACCTTGTGGTGCGCCTCGTACTTGTCGCGCAGGCCGCGCAGAATTTCGATGGTCTCCTCCACGCTCGGCTGCTCCACGTTCACGGGGGTGAAGCGGCGCTCGAGCGCGGGATCCTTTTCGATGTATTTGCGGTATTCGTCGATGGTGGTCGCGCCGATGGTCTGCAATTCGCCGCGCGCAAGCATGGGCTTTAAGATGTTCGCCGCATCCATGCTGTTGTCCGCGCTGGCGCCCGCCCCGACGATACTGTGAATTTCGTCGATAAACAGAATGACGTTGCCGTTCTTTTGGATATTTTCGATGATTTCTTTGAGCCGCTCTTCAAAGTCGCCGCGGTACTTCGCGCCGGCGAGCATTCCCGGCAAATCGAGCGCAAACACCGTTTTGCCGAGCAAAAGGTCGGGCACTTCCCCCTTGACGATTGCCTGCGCCAGCCCCTCCACGACGGCGCTCTTGCCCACGCCCGGCTCGCCGATGAGCACGGGATTGTTCTTCGTGCGGCGGGAGAGCACCTGAATAATCTTGTCAATCTCCTTTTTGCGGCCGATGACGGGATCGATTTTTCCCTCGCGCGCCTTCTGCGTGAGGTCGGTGCCGAAGCGCAAATCGTTTTGCACGGGGGAAGCCTTCGCGCGCTCGGCGCCCGGCTCGTACATGCCGCCGTTTTTGGCGTGCTGCTGGCGGAACATGCTCTCGTACATGTCATATTCGGGATCGGGGCGCGGCTCGCCCATCTCCTCGTCGAGCGCGGAAAGCAGCCCTTCGATATCAATACCGAGGGCGCGCAGAAGCCGCACCGCGACCGATTCGTCGTCCACGAGAATGGCGAGCAGCATATATTCGCTGCTGACGGGAGCACCCGGGCCGTCGTGGTCGATGGCAAATTCACATGCCTTATCGAACATACTCTTGGTACGCGGCGTAAAACCGCTGATTTTTGCGCCTTTGTTGAGTGCGCGGACGAACGCGGTGCGATACGCCGGCTCGCGAACCCCCGCTGCCAACAAAATTTTGCAGGCGCGGCATTCGGGAACGTTCAAGATGCCGAACAGAACGTGCTCGCTGCCGACATAATTCGTGCCGTAATAGCGCGCGGCGTCCAAAGAGAGTTTAATTGCCTTTTGCAGGTTGATGGAAAATTTACTGAAATCGTACATAAGTCTCCTGCGGGCTGCCGCCCGTATCGTTCTGGAAATATTTATTCTTTCGGCGTCCGGCTTTTTCAGCCGCGGACAATCTTCTTCAATGCGGCCCTGCCCTTCGCCGCGCGGCGCTTATCCCGCTCGCCGGGGGTGAGAGGCTCCTCATAATTCAAGCCGATGTTGGCGGGGCGCACCTCCGCAATCAAATCGTCGAGCGCGGGGAAATTTTTGACGGACAAAAATCCGATTGCCGCCCCCAGCTTGACCGCCGAAATGAGGCGCAGAAATTCGTCGAACGAAATCATATAGCAGTTGGTAAGGATGCCGTAGGCGCGCATGCACTCGTCTTTTACGCCGTCGAAGTCGGCGTCGAGCATGTTTTCGCGCGCGAGCGCCTCCAGCTTGACGACCTCCAAAACGGCGCGCTGCACTTCCGTGAGGATATAATTTTCGTCCACGCCGAGGGTAACTTCGTTGCTGATTTGGTACATGTACCCGTCGGCGGCGCTGCCCTCCCCGTATACGCCGCGCACCGTGTGCCCCAGGCCGGACATGATATTCGCGACCGTTTTCATCTTTTTCGTGCGCGTAAGCCCGGGCAAGAACAGCATGACGGAGGCGCGCAGCCCCGTGCCCAAATTCGTCGGGCAGGCGGTGAGATACCCCAGCTTTTTATCGAAGGCAAAGCGAATGGTTTTGGAAAGCTCGTCGTCCAGCGCGGACAGGCGGCGGTAGGCGAGCATGAGGTTCAGCCCGCGGATGATATACTGCTCGCGGAGGTGGTCTTCCTCGTTAATCATGATGGAATACTTCCCGCGCGGGCCGTCTACCCCCTCGTCCTCCTCGTCGATGAGCGCCGCGCCGCAGGCGCGGTTGGCGGCAAGCCCCGCGGAGATGAGGTGGTCGTCGCACAGCGCCTGCGCCACGTTTTCGGAAATTTCGTCCATCGAATACAGGTTGAACGGATGCAGGCGGCACGCCTCGTCCGACACGGTGCGCACGATTTCCTTGCCGACGGCGGGTTCGAGCCGGTTCGGGAAATGATAGCCCGCAAGGTTGCGCGCCAGGCGCACGCGCGTGGAAGCGACCGTACTTTCGATATTGTTAATCATCGCCGCCTCCAAAATCTTCGGATATGGCGCGGGTAATCTCGCGAATCGCGCGGTTGATGCGCTCGGCGTCCTTCATGCGCTTTTCCTTGATAGCCAATTCCAGCTCGGCGCGCAGAGATTTCTGCTCGGCGCGGAGCTCGAACAGCACGTCGTCTCCCAGCGGGCGCTTGCCGATGTGCTGCGTTTTGCCGTGCATGCGGATGGATGGTATCAGCTCCTCACTGAACACCTCGTAGCACTCCGCGCACCCCAAAAGGCCGGTGCGCGAATAATCGGAAAAGGACGTGCCGCAGGAAGAGCAGCGCTTTTCCTCCGCCTGCCCCGGCTTGCGGAAGGCGGCAAAAATATCCTCCCCTACGAACTCCGCCGCATATCCCAAACGCTCGTAGCAATCGCCGCACAGATGTATCTCGCCGTCGCCGTCTTTGACCGTATGCACGGCGAACTTTTTTTTGCAGTTGCTGCAAAGCATGCCTCTTTTGACCCCTTTTTCTCCGTCGAATTGCTTCCATCCGGCGCGCCGCGGCACGGAAGCGGCTGCCCTTGCGCGGCAAAAGGCTTGTCCGCGCGGGCGCACGGCGGCGCCTTCGTTTGTTCTATTATACCATGCCCCGCCCGCGTTGTAAACCGTTGCTGAAAGATTGCGGCAAAATTTTCCTCTCCGCGCGCCCCGGCGCCGCCATCGGGCGGCTGTCCGGAACTCGCGGCAAGGGCGGCCGCGCAAGATATTGCAAGCCGCGCTACATGTAATCGCCGCGGTCTACGCGGGCGCGCACCTTTTCGATGGCGCGCTTTTCGATGCGGGATATGTAGGAGCGCGAAATTTTTAAAAACACGGCGACCTCCCGCTGGGGCATGGGCGCGCCGCCCTTTAACCCGTAGCGCAGGCACAGCACGGTGTATTCCCGCTCGCACAGCGTCTCCCTGAGCATGTGCATGAACTTTTCCTTGACCAGGTTCGACTCCACTTTTTTGAATACGCCGTCCTCTTTTTCGAACAGCAAATCCATCAACGTGAGCTCGTTCCCCTCCTTATCCACGCCCACGGGGTCGGAAAGGTACACCGTGTTCTTGTGCTTTTTGTTGCTGCGGATGAGCATGAGGATTTCGTTTTCGATGCAGCGGGCGGTATAGGTCGCGAGCTGCGTGCCCCGCCCCTCCTGATAGGTATTGACCGCTTTGATGAGCCCGATACTCCCCACCGAAATCAAATCGTCCGTTTCCGCCGCGCCGCTGTATTTTTTGACGATGTGCGCGACGAGGCGCATATTGTGGCGGATGAGCTTATCCTTCGCGGCCTTATCCCCCTCGCGCGCGAGCTTTAAACAGCGCGCCTCCTCTTCGGGCGGGAGTGGCTTGGGAAAGGAACCCTTGCCTCCCACGGCGGAAGTAAAAAATACGAACCTGCCCAACAGGGCGCATAAAAAATCGAACAGCATAGGCGTTCCCCCGCATTTTCAGGATATCATTAGTCTATGAAATCCGCAGCTTGTACAATGCAGGAGCCGCACCAAAAATACCGCAAAGAAATATGCCGAAATGCGGAACATTTTTGCCGGGCGGCGAATAGAGCGCACTTCCGCCCCCGCCAAAACCCGGTCATGCTCCGAAAATGAGAGGGAAACGGGTACGAACTGCCGTCCGTACCCGCAAATCAAACTATTCCGCAGCGAAGCGCAGCAAACCGCGCGCCCGGTTATTTTTCCATAAACCTGCGGATTGCCGCATACGTCTCTTCGCTGACCAGGTGCTCCATGCGGCAGGCGTCCGCTTCGGCAACCGCGTCGTCGACGCCGAGTTTTTTCAGGAAATCGGTCAGCGTACGGTGCTTCGCGTAGACCTCCCGCGCGTACGCTTCCCCCGCTTGGGTAAAATGGATATGATTGTCGACGATTTGCACGTACCCCTTCTGCGTGAGGATGCGCATCGCCTTGGTCACGGCGGGCTTGGAAACGCCCAACTCGCGCGCGACGTCGACAGAATGTACGTCCTTTTCACCCGCCGAAAGGCGCAGGATTGCCTCCAGGTAATCTTCGCCCGATTCGTTATCAATCATACGTCCTCCTCCCGCGTCAGGTTCCGCCTCTCCCGTTCGGGTTTGAGCAGCCTGTCGCTGTCCGACACCCGCTTCAAAAGGCGGGTGAGCTCCAGGATATCCGCCTCGCCCAGCACGTCAACGAACAAGTCGAAATAGCGGACGAGGAAATCGTACTTCTCCTCCAAAAACTTCTTCCCCTTGGGGGTAAAGAATACGTCCATCTTGCGGCGATCGTCGGGCGAAATTTCCATCTCGACGTAGCCCTTGCTGCGCAGGGAGCGCAGAATATTCGCCGCGCGCGCGCGGCTTACGTGCAGATTTTCACTGATTTGCGAAGGAGAAACGCGCTCCGAGCCGCAGGAATGAAGATACCACAGAGCGGCCGTTTCGCCCTCGACAAATTCGCGCAGGCTCAGCATCAAATCGATTTTGTTCATGCGCCAAAGTTCTTGCATCAATCCCACTCGCAACTCTCTTTTATCCACAGTATTCTCCTTTGAACCGCCCGCACCTCACTCGTTGGATTTGAGCGATTCCGCCATATTGATTCGGTTCAGCTTGATAAGCATGAACGCGTATACGATTACCGCGAACGCAACCGTGAGCAGGAACGCCCACAGATAGCTCAGCCCGCCGATTGCGCGGCCGAACATCATCGCCACGCTGTTCACGCGCGAGACGATAAACCAGTGCAACAGGAACCCGAGCCCCAACCCCAGCAGCGTGCCGACGAGCGTCAGAATCGCGCTTTCGCGGTAGATATACCCCGCCACCTCGTACCGCCGATAGCCGAGCACGCGCAGCGTCGCAATTTCCCTGCGCCGTTCGTCGATGTTGATGTTCGTCAGATTATACAGCACGATCGCCGCCAGCGCGCCCGCGCACAGCACGAGCACCGCGATGACCAGCCCCATCGTCGATTCCAATCCCGAGAAAGTGCCGAGGGAAGAATATATGAATTCGACCGCGGAAACATTCGCGTCGGACAAGAGCTTTTCCGTCGCGCCGTCCACATCGCTCTCCGCGATGCCCGACTTGACCAGGAGCGTGTTATCCGAAGCGATATCCCCGAACGCCTTTTCGTACGCCGCCTCGCTCATGTAGGCGTAGGTGCCCGTGTAGCTCTCGCACACGGCGTGCACGGTGAACTCCGTTCCGTTGTACGTCACCGTATCGCCCGCCTCGATGCCGTAGACGACGGCGATATTTTCGGGAATGACGATGACGTTGTCACCCCCTTCCGTTACATCTATTATAGCAGAATTTTTCCGTTCATGCAAGTCAATAAAGGAACGAAATTGTTCGGCGGTGCCGTCGCGCACGACGTACAGGTCGACGCTCTCGCGGCCGTCGCTCTTGCTTCCGTCCAAAACGAGGGTGCCGCTCTCGGTGTACAGCCCGACGCTGTTCCCCTCGCCCGCGTCGTTCAAAAAGGTTTTCAGCGCGCTGTCCGACGGCAAATCGGCGAGGTCGCCCGAGTATTCGATGACGGTATCGTAGAGGAATACCTTGCCGTACTGAATATCCGTGACGGCGACGACCGAATCGTTCAGCCCGAAGCCGGTAAGGATGAGCGCCGTGCAGCCCATGACGGATACGATGGTCAGGATCATGTTCTTTTTATAGCGGAAGATGTTGCGCACGGTCGCCTTCCACTTGAATTTGAGGTGATTCCAGATGAAGCCGATCCGCTCCAGCCAGATGCGCTTACCCGGCTTGGGCGCCTTGGGCTGCATGAGTTTGGCGGGCTTCTCCTTCAGCGAATTGCGGCAGGTAGCCCAGGTGACGAGCGCGGTACCCGCCAGCGCCACCGCAAAGACAATAAGCGCAAACCACGGGCTGAATGCGAGGATGAGGCCGGGCAGGATATACAGCGAGCCATACGCCTGCCAGAAGATGGACGGGAGCAGGCTGAAGCCGATAAGGATGCCCGCCACGCAGCCGATGATGCTCGCGAGGCAGCAGTAGATGAGGTACTTCGACATGATGCGCCCCGGCCCGTAGCCGAGCGCCTTGAAGGTGCCGATCTGCATGCGGTCTTCCTCGACCATGCGCGTCATCGAAGTGAGCGCGACGAGCGCCGCCACCACGATGAAGAAGATGGGGAAGATGCCCGCGATTTCCTCGACCTTTTCCACGTTCATGTCGTAGCTGACGTAGCTGACGTTGGTATTCGCGCGGTCGAGCACGAGCCACTGCACACTGTCGGCGGACAGCCCCATGCCGGCGATGATGCTCCCGAATCCGTTTTCCTCCGCTTTGGCAATCAAATCGGTGAACACTTTAATTTGATCCTTGCCCAGCGTTTCGAGGGACTCCGCCCCCTCCAACACAAAGTTTTTGTAGCCGTCGGTAAACCGCTCGTAATTTTCTGAATCGCGCAGTTTTATATAGCAATCGGTGTATTGTACGGCAATCGGCTCCGCGCCGATGATGCCCATAATCGATTCGTTGCTCAAATAGGAAAAGATGCCCGATTTTTGTAAGTCATACAATTCGTTCATCTCGCCGTAGATGACGCAGCCGATTACGCCCGAGCCGAGCGTGGTAACTTCGCGCGCATCCCTGTAAAAATAGTCGGGCGAGGAAACGATACCGACCACCTTGAACTCCTTCATCGCATATACGTCGCCGTAGGTCGCCTGCGACGTTTCGACCGTTTCGGGCAGAGTGATCGTATCGCCGACGTTCACCCGTTCGAAATAGTTGGTCGGCTGCGCCACGACCACCTCGCCCGCGGCATCCGGCCATTCCCCTTCGACGAGGGTGAGCGTATTCAGGTTGCCGCTCGCGGCATCCGTATCCGCGTCCGCGTACTCCTTTAAGTTTTCGATGCCGATGAAGCGCCCCACCACGTCCTCGTGCCCGCCCGCCGTGACAACCGCGTCCGTCGAGATGACGGGCGTGACCGATTCGACGAGCGCGTCGCCGTTGTCGTCTTTCAAAGCGCGGATTGCGTCGATATCCGCCTGCGTCAGGCCGTAGGTACCCTTGACATCGATATCGTACGCCTGATTGTCGATGAGGTAGGTGCTCATCGTATTTTTCATGTCGGGCGTGGCCTGCGTGACGCCGATCAGAAACCCGACGCCCAGCGCGATGATCGCCATGATGGCGATGAACCGCCCGAAACTCGTTTTAAATTCCTTTGCGATGTTTTTGTTGAATTTACGCATAATGCCCTCCGCTCGATTCGCAAAAAGCCTCTTTTTTCGCCGCTCGCCCATAGCGGCGCGCCCGCCGCGTTACCACTCGATGGTGGATACGTCTGCGGGGTTTTCCTGCACGATTTCCGATTCCACGCGGCCGTTTTTGACGTGAATCACCCTGTCCGCCATCTGCGTGATGGCCTGGTTGTGCGTGATGACGATGACCGTCTTTTTCCCGTCGCGGCAGATATCCTGCAACAATTTTAAGATGCTTTTGCCCGTCTCGTAGTCGAGCGCGCCCGTCGGCTCGTCGCACAGGAGGAGTTTGGGGTTTTTGGCGATGGCGCGCGCGATGGAAACGCGCTGCTGCTCGCCGCCCGAAAGCTGCGCGGGGAAGTTATCCATGCGCTGGGAAAGCCCCACGTTTTTCAGCGTTTCCGCCGCGTCGAGCGGGTTTTTGCAGATTTCGGAGGCGATCTCCACGTTTTCTTTGGCGGTGAGGTTCTGGATGAGGTTGTAGAACTGGAACACGAACCCCACGTCGTAGCGGCGGTAGTCGGTGAGTTGGCGCTCGTTGAAGGCGCTCACCTTTGCCCCGTCGACGAGGATGGTGCCCTCGCTCACCTTATCCATGCCGCCGAGCATGTTCAGCACGGTCGTTTTGCCCGCGCCGCTCGGCCCCACGATGACACAGAACTCCCCCTGCTCAATCGTGAAGTTCACCTTGTCCGCCGCCTTGATTTGCGTGCTGCCCATCGTGTAAAACTTGCTCACGTCATGAAATTCGACAAAACTCATAATTAAAGCCTCCTGCAATGTCATACAAAGTCATTTCGCTGTAATTTTCCGTAACGGAAATTTATGACAATAGTAAAAATATTTATCACTAATAACTTTTTACGCTTTTATTATATTCCATTGCGGGAGATTTGTCAATGAGTGTATGCCGAAAAAATGTGAAAATTATGCGAATAAATTATTCGCCGCCCGTCACACAGACGGGCGGCGCTCTTTACTTTTTAAAACTTCCCGGAAAGCGTCCTCCTCGAATGCCTCCAAATAGCCGCGGACCGCGTCATAGGTGCGGTCGCGCAGGTCGGCAAGTTCGTTTTCCTCCGCTTCTTCGCCGGAGATGCCGAATGCCGCTTCGTATTGCAGGCGCGCCAGCTTTTCCGCCAGCGCGTTATATTCCGCGATTTGTTCCTGTTCCCCGCGGATGCCGTTGACAGCGTAGTTGCCCAAAAACACGAGCCGCATCAGATGCGTCAGCTCTTCCTCCTCCAATTCAATTTTCACTTTCACGATTTTGCTCCTTCCTTTGTAAATAATTTTGTTACGATTTTTCTATATCCCCTTCGAGCGACAGACGGAACGAGCCGTCCGTGCGGATGTCCAATTTTCCGCGCAGGGTATACGTCCCCTGCCCGGCTTTTAAGAAAATATCCTCTTCCGAAGATCGGGGCGATGATTCGGCTTTTTCCTGAACCATGCGCCGCAATTCCTCCATTTCGTCGGGGGTAACCGGCTTTGCGCGGACGCGCGCGCCCTTGTTCGTTTGGGGCAACTTCGGCTCCAGCCCCGCCGCAATTTTTATAATGTCGCAATCAGTTCGCTCTTGTGTTTTGCCGTCGGCGCGCGGACGCCGAACGCACGCCCGTAGGAGCGAAGCTCCGTTATTCCCTTTCGGGATAAAAAATCAAAAGCCCGGCGATACTTTTGTTGCACTCCTTCGTCTGTCATGGTGCCCTCCTTTGTATTCTTAAATTTTATTGTTAACCATACCGTTTTAGTTAACACACGATAATAAAAAATAAGCTATTCTTATTGTATCGGATATAGCTCATATATTATATCATAAAATAATTTGATATGCTCATCTTTTGTCAACACTTTTTTTGTCGAAAAAAGGGAGTTTTTATATAATTATGTCAAAAATGCCCGAGGACAGCATCAAAACCTCTGCTGCATTCCAAAACCGAATAAAGGAAATTATCGCGGACGAGGAAGTCGAAGGTTCCGATGAGGGCAAAAAATGCAGCAATGCGGAATTTGCTATGCGGGTCGGTGTCAGCAAAACCGTTATTTCAAACATTACCGCCCACGGTATAATTCCATCCACTCTATCTCTTATTAAAATTGCCGATTACAAAAATAAATCGATTGAATATATTTTGGCAAAAACAGATAATTCCGCTTTTGAAAAATCTGAACACCCTGCCACTTTTCATGTGCGCCTTTTAGAACTGATTCATGAAAAGGGCTTAAAAATATCGGATATTACAAATAATCCGAAGATAACTTTTTCTCGCAATTCGATCCATGTATGGCTCAAACGAAAAAATATTCCTGCCATAGAATATGTTTTCCAACTTGCCGACTTTTTTAACGTATCACCCGACTATCTCCTCGGGAGAACGGACGACAGAACAAATTAAATTGATTGAATATAGAAACAGGGAACGGCGCTTGCCGTTCCCTGTTTCCTTTTTTAAACGTGCTCCTTTCTGTGCGGGAGCAGGCGGATAATTCCGCCCGAAAACACCGTGTAGATAATCAACCAAATCGCCGCAAGCGCTATCAGGCAATAGACAATGATGGCGCCGACGCTCCTGTCCCCCATAAAAATCGCCGATACGAGGTTGAAGTTGAAAATGCCGTACAATCCCCAATTGACCGCGCCGAGCAGCACGAGGATGTAAGAAACTAAATTTGCAACAAACATCGTTTGTACCTCCTGCCGTCAGTATGCGCGATTTTTTGTCGGTTTATAAGCACTGCGGCTCCTCCGCCGCGGCGCAAAGGCCGATTGCACGCTCCAATTTTAACCTATTTCCCCAAATGCCGCCGCGCCTTGCGCAAAAAACTGCCGAATTTTCCTCCCGCAGGGAACAGGCGGAACGCCGCCCGCCAAAGGGGGTTGCGCTCGCCGCCGTATTTTTTTGCCCTGCCCGTCTCCCCGTAGAATGGCGTTTGACGGAATACCTCCCAAAAATAATCGGAGTATCCCTTCGTCGGGTAGTACTCCCGATGGGCGCGGGCGGGCATCCGCTCGCCCTGCGGAGAAATATCCAAGGAGTTCTCCCCTCCCGCCGCGCATACGTCCTCCTTAAAAAGGGAAAAACCGTCCGACCAAAGTATTCGCCCGAATGCGGGAAAAAGCGCGGGCAGCTGCGCTAAATCGATTTTAACATCTTCCCTTGCCGCCGCACAGGGCGCAAAAACGCGCGCCGCGTCGGCAAAGCGCACGGAAACGGCGGCACAGCCGCCGACGCTCGCGGCGAGCTTCTCCCTATCCTCCGCCGAAATGCCGTTTTCCAAAAGCACGGCGTCGATTTTTTGCTTTGCCGTGCGCGCCGCCGAGCGGAGCGCCGCCGCGGCAAAGGGCGCCGAGCGGGCGTCTGCGGGCAGAAAGAGCGGATTTGCCCCTTCCTTCGGCAGGAGGGGCGGAACGAGATCCGCGCTCTCGAACACCGCCATGCGGCAGTGGCGAACCTTCGCGCCGCCCTGCATTTGCAGGTGCGTGAGCCAGATGCCGAACAGCCGCTCGCCGAGGTGCCCGGGCGTGCGCAGCTGCGCCGCGGTGTAGCCCGCCGCGCGCATATCCTTCCTCGCATAAAAGCGGCGCAAAATCGCAAACAGCCATTCGCTGTACGCGCGGAAGAGTTCCCGCCGCATGACGAACATATTGCAGTAGTACAGCCGCCGCCCGCGCATGTATTTCTTTGCGGCGGCGCGGTAGTCGGGGAACTCCTTTTCGATGATATCGAGCGCGATGTCGAGGTCTTCGACGTTCAGGACGTCTGAATTTTTGAATTGGCTGTACGCCGAGCCGACGGGGTACTCCACGGGATACGGGGCGAGCACGTCGCACCCGTTCAGCGCGGCGGCGATGGCGGCATCGTCGGCGAGGGACAGCTCGCGCGCGGTGTCTTCGTTGAGGAAGAGGCGGCGCACGATGCCGTCTCCGTCCGCCTTTATCCCCTCCGCAAAGGCGAAATAGCGGCGGTAATGCCCGAATCCGATATAGTCGGCATCGCAGTTTTTCCATGCCCAATACTGCGTTAAAAGTTCGCAGAACTCGTTCGCGCGCGCGGCCATAAAGCAATCCGCCTCGCCGCCGGCGGAAAGCGAGCGCACGATATCCGCCTGCATAACCGCACGCACGCAGGCGCTCTCCGCGCGCTCGCAGGGCTTATGGCAGGATATAAAAATCTGAATCTCTTCGTCCATAGCGTTCCTCTCTTGAAAGCAACGTATCTCTTTTAATATCATAGCAAAAAAAACAGCTTTTTACAAGCCGTTGCATGCAAAAGAGGGCGAATAAACCGCAAAATGCGCCCCGTCGCGGCAATGCCGCCCATTTGATTGCCTTTTTCCGGAAAATAGTTTATAATATTCGGGATACGAAAGTATCCCATGCGGATATGGCGAAACTGGCAGACGCGCAGGACTTAGAATCCTGTGGGCAACCGTGCAGGTTCAAATCCTGTTATCCGCACCAGATTCAATCGCAAAGCCCCGCCCTTTTACGGGCGGGGCTATCGCATTTCCGCATAAAAGCGCGCGGCTCGGCCGCGCGCTTCGTTTGATTTTAACGGTTATTGCCGCGGCAGCCGCAGGAATTGCGGCTGTTGCACTTGCAGCAGCGGCACAGTGCATACTGGCGGTTGTAATACTCCTCGTCGCAACAGACGCTGAATCCGCCGTGGCGCCCGAACCCGCTGCAGCAGCGGTCGTTGCAGCAGCAATCGTTGCTGAAAAACTCCGTTTCCGCCGCAAACGAATCGCCGCAGCACTGCCGCGTACGGCCGCAGCCGTTGTTGCAGCCGTAATTCTGACCGCCGCGGTCATCGCGCCCGTAGCCGCAGTTCTGCCAGTTCCGCTCGCAGCCGCAGTTTTGGCCGCCGCGGTTCCAGCCGTTGTTGCAGCAACATTCGCCGAACAATATGGAATACAGTAAAAACATCTTTGTTTCGTCCCCTTTGTAGAATACGCGGGAAGTTTTCCCTCCCCTACTTCTATTCTATGCCGCAGGGCAGTATTTTGCCCCGCCGTTTCTCATGCGGCGGGGCAATTCTTCTTTTTTTCAGCAAAAGGGTGCGGGGCGTATTTACTGCAGATTTTCGCCGTTCAAAAGCGCCTTTCCGCTCTTTTGAAAGCGGAAGATAAACAGCGCAACTGCCATCGCCGCGGGGAAAGCCAGCCCGAACGCGATGCCCGTATGCAAATCGCCCGAAAACGCGTCTGCAATCGCCCCGACGGCGGAGGGGCCGGCCATACAGCCGACGTCTCCCGCGAGGGCGAGGAGGGCGAACAGCGCGGTACCGCCGCGGGGCATGCGTGCGGACGCAAAGGAAACCGTGCCCGGCCAGAGGATACCGACCGAAAACCCGACCAGCGCGCACCCGGCAAGGCCGAGCCACGCGACCGGCGAAAACGCGCACAAGAGATACCCCGCGACGCAGCCGCACGCCGCGACTAACAGGGCGGTATGCAGCTGCATCTTTTCGCCGAATTTCGCAAACAGCAGGCGCGACGCGCCCATCATCGCCGCGAACATGCACGGCCCGAGCAAATCGCCCAGCGTTTTCGAAACGCCCAGCCCCGCTTCCGCAAAGGCAGACGCCCACTGGCTGACCGACTGTTCCGCACTGCCCGCGCAGAGCATGAGCAGGATAAAAAGCCACAGCATGCCCGAGCGCAAAAGGGTGCGCAGTTTTACCGGTTCCTGCCCCTCCTCCACCAGCGGATAGATGGGCACGAACAGGAAATAGATTGCGTTCAGAAGCGGGATTGCCGCCCACGCGAGGGCGAGAATGCTCCAATTTTCGATGCCGGCGCATACAAAAAACAGGGTGGACAGCGCGACGACGGCGACCTGCCCCCAACTGTAAAAGGAATGGAGCAGGCTCATGACCGATTTTTTCCTTTCGAAGGGGCATGCCTCCACGATGGGGCTGATGAGCACTTCGATCAAGCCGCCGCCCGCCGCATACACGGCGGACGCGATAAACAGCCCCGCCGCCGGCGAGGGCAGAACGTCCGGCAGAAAGGCGAGCAGCACCAGCCCCGCGCAGCAAAACACGTGCGCCGCCACCGCGCAGGGGCGGTAGCCGATTGTATCCACAAACTTCGTCGCGAGCAAATCGACGGTGAGCTGCACGCCGAAATTGACCGTAATCATCAGGCCGATGAGCGTGAGCGATATGCCGTAGCTTTGATTGAAAGTCAAAAACAAGAGCGGCGCAAAGTTGACGACGATTGCCTGCGTGATATAGCCGGCAAAACAAGCCGCGAGCGTGTGCCCCGAGCCGAGCTTTTTCATACTTCTCTCACCCCTGCCTCAGCCGCGCAAGTCCTTTATCATCTGGCAATATTCGAGCGGGAGATAGCCGAGCCGCGCGTACAGCGCGCGGGCGCGCACGTTCTCCTCCTCCACCTCCAGGCGGATGCGCGCAAAGCCGTTTTGCCGCGCGTATTCCTCGATAAAGGCGAAATATTCCCTCCCCAAACCGCGGCTGCGGTATTCGGGAAGAATATACAGCTCCTCCAGCCAAAGCACCTTCCCGCCCGACTCGCGCGAATAGGTTTTTGCCGTCAAGGCGAAGCCGACAATCTTCCCGTCCGCCTCCAGCATAAACCCTTCCGCGTACTCGTCCGAGCGCATCAGCTCTGCGAAGGCGCCCTCGTGGTAGCTCCGCGGCACCGCGTGCAGCACCGCGGGCGAGGCATAAAATTCTTCGGACAGGCGCAGAAAATCCTCCCTGTCCGCTTGCGTTATCCTGCGAATCATCTCAATCTCCTATTCTCTGTTTTGCACAGCAGAGTTACTATACCATAGCGGGAACGGAAAGTCAAATTTTTCTCCCGCAGTGGCGGCAAGTCGTGCCGATTGCCCGCTTTTCGGGGCAAAAAGCGGCTTATAAGGCAATTTTTCGGGCGAACCGGCATACAAAAGCGCCGTTCCGCAAAAGCGGAACGGCGCCGTGTTTTTCTTTGGAACTTCGCGGCGAATTACTTCAATTCGGCGAAGTATTTGATGGTGCGAACCATCTGGCTGGTGTAAGAGTTCTCGTTGTCGTACCAGGAAACGACCTTTACGAGCGTGGAGCCGTCGCCCATGGGCATGCACTTGGTCTGCGTGCCGTCGAACAGCGAGCCGTAGGTGATGCCGATGATATCGGAGGAGACGATTTCGTCCTCGGTGTAGCCGAAGGAATCGGAAGCCGCCGCCTTCATCGCAGCATTCACGCCGTCCTTGTCCACTTCGCCCTCGACGATTGCGATGAGCTGCGTGAGGGAGCCGGTGGGAACGGGAACGCGCTGCGCGCAGCCGTCCAAAACGCCGTTGAGTTCGGGGATAACGAGGCCGATAGCCTTCGCAGCGCCCGTGCTGTTGGGAACGATGTTCACCGCAGCGGCGCGCGCACGGCGCAGATCACCCTTGCGATGAGGCCCGTCGAGCGTCATCTGGTCGCCCGTGTAAGCGTGGATGGTGGTCATGTAGCCCTTCTTGATTTTCGCGAACTTATTGAGCGCGTTCGCCATGGGAGCGAGGCAGTTCGTCGTGCAGGAAGCCGCCGAAATGATGGTGTCGGTGGGCTTCAGCGTCTTTTCGTTGACGCTGTAGACGATGGTCGGCAAATCGTTGCCCGCGGGAGCGGAGATAACGACCTTCTTCGCGCCGGCGTCGATGTGCGCCTGGCTCTTCGCCTTGGAGCAGTAGAAGCCCGTGCATTCGAGAACGACGTCTACGCCGACTTCCTTCCAGGGCAAATCCTTCGCGTCTTTCTCGGCATAGATTTTGATTTCCTTGCCGTCGACGATGATGGAATTTTCCGTCGCGGTGACCTTGTCCGCCAAGGCATAGCGCCCCTGCGCGGAATCGTACTTGAGAAGGTGCGCGAGCATCGCGGGGCTGGTGAGGTCGTTGATAGCGACGACTTCGTAGCCCTTGGCGCCGAACATCTGGCGGAACGCGAGGCGGCCGATGCGGCCGAACCCGTTAATCGCAACTCTTACATTAGCCATGATAATAGTCCTCCATTTATAAAACTGAAATTTTGACCGTTTTGTCAGCGATACCATTATAGCAAATCGCGGAAAGTTAGTCAATGATTTGCGCAAAAACTCCCCTCGATTTTGCGAATTTTTGCAAATTTTAACTTTTTTGCCCGGGCAGGGGCGCCCCCTACTGCAAATTTTCGGGGTTGAGGCACTGCAATTCCTCGGGTACGAACCTGCCGTCCTTGCGGATTAAAACGCCGTCGAACCAGATTTCGCCGCCGCCCCACTCGGGCGTCTGAATGAGCACCATGTCCCAATGCACGCTCGATTTGTTGCCGTTGAACGCGTCCTCGTAGGCGCAGCCGGGCGTGAAATGGATGGAGCCGGAAATCTTTTCGTCGAACAGGATATCCAGCATGGGCGCGGTGACAAAGGGGTTGACGCCGATAGCAAATTCCCCCACATACCGCGCGCCCTCGTCGGTATCCAGCACCGCGTTGAGCGCCTCGGTGTTCGAGGAGGTCGCCTCGACGATTTTGCCGTCTTTGAACACCAGCCGCACGTTTTCGTGCTTGATGCCGTTCTCCAGCGTGGGCGCGTTGTAGGTGATGACGCCGTTGACGCTGTCCTTGACGGGCGCGGTGTACACTTCGCCGTCGGGGATGTTCATGTGCCCCGCGCACTTGATGGCGGGGATGCCCTTGATGGAGAAGGTGAGGTCGGTATCCTTCGCGACGAGGCGCACCTTGTCCGTCCTGTCCATGAGCGCTTTGAGCGCGTCCATCGCCCTGTCCATCTTGGAATAGTCGAGGGTGCACACGTCGAAATAGAAGTCCTCGAACTTTTCGGTGGAGACGCCCGCGTTCTGCGCCATCGACGGGTTCGGGTAGCGCAGAACCACCCACTTTGTCTTTTTCACGCGCGTCTCATGATGTACGGGGAAGGAAAAGAGCCTGTCGTATATCTGCGTTTTCTCCGCGGGGACGTCGGACAGCTCAAAGGTATTCGAGCCGCCGCGGATGCCGATGTAGCAGTCCATGTCCTCCATGCGGTACTTCGCGTACTTCGCGCGGAGTTTGCAGTGCTCTTCGCCCGTGCCCAGCATCAGGGCGCGCTCCACGCTCAAATCGATGACGTCCGCAAAGGGATACCCTCCCGCCGCGAACACCTTTTCGATGCACGCCTTGACGAGCTCCGCGTCGATGCCGCGCGCCTCGATGAGCACCTTTTCTCCTTTCTGGCAGTGCACCGAATAGTTGACCAATACGTCCGCCAGTTTATCGATTCTCGAATCCCTCATAGTATGCCTCCTTTCGCTGCGGAAAAGGCCGAAGCGGCCGCGCTTTCCCTTTGCGGCGGCGCCGAACCCGTTCCGCCCCGTACGATTGATTTAAAATATTTCCTCTTATAATTATAATACCCTCCGAAAAAATTATAAAGCGTTTTCAAGATATTTTTCAAAATAATTGATTTTTGCCCGGTTTTAGTGTACAATATTCAGTGTATTGCGATTCAAAAAGAATTACGGGGCGCCTCCGCTTTTCCGAACCGGGAAAAGCGCCGCAAAGCCGCGCGTGCGCGCGGCATCGCCCTCCCGTTCGTTTGAAAAGAAATTTTATTCGGAGGTTCAATCTATATGCCTTTGGTAACTTCAACCGAAATGTTTAAAAAAGCGTATGCCGGCGGCTACGCCATCGGCGCTTTCAATGTGAACAACATGGAGACCATTCAGGGTATCGTGGAAGCGGGCAAGGAATGCAATTCCCCCCTCATCCTGCAGGTTTCGGCGGGCGCGCGCAAATACGCCAACCCCGTATACCTGCGCCACCTCGTGCTCGCCGCCGAGGAGACGACCGGTCTGCCCATCGTGCTGCACCTCGACCACGGCGCGGATTTCGAATCCTGCAAGGCCGCCATCGAGGACGGATTCACCTCCGTCATGATTGACGCGTCGCACCACTCCTTCAAAGAGAACATCGAAATCACCAAAAAAGTCGTCGAATTTGCGCACGACCGCGGCGTCGTGGTCGAGGCGGAGCTGGGGCAGCTCGCCGGCATCGAGGACGCGGTGAACGTGAAGGCGGAGGACGCCTGCTTCACCCAGCCGGACGAAGTTTGCGAGTTCACCCAGAAGACGGGCTGCGACTCCCTCGCCATCGCCATCGGCACCAGCCACGGCGCGTATAAGTTCAAGCCCGGCCAGAAGCCGCAGCTCAGATTCGACATCCTCGAAGAGGTCGGCAAGCGCCTGCCCGGCTTCCCCATCGTGCTGCACGGCGCTTCTTCCGTGCCGCAGGACAAGGTGGCCGTCATCAACCAGTTCGGCGGCAAAATGCCCGACGCCATCGGCATCCCCGAGGAGATGCTCCGCAAAGCCGCTTCGATGGCGGTCTGCAAAATCAACATCGACTCCGATTTGCGCGTGGCGTGCACGGCGGCGGTGCGCAAGCACTTTGCGGAACACCCCGACCATTTCGACCCCCGCCAATACCTCGGCGACGCGCGCGCGGCAGTCAAAGAGCTCGTCAAGCACAAAATCATCGACGTTTTGGGCAGCAACGACAAGGCGTAACGGAATAACCGCCGGCGTTTTCGGCGGCACGGAGGTTTTGCCATGTCCTCTATTTGCGGTTCAGACTGCTGCGCGGCGTGCGAGCGGCGGGAGGAATGCGGCGGCTGTGAAAGGGCCGGCGGGCATCCTTTCGGCGGAACATGCATCGCCGCGGAGCGCGTGAAGCGGAGCGGGCCGGACGGATTGCAGCGCGCAAAACAAGCGCTCATCGCCGAAATAAACGCGCTGGGCATCGAAAACCTTGCCCTGAACGATTTGCACCTGCTCCTCGGCGGATATATCAATTTGGAATATCCCCTCCCGAACGGGCAGACGGTCAAATTCCTGCGGGATAACGACGTGTATTGGGGCAACAGGGCGGAAATACCGGGCAGCGACGCCTGCTATAACGTCGCCGCCGGCGATTTGTTTCTGCTCGTGTGCAAAACCGGCCCCGCCGGAGTCCCCGAAATCATTGTGTATAAAAAACGATAAAAGAAAACCCCGCGGAGTGCGGGGTTTTCTTTTATCTCCGTTATTTTTTCGCAAAGACAAATTCGCACTTGTCATGCCCGGTGGCGATTCTGTCTCCGCAGTCGAACGTGAGGGCGGAGCCGAGCCCCTTGCTGAAGGCTGTCCGCTCGTAATCGCAGAACACCTCGCGCAGCTCGGAACAGCCGAACTTATCGCACACGGTGCAGTACAGACATTCTCGGATATGGAAGGTAATCTTCCGCCCCCGCGCCTTTAAATCGGCCACGCTCCAGCCCCTGCCGGGGAATTTATATTCGATAAAATTTTTGATGTTGCGTTTAAACGCGTGATAAGGGAACACAGGGCGCATCTGGCTGGCGAGCACGTCGGCACAGGCCGCGGCCGCCTTCTCCGTTTCGTTGCGGACAAGCCCCAGCGCGGAAGACGTCTTGTACCCGAACGCGAGCAGCGTCTTGTAATAAGCGATTACGGGGTATACGAGCATACGGAGCTGGCGCTCGAAGGTGGCGCTCTTCTGATAATCAGTCGTAACGGCGAGTTCCGCGTACAGTTTGGACGCGCGCAGAAAAATCTTTCTGCCCTCCTCTTCGCCGAACGCCCTGATTACGTCCTTTTCTAAAAAATTCAGCTCCGTTTTGTCGTAATTCATACTGCTTTCCGACCTGTTCCTCCGCTTCCGCGATTTTGTTTAACACTA
This sequence comes from uncultured Clostridia bacterium, assembly GCA_930989535.1. Classification (GTDB taxonomy): domain Bacteria; phylum Bacillota; class Clostridia; order Christensenellales; family Borkfalkiaceae; genus Borkfalkia; species Borkfalkia excrementipullorum. The sequence goes on along the minus strand of CAKNLK010000017.1, from coordinate 1,433 downwards.
TTATAAAACAGAACAGGGGCATTTGTCAATATCTGCGGAAAAATTTTGGAAAAACTATTGACAAAAAGAAAATCTATGATATAATATAATTGATAATAATTATCAATAAGCAGGATTATGAATCGAAGAAACACAAAACAGAGGCAATTGGTTGCCGAGGCGGTGCGCGCGCTCGACCACCCGAGCGCGGAGGAGGTGTACGCCGCCGTGTCGCGCGCGGATTCGTGCATCGGAAAAGCGACCGTATACAGAAATCTGAACCTGCTTGCCGAGCAGGGAGAAATCGGCAGAGTCTGCCCCGGTGAGGGCGCCGAGCGGTACGACTGCCGCACGGACAAGCACTACCACATGCGGTGCCGCGCCTGCGGGAAGATATTCGATGCGCCGATGGCGCCGCTGTTCTCCCCTGTTCAGCTGCTCGGCGACACGGGCGGGTTCATGGTGGAAGACCACAATATCGAGTTTGTCGGGCTGTGCCCCGGCTGCTATAAAAAAACTACGGAGGATTAAAAAATGGCAAAGGAACTCAAAGGCACCAAGACGGAAGCAAACCTGCAGGCGGCGTTCGCCGGCGAATCGCAGGCGCGGAACAAATATACATATTATGCGAGCAAGGCAAAAAAGGACGGCTTCGTACAGATTGCCAACCTCTTTGAAGAGACCGCAAACAACGAAAAGGAGCACGCGAAAATTTGGTTCAAGCTGCTGCACGGCGGCGACGTCCCCTCCACCGAGGAGAATTTAATCGACGCGGCGGCGGGCGAAAACTACGAATGGACGGATATGTACGCTCGCTTTGCGAAAGAGGCGAAGGAAGAGGGCTTCGACCACATCGCCTTCCTGTTCGAAAAGGTGGGAGAAATCGAAAAGGAGCACGAAAAACGCTACCTCGCCCTTTTGGACAACGTGAAAGAGGGGCTGGTATTCTCGCGCGACGAAGAGTGCATCTGGCAGTGCTCCAACTGCGGGCACATCGTCATCGGCAAAAAGGCGCCCGAAATCTGCCCCGTCTGCTCGCACCCGAAGGCATATTTCCAGCTGAAGGCGGAGAACTATTAATAAAACTTGTTCACAAACTTTGTTTTGAGCTGACAAAACAAAGTTTCGTGAGTTTGAGGGCTCTTCCCTCTGCGCCGCGCAATTTAAGGGCACACCAAAATACGCGCGGCGCATTCACCCGCGGAGGTCGCAGGTATGCGACAAATTGAGTGCGCCAATCCAAAATAGCGATTTTGGAACGCGCAGTTGATTGTAATAATAACAACTTGCAAAAACGGAAATCGCAATTTTCGTTTTTGCCCTCAATATGCCGAAGGGCATATGCGGAAAGAGTGAATTTGTGCGCGCTCTATAATAAGAGAGCCTTTAAAAAAGCGCACAAAGAGAGAAAACAGGCGGTCAGCGGCAAAGCCGCGTGCCCGCGGGTTTTCTCT